>NZ_BQIJ01000007.1:0-337078 GCF_021602465.1 Pseudomonas urethralis
GACCCCATTGACACGCCACCCCCACTACAGGCATTGTCTGACAACCTGATAACTAGGCAAGCGTTCCCATGCTAGAGCTCCAGCGCCCTGACACCTTGGTAGACCGGGTCGTCAGCGCCATCCGCGCCGAAATCGATTCCGGTCGCCTGGCCGCCGAATCGCGCCTGCCCACCGAACAGCAACTGGCCGAACAGCTGAACGTCAGCCGCTCGGTGGTGCGCGAGGCCGTGGCCCAGCTCAAGGCCGATGGCGTGCTGATCGCCCGTCGCGGGCTCGGTTCCTACATCTCGCAGACACCCGCCGGCACCGTGTTCCGCTTCCCCGGTAGCCAAGGCCGCACGCCGGACCTTACGCAGATGTTCGAAATGCGCCTGTGGATCGAGACCCAGGCCGCCGCCATCGCCGCCCGCCGTCGTGATGAGCAGGACCTGGCGCACATGGCCAAGGCCCTGCAGGAAATGCTCGACAAGCGCAGCGACTTCGCCACCGCCTCGGCCGCCGACGTGGCCTTCCACCGGGCGATTGCCGAAGCCAGCAAGAACGATTACTTCGTGGCCTTCCACGACTTCCTCGGCGGCCAGCTGGCCAGCGCACGGCGCACCGCCTGGGAAAACTCCGCAGCCCACTCGGTGGGCGGTTCGGCCGATGCCAACCGCGAACACCAGGCGCTGTACCGGGCCATCGCCGATGGCGACCGCCAGGCCGCCGCAGCCTGCGCTGAAGCGCACCTGCGCGCCTCGGCCAAGCGCCTGAAGATCGACCTCCCCGCCCTCGACTGACCCCGGAGAATCCGACGCGGCCTGCCACGGGCCCTTTTACGCACTACTTAGTCTGACAACCTGATAAGCAGATCCACCGACAAGAACACCAAGGTACCCCTGCATGACTTATGACTACTGCATCATCGGCGGCGGCATCGTCGGCCTTGCCACCGCGATGGCCCTGCTCGAACAACGCCCGGGCGCATCCCTGCTGATCCTGGAGAAGGAAGCCAGCCTCGGCCGCCACCAGACCGGCCACAACAGCGGGGTGATCCATGCGGGCATCTACTATGCGCCTGGCAGCCTCAAGGCCGAACTGTGCAAGCGCGGCGCCCAGGCGACCAAGGACTTCTGCACCGAGCACGGCATTGCCTTCGAAGTCTGCGGCAAGCTGCTGGTGGCCTCCAGCGACCTGGAAGTGCAACGCATGCAGGCGCTGTACGAGCGCTCGCAACAGAACGGCCTGAACGTCGAGCGCCTGGGTGCGGCCGCCCTTGCCGAACGTGAGCCGAACATCGTCGGCAAGGGCGCGCTGTTCCTCGACGCCACCGGCATCGTCGACTACACCCAGGTGTGCAACGCCATGGCCAAGGTGATCCGCCAGGCTGGCGGCGAAGTGCACCTGTCCACCTGCGTGCGTGCCATCCAGGAGCACGCCGACCATGTCGCCGTCGCCACCGACAGCCACACCTGGCGCGCACGCCAGCTGGTGGCCTGCGCCGGCCTGCAGTCCGACCGCCTGGCGCGCCTGGCCGGGGTGAAGATCGAGCATCAGATCATCCCCTTCCGCGGTGAGTACTACCGCCTGCCGGCCAGCAAGAACCAGATCGTCAACCACCTGATCTACCCGATCCCCGACCCGGAGCTGCCATTCCTCGGCGTGCACCTGACGCGCATGATCGACGGCAGCGTTACCGTCGGCCCGAATGCCGTGCTCGGCTTAGGTCGCGAGAACTACCGCAAGTTTTCGCTCAACTGGCGCGACGTCGCCGAGTACGCCAGCTTCCCGGGCTTCTGGAAAACCCTCTGGAACAACCTCGGCTCCGGCACCACCGAGATGAAGAACTCGCTGTTCAAGCGCGGCTACCTGGAACAGTGCCGCAAGTACTGCCCGTCGCTGCAAGTGGAAGACCTGCTGCCCTGCGAGGCGGGTATTCGCGCCCAGGCGGTGATGCGCGACGGCACCCTGGTGCATGACTTCCTGTTCGCCGAGACCCCGCGCATGGTGCATGTCTGCAATGCCCCGTCGCCGGCTGCCACCTCGGCCATTCCAATCGGCCAGATGATCGCCGCGAAGATCCTCAAGGCCCGCTGAAATCTGCTTCACCCACAACTACAAAGACAATAAGGAACCCCCCATGTCGGTACATGAGGCGGCCCCGGCCGCGCACGAGACCCCGCAACAGCAACGCAAGCGCCTGCGCAAGGTGGCGGCGGCGACCATCTTCGGCTCGATGCTGGAGTGGTACGACTTCTACCTCTACGCGACGATGGCCGCGATCGTGTTTTCGAAGATCTTCTTTGATGCCAGCAACCCGGCGGTGGCCTCGCTGCTGGCCTTCTCCACCTTCGCCATCGGCTTCATTGCCCGCCCCTTCGGCGGCATTCTGTTCGGCTACCTGGGCGACCGCTTCGGGCGCAAGCATGTGCTGGTGATCACCTTCTGCATGATGGGCGTGTGCACGGCGCTGATCGGGCTGATCCCAAGCTACGCCAGCATCGGCATCTGGGCACCGATCCTGCTGGTGGTGATCCGCATCATCCAGGGCCTGGGCGCGGGTGCCGAGCTGTCCGGCGCGGCGGTCACCTCCTATGAACATGCCAGCGAAGGCAAGCGCGGCAGCCAGGGCGCCTGGCCGGCGCTGGGGCTGAACCTGGGGCTGCTGCTGTCGTCGCTGACGGTGTACCTGCTGACCATGAACGGTAACGAATTCCTCCTGGCCGGTGGCTGGCGCATCCCGTTCATCGCCAGCATCGCCCTGGTGGCGATCGGCCTGTGGGTGCGCAAGAGCATCCCGGAGACACCGGACTTCAAGGAGCTGGACAAGGCCGACAGCAGCAAGCCACAGGTGTCGCCATTGAAGCTGTTGTTCAGGAACGACCTCAAGGGCCTGGCCGTGGTGTTCTTCGTGGCCATCGGCTACAACGCCCTGAGCTACATCTTCAAGACCTTCTCGCTGGCCTACCTGACCCAGTTCAAGGGCGTGGAGGCGCATGTCACCTCGCTGTCGGTGACCATCGCCAGCCTCGTGGCGATCTTCGCCGTGCCGTTCTTCGGCTGGCTGTGCGACCGCTGGAGCAGCAAGACCGTGCTGATGCTCGGCGGGGGCCTGTCGGCACTGTTCGCCTACCCGTTCCTGCAGCTGCTGGGCACCGGTGAGCCCACCCAGATCTACATTGCCATCGCGATCGGCACCGGCATCCTCGCGCCGATGATGTTCGCCCCGCAAGGCTCGTTCCTCAGCCGCCAGTTCCCGACCCAAACGCGCGCCTCGGGCTTCGGTACAGGCCGTGAGATCGGCACGGCGGTGGCCGGTGGCCTGGCACCGCTGGGCGGCCTGGCCCTGGTGGCCGGCTCGGCGACCCATTCCACCGACGGCGTAGCGCTGATCCTGGCAATCGCCGGGGTGCTGGTCGTGCTGTTCGCCCTGTGCGACCAGGGGCGCAAGCACTCCACCTCGAAGAACTGAGCCGAAAAGCGTGCGGGCGCGCCCTGCAGCGACTGTGGCAGCGATAAAAATCCCGCCCTTCATTGGTCGGCGCCCCCCTGGATAGATTAAAGTATCAGCCCCTGCCAGGTCGTCCGCGACCTGGCGCAAACCCAGGAACCGCCGCCGATGGAACACCGTGAAGCGCTGATCGCGCTACGCACCTTTCTTTCCTCCCAGATCCTAGGCCAGGAGAAGCTGGTCGAGCGGCTGTTGATCGTGCTGTTGGCCGACGGCCACATGCTGGTCGAAGGTGCGCCGGGGCTGGCCAAGACCAAGGCCATCAAAGAGCTGGCCGAAGGCATCGAGGCGCAGTTCCATCGCATCCAGTTCACCCCCGACCTGCTCCCCGCCGACATCACCGGCACCGAGATCTATCGCCCGGAAACCGGCAGCTTCGTGTTCCAGCAGGGGCCGATCTTCCACAACCTGGTGCTGGCCGATGAAATCAACCGTGCCCCGGCCAAGGTGCAGTCGGCGCTGCTCGAAGCCATGGCCGAACGCCAGGTCAGCGTGGGCCGCAGCACCTACGACCTGTCGCCGCTGTTCCTGGTGATGGCCACACAGAACCCGATCGAGCAGGAAGGCACCTACCCGCTGCCCGAAGCCCAGCTCGACCGCTTCCTGATGCACGTGAAGATCGGCTTCCCCGATGCCGCCGTAGAGCGCCGTATCCTCGCCCAGGCCCGTGGCGAAGCACTGGGCGGCGAAGTGAAGCCCGAGCGTCGGGTCAGCCAGCAGGCAATCTTTGCCGCGCGCAAGGAAATCCTCGGCCTGTACATGGCCGACGCCGTGGAGGAATACCTGGTGCAACTGGTGATGGCTACCCGCACCCCGGCCAAGTTCGATGCCGAGTTGGCCGACTGGATCGCCTACGGTGCCAGCCCGCGCGGCTCGATCGCGCTTGACCGCTGCGCCCGTGCCCATGCCTGGCTGGCCGGGCGCGACTTCGTCAGCCCCGAGGACATCCAGGCGGTGCTGTTCGATGTACTGCGCCACCGCATCATCCTGTCGTTCGAAGCCGAAGCCGCGGGGATCGACCAGGACCGCGTGGTCCAGCGCATCCTCGACGTCGTGGCCGTCGCCTGACCCATGCCCACCGCGCTGCAGGCCGAACCCGGCATCCGCATCGGCCTCGCCGAACTGATCGACATGCGCCACCGCGTGCGCGAGATCCAGCTGTTTTCCCGCCCGGGCCAGCGCAGCCCGCTGGTCGGCCTGCACCATTCCAAGCTGCGCGGGCGAGGCGTGGACTTCGACCAGGTGCGCGTCTACCAGGCCGGTGACGATGTACGCAACATCGACTGGCGCGTCACCGCACGCACCCAGGAGCCGCACACCAAGCTGTTCCACGAAGAACGCGAACGGCCGATCTTCATCCTCGTCGAGCAGAGCCAGCGCCTGTTCTTCGGCTCGGGGCTGATGTTCAAATCGGTGCTCGCAGCCGAAGCTGCCGCGCTGTTCGGCTGGGCCGCGCTGGGCCACAACGACCGTATCGGCGGGCTGGTGTTCGGCGATAACGAGCACCACGAGATCAAACCCCGGCGCAGCAAGCAGAGCCTGCTGCAGCTGCTCAACCGCCTGGCCAAGGTCAACCAGGCCCTGCACACCGAAGCCGCGCCCCAGGCCGACAGCCTTGGCCTGGCCCTGCGCCGCGCCCGTGAGGTGCTGCGCCCTGGCAGCCTGGCCATTGTCATCTGCGACGAACGCTCGCTCAGCGCCCAGGCCGAGCAACACCTGGCCATGCTCTCGCGCCATTGCGACCTGCTGCTGATGCCGGTGTCCGACCCGCTCGACCACGCCCTGCCCGCCGCCGGCCTGCTGCGCTTCGCCCAACGCGGCGCGCAGCTGGAGCTCGACACCCTCGACGCCAACCTGCGCCAGGCTTACCGTCACCAGGCCGAAGCGCGCATCGAACGCTGGGAGCTGATGGCACAGAAGCTGCGCGTGCTGCTGATGCCGCTGAGCACCCAGAGCGAGATGATCGAACAACTGCGCGAATACCTGAACGCCCAGCGCCCTGGGAGTGGCCAGTGAACCCGTTGGACCAGCTGCAACCGCTGATCGCACCGCCAGCGATCGGCCTGTGGCCGCCGGCACCGGGCTGGTGGCTGTTGCTTGCGCTGTTGCCGCTGCTGGTCTGGGGCCTGTGGCGGTTGCGCCGCTGGCGCCCGGGCAAGCGCCCGGTGGTGCGCGCCGAGTTGCCGCTCGACCCGGTGCGCCTGGAAGCCCTGGCCGAACTCGCCCGCCTGCCGCGCCCCTACGACGGCGCACCGGCCGGCGCCTGGCTGCAGCAGATCAACGCCCTGCTCAAGCGCCTGTGCCGCAACCACTACCCTGGCGCCAACAGCCATACCTTGAACGGCCGTCAGTGGCTGGCCTTTCTCGACAACCGCTGCCCGGCCGCCGGCCTGACCCGCTGGATGGTGCTGGTCGAAGGCGCCTACAAGCCCGAGTGCAAGCTCGACGACAAGGCGATCGTCGGGCTCAGCCAGGCGGTCGAAACCTGGATTCGCAAACATGTTTGAACTGGCCTGGCCGTGGATCTTCGTGCTGCTGCCGCTACCGTGGCTGGCGCGCCTGCTGCTGCCCGCCGCCGACAGCGGCGAGCCGGTGCTCAAGGTCGGTTTCCTCGACGAACTGGAGGGCCTGGCCGGGCGCCGTGCACGGCTGAACCTGCCGACCCTGCGCCAACAGGCGCCGTATGTGGTGATCTGGCTGTTGCTGCTGCTGGCCGCCGCGCGCCCGCAATGGCTTGGCGAGCCGGTGCCGGTGGCCTCCAGTGGCCGCGACCTGCTGGTGGCGGTGGATGTCTCGGGCTCGATGGACTTCCCCGACATGCAATGGAAAGACGAAGACATCAGCCGCCTCGACCTGGTCAAGGCACTGCTCGGCGACTTCCTGCAGGACCGCGAAGGCGACCGTGTCGGTTTGATCCTGTTTGGCAGCCAGGCCTACCTGCAAGCCCCGCTGACCTTCGACCGGCGCACCGTGCGCACCTTCCTCGACGAGGCGCAGATCGGCATCGCCGGCAAGAACACCGCCATCGGCGACGCCATCGGCCTGGCGGTCAAGCGCCTGCGCCAGCGCCCGGCGCAAAGCCGGGTATTGGTGCTGGTCACCGATGGCGCCAACAACGGCGGGCAGATCCACCCACTGACGGCCGCCCGCCTGGCTGCCCAGGAAGGCGTGCGCATCTACACCATTGGCATCGGTGCCAACCCCGAGGCCAGCGGTACGCCCGGCCTGCTCGGCCTGAACCCGAGCCTGGACCTCGACGAAGCGTCACTCAGGGAAATTGCCGAAATCACCCACGGCGCCTACTTCCGCGCTCATGACGGCGCTGAGCTGAACGCCATCGGCGACACCCTCGACCAGCTTGAACCGGTGGCCCAGCAGCCAACCCAGGCGCGTACGGCCAAAGCCCTGTATGCCTGGCCGCTGGCCTTGGCCCTGCTGCTCAGCGTGTTGCTGGTGGTGGCCGTGCAATGGCCCGACAACCTGCTGCACAAGGTGCTGCGCAAACCCCGCTTCCTGCAGCCCCATCCGGAATGGCGCCAGCGCCTGAAACGCCTGCGCCTGAGGAAACGGCGATGATCGATCTCTGGCCACAATGGTTGCGCCCGCTCTGGCTGCTGGTCGTGCCCCTGCTCGGCTGGCTGCTGTTCAAGCTCTGGCACCGGCGCAAACGTGCCGGGCGCTGGCAGATGATCCTGCCGCCAGCGTTCCACCCGGTGCTGCTCGGCGGAGGCAGCGGCAGCAACAGCAAGTTGCCCTGGGTGGCCCTGGGCCTGGCCTGGTTGCTGGTGGTGCTGGCCCTGCTCGGGCCGAGCTGGCAGCGCCTGGAAGAAACCCGCCAGCGCCCCGCCGACCCGCTGGTGATCCTGCTCGAGCTGACCCCGCAGATGCTGGCCGAGGATGTTCCGCCCAACCGCCTGGAGCAGGCGCGGCGCAAGGTCCTCGACTTGCTCGAACACCGTAACGACAGCCAGACCGCGCTGATCGTCTACGCTGGCAGTGCGCACACGCTGGTGCCGCTGTCGGATGACCTCGGCACCACGCGCAACCTGCTGGAAGCCATCGACCCATCGATCATGCCCAAACCGGGCCAACGCGCCGACCTGGCCGTGCAAAAAGGCCTGGCCCTGCTGGCCCAGAGTGGCCTCGGCCAGGGCCGTCTGCTGCTGGTCGGCTCGGCGCTGAGCGCAGCGGAGCGCCAGGGCATCAGCCAGGCTCTCGGCCGCCAGGGCCCGAGCCTGCTGATGCTTGGCATCGGCACCGGCGACGGCGCGCCGGTGCGCCAGGCCAATGGCGAATACCTCAAGGATGACCAGGGGGGCATCCTCCTGCCACGGCTCGACAGTGCCAGCCTCAAGGCCTTCATCAGCGGCACCGGCGGGCGCTACCGCCATGCCCGCATCGACGATCTCGACCTGCGCGGCCTTGGCCTGTTCGACAACCCGCGCCGCCTGCACGACGCCGGCCAGACCCTGCAGCTGGACAGCTGGGCCGACCAGGGCTACTGGCTGTTGCTGCCATTGTTGTTGCTGGCCGCCTGTGCCGGGCGCCGCGGCTGGCTGTTCTGCCTGCCGCTGCTGCTGGCCCTGCCACAACCGAGCCAGGCCTTCGAGTTCAACGACCTGTGGCTGCGCCCCGATCAACAGGGCCAGATGCTACTGGACAAGCAGCGCCCGGCAGACGCCGCCCGGCATTTCCAGGACCCGCAATGGCGCGGCATGGCGCTGTACCAGGCCGGCGACTATGCCGCTGCCGCCGAAGCCTTCGCCCAGGGCGACAGCGCCGCAGCCCACTACAATCGAGGCAATGCCCTGGCCCGTAGCGGCGAGCTGGAAGCCGCCCTGGATGCCTACGAACAGGCTCTGGAGCGCCAGCCCGACCTGCAGCCGGCACTGGCCAACCAGGCGCTGGTGCAACAGTTGCTGCAGCAACGCGAGGCCCAGGCCGAGGAACAACCGGCCGAGAGCGACGCCCAAGGCACTCCGGGCAGCGAAACCGAAGGCAACAGCAGCTCGGCCAGCAGCCCTGGCCAAGGGACGCCGAGCGGGGAGGAACAGGCCAGCGCCGAACAAACCGGGGAAGGCGACAACAACAGCCAGGCGGCGCCTGGCAACCAGAGCGGCGATGACGACAGCATCACCCAACCGCCGCAGCGCCCGGTATCGACCAGCCTCGATGCCGAACAGCGTCAGGCTCTGGAACAATGGCTGCGCGAGATCCCCGACAACCCGGCGGAGCTGTTGCGGCGCAAATTCTGGTATGAACAGCAATTGCATCAGGAAAACACACGATGAGTCGCTTCGGCGTCTTTGTTCTCGGCCTGTTGTGGGCCGTCATGGCCCAGGCCCTACCCACGCTGCAGGCCAGCGTCGACCGCACGCGCCTGGAGGCCGGCGAAACCCTCGAACTGACCCTCGAAAGCCAGGACGTGACCCAGTTCGGCAAGCCCGATTTGCGTGCCCTGGAAGGCGACTTCGAAGTGCGCGGCACGCGCCAGTTGAACAGCTTGCACACCCTCGACGGCGAAACCCGCGCCAGCACCCGCTGGATCATCACCCTGCTGCCCCGGCGCAGCGGCAGCCTGCGTATTCCCGAGCTGCAACTGGGCCAGTCGCGCAGCCAGGCCATCGACCTGCAAGTGCTGCAGGCCGACAGCAGCCGCCCGGAAGTCGCCTCGCAAGTCTTCGTCGAAGCCACCCTGGACAGCAACGAAGTGTACGTCCAGGCACAGGCCGTGCTGACCCTGCGCATCTACCACTCGGTGTCGCTGTACGACGACAGCAGCCTGAGCCCACTGCAGCTGGAGAATGCCAAGGTCGAGCCGCTGGGTGAGTCGCGCACTTACGAGAAGGAAATCAACGGCGTGCGCCACGGGGTGATCGAAACCCGCTACGCGGTGTACCCGCAGCAGAGCGGCGAGCTGGACATCCCGCCGCTGACCTTCACTGCCACCGCCGCCGACAACAGCCAGCAACCCGCCGGCACCGCCCGGGTCGGCCGCCAGGTGCAGGTCAGTTCGCTGCCGCTGCGCCTGGCAGTCCGCCCCATCCCCGCTGCCTGGCCGGCCAACGTGCCCTGGCTGCCGGCGCGAGACCTGAGCCTGGAAGAACACTGGAACCCGGACCCGGCGAGCCAGCAGCCTCAGATTGGCGACTCATTGACGCGCAGCATCACCCTGCGCGCCGAAGGCCTGTCGAGCACCCAGCTGCCACAACTGCCCGCCACCGAGATCGTCGGCCTGCGCCGCTACCCGGACCAGCCGGTGCTGCGCAACGAGATCAACGAACGCGGCATGACTGCCAACCGCGAGGAGCGTGAAGCGCTGGTGCCGACCCACAGCGGCAAGCTGGCCCTGCCGGCTGTGGAAGTCACCTGGTGGAACACCCGCGAAGACCACCTGGAACACAGCAGCCTGCCGGCGCGCACGCTGGATGTGCAAGACAACCCGGCGCTGAGCGCCGACACCCCGGTTGGCGACCTTGGCGGCGCGAATCAGTTGCTCTGGCCTTGGCAGCTCGCCACCCTGCTGTTCGCCCTGACCACCGTGCTGGGTTTCGCCCTGTGGTGGCGCGCCCGCTCGCAGCCGGCGGTGCTGCGTGCGGCGCAGAACGGGCCGAGCCCGCGTACCTTGCTGGACGATCTCAAGCGCGCCTGCCAGGCCAACGACCCACAGGCTACGCGCCAGGCGCTCGATGCCTGGGCGAGGCAGCAGCCGGAGACCCTGGCCGAGATGGCGGCGCGGTTCGTGCCGTTGTCGGATGCGCTGGATGGGTTGAATGGGGCGCTGTACAGCGAGAGTGGGCAGTATTGGCAGGGGGAGGATTTGTGGCGGGCGATCGGGACCATACCGCCGGCGGAGCAGGTGTTGTTGCCTGCTGGGGAGAGTGGGAGCTTGCCGCCGCTTTATCCGAAGTGAGGGGTGTGGCTCAGAGGTGCATGCCTCGGGATTTTCAGCGCCCTTGAGATCGAGCGCCGCCCGCGCGGCGCATCGCGGATAAATCCGCTCCCACATTTGTTTCGGGCCAGTCTGTCCTGTGCCGCCAACAGGATCAGCCTTGGTGCATGACTGGAGACAGGTGGAACGGCATCAGCGCCCACCGAGATGCATCGCCATGCCAACAAGGCGGTCCCTGTTGGCTTCACAGGAGAGATTGGCCCGAAACAAATGTGGGAGCGGATTTATCCGCGATGCGCCGCGCGGGCGGCGCTCGATCTCACAGGCGCTGAATTTCTCCCGCCAAGCATCTGGCAGCCCTGACGCAATCGTGATTCGAACCCATCTTGGGTTACCATACCGCCCTTGCGCAACGCCCACTCCCAAGCCAAGCCCCGGCTTGCTGACTCGACACCAACAGGTCATCCATGCGTCTGTTTCACACCTCCGACTGGCACCTGGGCCAAAGCCTGCACGGCCAGGAACGCGACTTCGAACACGCCTGCTTCCTCGACTGGCTGCTCGGCCAACTGCGCCTGCGCCAGCCGGACGCGCTGCTGATCGCCGGCGACATCTTCGACACGGTCAACCCGCCGGTCAAAGCCCAGGAGCGGCTCTACGACTTCATCGTCCAGGCCCATGAGCAGCAGCCGAAGCTGGACATCGTGATGATCGCCGGCAACCACGACTCCGGCTCGCGTATCGAATTGCCTGCCGCGCTCATGCGCCGCCTGCGCACCCACGCGCTGGGCCGGGTGCACTGGCTCGACGAGGGCCAGCTGGATGCCGAGCGCCTGTTGATCCCGCTGACCAACGGCCGTGGCAAGGTCGCCGCCTGGTGCCTGGCCCTGCCCTTCCTGCGCCCGGCCGAAGTGACCGGCCCGCAACTGGGCGACGACTACCTGCAAGGTATCACCCAGGTGCACCAGCAGCTGATTGGCGCGGCGCAGAAAAAGCGCAAGAAAGACCAGGCACTGATCGCCATCAGCCATGCGCACATGGCCGGTGGCGCGGTGTCGGAGGACTCCGAGCGCAGCCTGATCATCGGCAACGCCGAGGCCTTGCCGGCCAAGCTGTTCGACAAGTCGATCAGCTACGTGGCGCTCGGCCACCTGCACAAGCCGCAGAAGGTCAACCGCGAAAACCGCATCCGCTACAGCGGCTCGCCGATCCCGCTGTCGTTCGCCGAAATCAACTACTCGCACCAGGTGCTGGAAGTCGAACTCGAAGGCAGCGAGCTGGTCAGCGTCGAGCCGCGCCCGGTACCGCGTGCGGTGGCCCTGCAGCGGGTCGGCCCGGCGCCGCTCGGCGAACTGCTCGAACAACTGGCCGAGCTGCCGGTGATCGACCTGCTCGAAGACCCCAACCGTCAGCCTTGGCTGGAGGTGCGGGTGGTTCTCGACGAGCCGCAACCCGACCTGCGCCAGCAGATCGAAGCCGCGCTTGAGGGCAAGGCCGTACGGTTGATCCGCATCAGCGCCGAATACGCCGGCCGCACCAACAGCGAAGACGACGACCTGCAATTCGTCGAGTTGGCGCAGATGACCCCGCAGGACCTGTTCAGCCGCGCCTGGGAACAGGCCTACGGCAACCCCGTCGACGAGCAGGCCCTGGCCGATTTCGCCCTGCTGCTGCAGGACGTCCAGCTGGAAGAGGAACAGCCATGAAGATTCTCGCCATCCGCCTGAAGAACCTGGCATCCCTGGCCGGCCCGGTCGATATCGACTTCACCGCCGAGCCGCTGGCCAGCGCCGGCCTGTTCGCCATCACCGGGCCTACCGGCGCCGGCAAGAGCACCCTGCTCGATGCCCTGTGCCTGGCCTTGTTCGGTACCGTGCCGCGCCTGAGCGACATCGGCCGCGAAGCCAAGGTGCCGGACGCCGACGGCGAAATCCCCACGTCCGACCCCCGCAACCTGCTGCGCCGGGGCACCGGCAGCGGCTTTGCCGAAGTCGACTTCGTCGGCATCGACGGCCACCGCTACCGCGCCCGCTGGGAAGCCAACCGCGCCCGCGACAAGGCCAACGGCAAGCTGCAGTTGAGCCGCCAGAGCCTGTATGACCTGGACAGCGAACAGCTGCTGGGCAGCGGCAAGAACGAATACAAGCAACTGATCGAAGCCCGCCTGGGCCTGAATTTCGAGCAGTTCACCCGCGCGGTGATGCTGGCACAGAGTGAGTTCGGCGCCTTCCTCAAGGCCGACGACAAAGAACGCAGCGAGCTGCTGGAAAAGCTCACCAACACCGCCATCTATACCCGCCTCGGCCAACGTGCCTTCAGCAAGGCGCGGGACGCTGCAGAAACCTACAACGCCCTCAAGGAGCGTGCCAGCCACCTCCTGCCGATGGCCGCAGAGGCCCGCGCCGAACTCGACCAGCGCGTGGAACAGGCATTGCAGCAGTTCAAGGCCGACCAGGCCGGCGAGCGCCAACTCGAGCAGCAACGCAACTGGCTCAATGAACAACGCCAGCTGCAGGCCCAGCACGGCGAAGCCAGCGCCACCCTTCAAGCAGCCGAACACGACTGGCAACAGCTGGATGAGCAACGCCTCGACCTGCAACGCCTGGAGCGCCTGGCGCCGCAGCGCCACCAGTTCCACCGGCAGCAGACGCTCGGCGCGCAACTGGCACCACTCGCGGCACAAATCGCCGAGCAACAGCGCCAGCAAACCGAATTGCAAACGCGCACCGTAGCGCTGGAACACGCATCGCTGGCGTCTCGCGAGGCCCTGGCACAACGCCAGGCCTTGCACAGCGAAAATGCCCCGCGCCTGCGCCAGGCCTTCGCTGCCCAGGACAACCTGATACGTCTTGACCAGGAACTGGCGGGGCAGCGCAGCGCCTTGGAGCTGGCCACGCAGCAGCTTGCCGAAGGCCAGCAGCAACTGCAGCAAATGCAAGCAAACCAGCAGCGCAGCCAGCAGCAACTGGCCCAGATCGACAGCGCCCTGGCCGACAGCCAGCATTTGGCCGGCCTGGCCAATGCCTGGCAGGCCTATCTGCCACAACTCAAGCAGGTGATGCTGATCGGTGGCCGCCTGGCCAAGGGCCGCGACGAGCTGCCTGGCCTGCAGGCCCAGGCCAGCCAGGCCAATGTTCACTTGCAGGCCCAGCGCGAGCACTTCGAGCTGCTGTTCCGCGAAGCCAAGGCCGAACCACAGGCCCTGGCCGAACAGATCGACCTGCTCGGCAACATGCTGCAGGACAACCGCAAGCAGCAACGCGCCGTCGAAGAACTGTCGCGCCTGCACGGCCGTGAACAGGAGCTGCGCCAGCAGCTAGATGCCCTGCGTGAGCGTCAGCAGCAGGCCATGCAGCAACGCCAGCAACTGATCGGCGAAGGCACTGCGGCCAAGGCCGAGCTGGAAGCTGCCGAACAAGCGCTCAACCTCACTCGGCAGTTGCTGGAGCGCCAGCGCCTGGCGCGCACCAACAGCGTCGAAGCGCTGCGCGCCCAGTTACGCGACGGCGAACCCTGCCCGGTATGTGGCAGTGCCGAACACCCGTTCCATCAACCCGAGGCCCTGCTGCAAAGCCTCGGTCGCCATGACCAGGCTGAAGAAGCAACCGCGCAGAAACAGGTCGAAACCCTCAACGGCAAGCTGGTCGACCTGCGCACCCAGCTGGGCGTGATCAACGCTCAGCTCAAGGACTATCAACAGCAACAGCAGCAACTTGCCGAACAGGTGCAACCGCTGGTGGCCCAGCTGCAGGCGCACAGCCTCTGGCCCGCCCTCGCCCCGCAGGACGACAAGGCCCGCAGCGCCTGGCTCGACAGCCAGCTGCGGCGCCTGGACGAAGAGATCGGCAAGGACGAGAAGCGCCAGAGTGCCCTGCTTGCCCTGCAAAAGGATGCCGCGCGCCTCAACCAGCAACTGCAGGCGGCGCAGGAGGCCCAACAGCAGGCCCAGCGCCATCTCGACCAGCAGCACCAGGCCTTGGCCAGCGATGAACAACAGCTTAAGCAGGGCCTGGACGGCCTGGCCAACGTGCTGCCGGGTGATGTGCTCAAAGCCCTCGGTGATGATCCGGCCAACGCTTTCCTGGCCCTCGACCAGCAAATCGCCCAGCGGCTGCAGCAACTGGAGCAGCGCAAGGACGAGCAGGAAGAACTGCAGGCACGCCAGGTGCAACTGGACAAGCTGCGCGATCAGCAGCAAGCCCGCGAGCAAACCCTGGCACACGTGCAGCAGCAGCTCGCCACCCTCGAAAGCCAACGCCAGCAGGCCCAGGCCGCGCTGGCCGAGCTGCTCGGTGAGCAGGCCAGCGCCGAAGCCTGGCAGCAGCACATGGACAGCCAGCTGGAGCAGGCCCGTGCCATCGATGCGCAAAGCGCCCAGGACCTGCAGGATCTGCGCACCCAGGGCGTGCAACTGGCCAGTGAAATCAAGGCCAATACCCAGCAACAGCAGGCGCTGGAAAGCGAGTACCAGCAGCTGCGGGGCGACATCGCCCAGTGGCGCGCCGAGCATCCAGAGCTGGACGACGCCGGGCTGGATCGCCTGCTGGCTATCGACGACGCCCAGTTGGGCGAGCTGCGCCAGCGCCTGCAACTTGCCGAGAAGGCCGTCGAGCAGAGCCGTGTGCTGCTCCAGGAACGCGACCAGCGCCTGCAGCAACACGCCGCGCAGATGACCGTCGAAGCGTCGGCCGAAGACCTTGAGCAAGCGCTGGGCGAACTGCGCGAGCGCTTGGCCGGCCATGAGCAGCAATGCGCCGAATTGCGCGCGCAGCAGGCCGACGATCAGCGTCGCCAGCAGGCGAGCCAGGCGCTGGCCGGGGAAATCGAGCAGGCCCACCAGCAATGGCAGCGCTGGGCGCGGCTGAATGCGCTGATCGGCTCGGCCTCCGGCGATGTATTCCGCAAGATCGCCCAGGGCTACAACCTCGACCTGCTGCTGCACCATGCCAATGCCCAGCTGCGCCAGCTGGCGCGCCGCTACCGCCTCAAGCGCGGTGGCAGCGCCCTGGGCCTGTTGGTGCTGGACACCGAAATGGGCGACGAACTGCGTTCGGTGCACTCGCTGTCCGGCGGTGAAACCTTCCTGGTCTCGCTGGCATTGGCCCTGGGCCTG
Source organism: Pseudomonas urethralis (assembly GCF_021602465.1). Taxonomy (NCBI): domain Bacteria; kingdom Pseudomonadati; phylum Pseudomonadota; class Gammaproteobacteria; order Pseudomonadales; family Pseudomonadaceae; genus Pseudomonas; species Pseudomonas urethralis. The sequence continues at coordinate 15,496 of NZ_BQIJ01000007.1, forward strand.
GCATCGATGGCCTCGAGCACCTTGCGCATCGAGTCGCTGTTCATCGATGAAGGTTTCGGCAGCCTTGATCCTGAGTCGCTGCAATTGGCCATGGACGCCCTCGACGGCCTGCAGGCGCAGGGCCGCAAGGTCGCGGTGATCTCCCACGTGCAGGACATGCACGAGCGCATTCCGGTGCAGATTCAGGTACGCCGCCAGGGCAATGGCCTGAGCGACGTGGAGGTGTGCGGGTGATCCTCTATTCGTTCCGCCGCTGCCCGTGGGCCATGCGTGCGCGCCTGGCGCTGCGCTATGCCGGTTGTGCAGTGGAGATCGTCGAGGTGGCGATGAAGAACAAGCCGGCAGCACTGCTGGCCTTGTCACCCAAGGGCACGGTGCCGGTACTGGATACCGGCGCCGCAGTACTGGAAGAGAGCCTCGACATCATGCGCTGGGCGCTCGAGCAACACGACCCACAAGATTGGCGCCTGCACGCCGACCCGGCCGCCGCGCAACATGCCGAGGTGCTGATCGCCCGCAATGACAGCACGTTCAAGGCACAGGTGAACCTGTACAAGTACGCCGAGCGCTACCCTGAGTATTCCCGCGAGCACTATCGCCAGCAGGCCGAAGCCTGGCTGGCGGAGCTGGAACAACTGCTCGACGGCCGGCCATATCTGCTGGCCGCTCACCCGAGCCTGGCCGATGCCGCCCTGTTGCCCCTGATGCGCCAGTTTGCCGGGGTCGAACCGCAGTGGTTCGCCGAGGCGGCTTATCCGCGGCTGCGGAGCTGGCTGGAGGGGTGGCTGGCTTCAGACCTGTTCAAGTCAGTGATGGCTCGCTAAACATCTTCTTCAGGCATGTCACGGCCCCTGTAGGAGCGGGTTTACCCGCGAACACCGGCGAAACCGGTGCCATCCACCGTGGTGGCTTTTGCGCGGGTAAACCCGCTCCTGCAGGGGCCGGGTCAGCCTGGGTCAGTGGCTGTGCTTGCCACTCAAGGCCGCATGGAAATTGGCGCTCTGGCGCAGGTACTGCTCGGTGTAGCTGTGGGTGGACGTGGCCTTGCGGGTATCGGCATGGGCATGGGCCGGCAGCACGACGGAAGCGGAGATGGCAGATGCGGCAATCACAGGGAAGAGATTGAAGTTCATGGTGGCTGACCTCGACAGATGGGGTTTGACATTCAGCCGCTTGGGCCTTGGGTCAAACTTACGCCGCTGAGGTCAGCCGCAGAAATTCATTGCGCTGGTAGGCGTTATCACCGCCATCGATAGTCAGTCGATGAACTTGAGGTCCGAAGGCGCATCCTGGGGCAAGGTCTGTACCGTCTCGCCAAGCTTGCCGCTGCGCGGGTCGCGGCGCATGACCACGATCTGGTTGCTCTTCTGGTTGGCCACCAGCAGGAAGTTGTCGCTCGGGTCCAGGGCGAATTCGCGCGGGTGGTCGCCTTCCACCGAACGGCGCTGCAGCAAGGTCAGCTGGCCATCGTCCTTGCCCACGCTGAACACCACGATCTCGTTCACCGTGCCACGATTGCTGACATACAGGAAGCGCCCGTCCGCCGACAGGTGCAGCCCACCGGACGCCTTGGCGGCGGCATCCTGCTGTTCGGTCAGCGGCAAGCGCTGGCGTTCCAGCAAGGCATCATCCCGGACCTCGAACATCACCACTTCACCACTCATTTCCAGCGTCAGGTACGCATGCCGGCCCTTGGCATCAAACAGCAGATGCCGTGGCCCGCTGCCCGGCGGCAAATCGACCGCAGCGGGGATCGCCGGGCTCAACGGGTGATCGACGCTGGCGCCGTCGTAGCGATAGATGAACACCTTGTCGGCGCCCAGGTCGCAGGCATACAGATGCTGGCCATCCGGTGACAGCACCAATGAATGCACATGGGCGCCGGCCTGGCGCTCGGGGTTGACGCCGCTGGGCTTGTGCCGCAACTGCTGCACCACGTCCTTGAGCTTGCCGTCCCTGGTCACCGGAATCACCGCCAGGCTGCCGCCCGGGTCGGCGGCGACAGCGTAGTTGGCGACGAACAGGTAGCGCTGGTCACGGCTCAGGCTGGCATGGGTCGGCTCGTCGCCACGGCTGGCCACCTGGTTCAGCGGCTTGATCTCGCCCTTGGCACTGACACTGAAGCTGCTGACATGGCCATTGACGGTTTCATTGACCGCGGACAACTGGCGCTGGTCGGCCGACAGGACCAGCCACGACGGGCTGACGCTCTTGACCACTTGTTGCGGCGTCGGGTCGATCTGCCCGGTCTTGCTGTCGAAGGCGTAGCGGTAGATGCCCTGGCTCTGGCCATCGGTGTAGCTGCCCACCAGCAACGTGGCGGCGTGGGAGGTGATTGTCAGGCTCATCAGGCTAGCGCTCAGCAGGCTGGTCCAGATCCGCTTCATCGTCGTCTTCATCCGGGGCGCGAAAGGCACTCATACAGACTAGACGATGCTCGCCCTGAGCATCGGCGAGTTGCCATTGATCATCGGCACCGACGGCGGCAGCGATCTGCTCGGGAGTGAAGGACCACCGGCGCAGCTGGCGGCCATCCATGCATTCGATGGTCAGGCCGGTTTCGTCGCACGTGAAGTCGAAGGCATGCAAGCCGTCGATCAGCAGCATGTCGCAGGATTGCAGGGCAGTGGCGAGGGGGGACATGGGAATACCGATCAGAAATGAGCCGGCAGTATAACCCGAGGGCCGCAATGCGGCCCTCGGTGATGGCTCAATGGGCGAAGATCGAACCGCCCTCCTTGCCCACCATCCTCTCCGGCTTGATCAGGAACCGCGCCAGCGCCGGCAGCAGCCACAGCGCGCCGAACATGTTCCACAGCAGCATGAAGGTCAGCATCAAGCCCATGTCGGCCTGGAACTTGATGGCCGAGAAGATCCAGGTGCACACGCCGATCGCCAGGCACAGGCCGGTGAACAGCACCGCTTTACCGGTCGAGCGCAAGGTCTGGTAGTAAGCCTCCTGCAGCGGCAGGCCAGCACGCAGGAAGCTTTCCAGGCGGCTATAGATGTAGATGCCGTAGTCCACACCAATGCCCACTCCCAAGGCCACCACCGGCAAGGTGGCCACTTTGACGCCGATGCCCATGAACGCCATCAGCGCGTTGCCCAGCACCGAGGTCAACACCAGCGGCAACACAATGCACAGGGTCGCGGCGAACGAGCGGAAGGTGATCATGCACATCACCGCCACGCACAGGTAGACCAGGATCAGGATGGTCAGCTCGGCCGACTTGATCACCTCGTTGGTGGCCGCCTCGATCCCGGCGTTACCTGCCGCCAGCAAAAACTGCAGGCCCTCCTTGTCGTGGCTGTCGGCGAACGCCTTGGCGACGGCGGTCACGCGTTCCAGGGTCTCGGCCTTGTGGTCGTTGAGGAACACCAGCACCGGCGCCAGCGAGCAGTCGGCGTTGTACAGGCCATCGGCGCGGGCGATGGAGTTGTTGAGGATGTCCGGGTTGCGTGACAGCGTCTCCCACTTCAAGCTGCCCTCGTTCATGCCCTTGATCACCTGCTTGGACACGGTCACCAGGGAGATCGCCGACTGCACGCCGGGGGTGTTCTGCATGGTCCACATCAGCTCGTCGATCGGCGCCATGGTCGAGTGGATCGAGCAGCTCTCTGCCGGTGTCTTGACCATGATCACCAGTACGTCGGAACTGGTCGAATAATTACTGATGATGAAGTTGTTGTCCTGGTTGTAGCGCGAATCCGGGCGCAGCTCCGGCGCGCCCTGGTCAAGGTCGCCGATCTTCAGGTTCTGGCTGTACCACAGGCCGCCGGCGAAGGCGATCAGTGCCAGGGTGATGGACACCGGGGCCACCTTGGCGCTGGCAAAGTTCGACAGCAGGCGCCAGAACGGGTGCTCGCGGGTCGCGTCCTTCTTGCTGCGCTCGATGGCCTTTTTGCTGATGCCGACGTAGGAAATGGCAACCGGCAGCAGAATCAGGTTGGTGAACACGATCACCGCCACACCGATGGACGCGCCGATGGCCAGTTCGCGGATCACGCCGATGTCGATGATCAGCAGGGTGATGAAGCCCACGGCGTCGGCGAGGATGGCGATCATTCCCGGCAGGAACAGCTGACGGAAGGTGCGCCGGGCGGCGGTCAAGGCATTGTCGGCGTCACTCGACTGCAAGGCGATGCCGTTGATCTTCTGTACCCCGTGGGAAATGCCGATGGCGAAGATCAGGAACGGTACCAGCATCGAGTACGGGTCAAGGCCGAAGCCCACGGCATGCATCAGGCCTAGTTGCCAGACCACTGCCACCAGGGTGGTGATGAGCACGGCGATGGTGCTGCGGATGCACCAGGTAAACCAGTACAACAGGACCCAGGTGATCACCAGGGCCACGCCGAAGAACATCGCCACCATGACCAGGCCGTCGATCAGGTCGCCGACCTTCTTGGCGAAGCCGATGATGTGGATCTTCACGTTGGGGTTCTGTGCCTGGAACTTGTCGCGGATCTTCTCTTCCAGCTGGTGCGAGAACTGCTGGTAATCGAGCTTGACCTGCTTGCCAGGGTCCTGCGGGTCGGGGAAGCTCTCCAGCAGCGGCACGTCGACGATGCTGGACTTGAAGTTGTTGCCTACCAGGCGCCCGACCTGGCCAGACTTGAGCACGTTGTCGCGCAGGGTGTCGAGGCTGTCCTGGGAGCCGTTGTAGGTATTAGGGATGACTTCACCACCGGAAAAGCCCTCCTCGGTGACCTCGCTCCAGCGCACGCTCGGGCTCCACAGCGACTTGAGGCCGGCGCGGTCGACCCCGGGGATGTAGAACACCTCGTCATGGATCTGCCGCAGCGTTTCCATGTAGTCCTTGTCGAAGATGTCGCCGTTGACCGCCTCGACCGAAATGCGCACGGTGTTGCCGAGGTTGGCCAGGTCGTTGCGGTGCTCCATCATCTGTTCGATGAACGGGTGCTGCAGCGGGATCATCTTCTCGAAGCTGGTCGAGGGACGGATCTGCGTGGCCTGCCAGAACAGGAAGATGCTGACCAAGAGGCACAGGGCGATGACCACCGGGCGGTTGTTGAAGATCAGCCGTTCAAGCAGCGTGGCCTTGTCCTGATGGTGCGGGTGCATGGTAATGCTCTCCCTGCTGGTCATGGACGCACCTCCCCGGCAGCCGGTTCTGCACCTTCGGCGTTGGCCAGGTGCACACCGCCCTGCCCCACCAGCAGCAAACCACCATTGGCCAGGCCACTGACACCGGCCAGGGCGATGCGGTCGCTGCGGTTGTAGACGCTGAAGGTCTGGCCATCATCGGTGCTGCGCAGCACGCTGCCGCCATTGCCGACCAGCACCAGGCTGCCATCTTCGACAAGCGTAGCGCCTGCCAGGCCGAATTCGAGCGCACCACGGGCGGCCTTGAGCGTGATCGGCTGCCAGCTGTCACCGAAGTCGGTGGAGCGGAACAGGTTGCCGCGCAGGCCATAGGCTAACAATGTATTGGCTTTGGTGGTCGCGATCACCCCGAACAGCGACCCCTCGTAGGGACCCTGAACCTTGGCCCAGGTCTGGCCGTCGTCGCTGGAGCGGTACATGCCGCCCTGCTCACCGACGATGAACAGGCCGGCATCGCGCACCCGGGTAATGCCGTTGAGGTGCAGCTGATCAGCATTGTCCAGGCGTTCGGCGATGTCCTGCCAATGCTGGCCGCCATCAGTGGTTTCCAGCAGCGCGCCGTAGGCGCCCACGGCAAAGCCATGCTGGGCGTCGAGGAAGGTGATGTCCAACAGCGGTGCTTCACGGGACAGGTCTTCGAACTGCTTGCTCCAGGTCGCGCCGCCGTCGCTGCTGGCGAGGATCTGCGCATCGTGGCCGACCGCCCAACCGCGCTTGTCGTCAAGGAAGAACACGGCGGTGAGCAGTTGCCGGGTGGGTACCCGGGCCTGGGTCCAGGTATTGCCCTGGTCGTCGGAGAACAGAATGTGGCCGCGATCACCAACCACCACCAGGCGCTTGCCGGCATGGGCGGCGCCGATCAGCAGGCTCTGGCTGGCCTTGGCCGATTCGGTCGAGTATTCGTCGGCCGCAGCGGCCTGCGCGCTGTCGGCCCACATCCCCAGTGCCAGCGCCAGCATCGCGCCGGCCGCCAACGGCCAGGCACCACGCCTGGCCTGCGTCATCACCCGCTGCTTCATGACCATCCCCTGTTGTGTTCTTGTTGGTGGGTCTGTGCTGTGAAAAGCCTGTGTTAGAGGCTTGGGGGGATCGTATCGGGGAAGGTTGAAGGATTACAACGCGCGGGACGTTATGTTTTGTTAACCGGAAAAACGGGGGCTGCTGTGCAGCACTTTCGCGACACAAGGCCGCTCCCACAGGAGATCGCATCCATTTGAAATCATGCGGTCTCCTGTGGGAGCGGCCTTGTGTCGCGAAAGGGCCGCAAAGCGGCCCCAGGATCTACCGGGCTTACGCCAGGCTCTTGCTCACCACTTCATAGACATCACTGGACAACTCACCGGAAGCGAGAATCCGCTCCAGTTCGCCCTTCATCAGCACCTGCCGCGCATCGTCATACTTGCGCCAGCGGGTCAGCGGTGCCAGTTGACGCGAGGCAATCTGCGGGTTCAGGGCATTCAGCTCGATCACCAGGTCCGCCAGGAAGCGATACCCCGAACCATCGGCAGCATGGAAGTTGACCAGGTTCTGCCCGGCAAAGGCACCGATCAGCGCCCGCACCTTGTTCGGGTTCTTCAGGGTGAACGCCGGGTGCTCCATCAGCGCCTTGACCCGCGCCAGCCCGCCCGGCAGCGTGCTGGCCGCCTGCACGCTGAACCACTGGTCCATGACCAGCGGGTTGTCCTTGAAGTGCTCGGCAAAGCTTTCCAGCGCCTTGGCACGCTCAGCCTCGAACGGCGAGTTCACCAGCACGGCCAGCGCGGTGAGGCGCTCGGTCATGTTGTCGCAGTGTTCGAACTGCTCCAGGGTCGCCTCCAGCACCTGCGGCTTGCCGCTCAACATCAGGTACGACAGGGCGATGTTCTGCAGGCTGCGGCGAGCGAAGTGTTCGGCAGCGGCCACATAAGGGGTGTTGCGCGACACTTCACGGTGGGCCTGGTAGCGCGCCCACAGGGCGTCGAACAGCTGCGCGGCGATCTGCTGGCGGGCGAACTCGCGGGCGGCGTGAATGGCATCGACGTCGGCCAGCTGGCTGATCTCGGTCAGGTAGGCCTCGCCTGGCAGCGAGAGCATTTCGGCGACCATGGCAGGGTCCAGCGAAGCGTTGCCCAGCACGGTGCCGAGCGCGGTGATCAGGCGCTGGTCAAGCGTCAACGCCTCCCCGCGCTGATGCTGGCCAATCAGCTCCTGCAGCACCTGCACCGACAGCTGCTGGCCCGCCTCCCAGCGGTTGAAGCCATCGCTGTCGTGCTGCATGAGGAACATCAGCTGGTCGCGGTCGTACGGGAAGCTCAGCTTGACCGGCGCGCTGAAGCCGCGCAGCAGCGACGGCAGCGGCTTGGCCGTGATGCCCTGGAAGGTGAAGGTCTGCTCGGCTTCGGTCACCGACAGCACGCGGCTGGTGCCGGCAGCCGAGCCTTCGCCGGCCAGTTGCAGCGGCAGGTCGTTGCCCTCGGCATCGAGCAGGCCCAGTTCGACCGGGATCACGAACGGCAGCTTCTGGGCCTTGTCCGGGGTCTGCGGGCAGCTCTGGCGGAAGGTCAGGCTGTAGGTCTGCGCGGCCGCGTCATAGGCTTCGCTGACGTCCAGGCGCGGGGTACCCGCCTGGCTGTACCAGCGCTTGAACTGGGTGAGGTCGACGCCGTTGGCATCTTCCATGGCCTTGATGAAGTCGTCAGTGGTCACCGCCTGGCCATCGTGGCGCTCGAAGTACAGGTCGCTACCTTTGCGGAAGCCATCAGCGCCCAGCAGCGTGCGAACCATGCGCACCACTTCGGCACCCTTCTCGTACACGGTCAGGGTGTAGAAGTTGGAGATCTCGATGAAGCTGTCCGGGCGCACCGGGTGGGCCATGGGGCCGGCATCTTCGGCGAACTGGTGGGTGCGCAGGTAGGCGACGTCCTCGATGCGCTTGACCGTGCGCGAGTTCATGTCAGCGCTGAACTCGGCATCGCGGAACACCGTGAAGCCTTCCTTGAGCGACAGCTGGAACCAGTCGCGGCAGGTCACGCGGTTGCCCGACCAGTTGTGGAAGTACTCGTGGGCGACCACACCTTCGACGCGCTGGTGGGCGGCGTCGGTGGCGGTTTCGGCGCGGGCCAGTACGCAGCTCGAGTTGAAGATGTTCAGGCCCTTGTTTTCCATGGCGCCCATGTTGAAATCATTGACCGCAACGATCATGAAGATGTCCAGGTCGTACTCGCGACCGTACACCTCCTCGTCCCAGCGCATGGACTTCTTCAGGCTGACCATGGCGTGGTCGCACTTGTCGATGTTCTCGGGTTCGACGTAGATGCGCAGGGTCACGTCGCGGCCGGACTGGCGGACGAAACTGTCCTCGACGCACCACAGGTCACCGGCCACCAGCGCGAACAGGTACGCCGGTTTCTTGAACGGGTCTTCCCAGGTTGCCCAGTGGCGGCCATCTTCTGCCGGCCCGCTGTCGATCGGGTTGCCGTTGCTGAGCAGCACCGGATAGCGATGCTGCTCGGCGATCACCGTGGTGGTGAAGGTGCTCATCACGTCCGGGCGGTCGAGGTAATAGGTGATCTTGCGGAAGCCCTCGGCCTCGCACTGGGTGCAGAACATCTTGCCGGACTTGTACAGGCCTTCCAGTGCGGTGTTGCTTTCCGGGTGGATCTTCACGCTGGTGTCGAGGGTGAAGCGTTCGGCCCTGGGCTGTACGATCAGGCTGTCGGCGTCAAGCTGATACTCGCCCGGCTGCAGCTCCTGGTCGTCCAGCGCGGCGCGCAGCAGCTCCAGCTGCTGGCCGTCCAGCTCCAGCGGCGGCAGGCCGGCACCGCGTGCCGGGTTGCGGCGCATGACCAGTTGCACGTGGACCAGGGTGTGGTCCTCGAACAGCTCGAAGGTCAGGTGCGTCTCGTCGATGAGGTACTCGGGCGCCTGGTAATCCTTGAGGTAGATCACTTGCGGTTGTTCGGTACGCATGTGCAGGTCCTTTTTACTGGAGCACGGCCAACTGGTAGGCCGTGTACTTGCGAATATTGATCACGCCGGTGTCGAAGATCAGGTACTGACCCTTGATACCCAGCAGCGTGCCTTCGGCCACGGGGTCCTTGTCCAGGTTGAAGCTGACGATTTTCTTCGGGTAGGCCTCGACCGGGTAGCGGATTTCTACCACTTCGGCGTCGGACAGAGGCTGGATCGCCTGTAGACCAAAGCGCCCCTGCAGTTCACGCAGGCCGTCGGCGCAGGCCTCGAAGATCTGTTCGCGGATGGCCGGCAGGTCGAGTACCTCGGCGTCGCCCTTGAGCAGCGTGCGCCAGTTGGTGCGGTCCGGCACCTGGCTGCGCAGGATGTCTTCGACCAGGCCCGATTGCTGGCGGGTAGCCACGCGCATGATCGGCAGGGCCTGGCTGGCACCCTGGTCGAGCCAGCGGGTGGGCAGCTGGGTGGCACGGGTGATACCGACCTTGATACCCGACGAGTTGGCCAGGTACACCACGTGGTCGGTCATGCAGAACTGTTCGCCCCACGACGGCTCACGGCAGGTGCCGGCGTCGTAATGGCATTTTTCCGGGGCCATGATGCACACGTCGCACTGGGCCAGCTTGGTCATGCACGGGTAGCAATAACCCTGGCTGAAGCTGGTCTTGGTGCGCTTGCCGCAATGGCTGCAGTGAATGGCGCCAAGGTATTCCAGGCGCAGGCGCTGGCCGATCAGCGGGTTGACCGGCACCTGGGTGTCATCCAGGCGGAAGCTGTATTGCACCACGGGGGCCTGCAGGCTGACCGCCATCTTGCTCAAAGAGCCACGAGCGAGTTCGATCAATGTACCGAGTCCGACTTGAACAGAATGTTGGCGATGGGGGCGGACTTCGACGCGCACTCCTGCGGGCCCATGTAGCCGGTGCGCTGCTCTTCGGGCAGGTTCTTCATCTCCCAGGCGATCACCGCCTGCAGCGACAGTTCTTTCTGCTCGGCGGTGAGCTTGCGCCCGTCCGACCATTTGCCGATTTCCACGGCCAGCTTCAGGCTCTGGTAGATTTCCGGGGTGATGTTTTCGATCATTTGCGCGAAAGTGGACATAGTGTCTCCTGATTCAAGCCGACAGTTTACGCCGGGCCAGCGCCCCGCCCAAGAGCCCGGTCAGGCATCCGATGAGCAGCCCGCCGACGTGGGCGGCATTGGCGATCTGGCCGAAGCCAAGCTGGCCGACCACGCCGGTCAGGCAGATCACCAGCCAGATGAGCATCATCACCAGCACGCCCTTGGGCAGGTTGAAATAGGGGTTGGGCGCCAGCCACTGGTATAGCCAGACGTGGCCGAGCAGACCGTAGAGCACGCCGGACAGGCCGCCGAACAGGCTCGGCCCACTGGTGTAGTGCTGGGCCAGGTTGGACACCAGGCTGAACAGCAGGGTCAGGCCGAGCAGCAGCCAGGGGCCCTGGCGCAGCTCGATACGCTTGCCCAGTTCCCAATACCACAGGCCGTTCATGGCCAGGTGCAGCACGCCGAAATGCAGCAGCATGGGCGAGACCAGGCGCCACCACTGGCCTTCGGTGAGGCCCTGGGCCAATGGGGTGAAATGCAGGTACTCGCCCTGGACACGGAATTCGAGGAAGGTGAACCAGCTAATGGCGTTGAGGTTGTCGCCCAGGCCGGTGAGACCGGCGACGATCAGGCAGAGGACGAGCACGCTGGCGGTGACCTTGCAGGCTTTGGCCTGGTCGGCCAGGGAGGGCTGTGGGGTGGCCATCGCGGATAAATCCGCGCCTACGTCGGCGTTACCGTCGGGGAAGCGCTGGTAGAGCTCGCGCACGTCGGCGACCAGGGTGTCGGGGGCCCAGAGCACCTGCTCCTCACCCTCCTCGCTGACCCGGTGCGGTACCTGCAGGCGCTGCAGCAGGTTGACGAAGCCGCTGAGGTCGACCGACAGCGGCAGGCGCATCACTTCGATGATTTTCATTGGTTGGCCTGGGGGCGTTCGACGTCGACCCAGACGAACTTGTGCGGGTCGATGCGGGTTTCATCATCCAGCCGGTAGGCCGCCAGCTTGCCATACAGCACCGCGCTGTAGTCCAGGCACGCCAGGTTGGCACGGATCGGTGCCGGGCGGCCGCTGCGCCAGTAGTGGCCAACGAACAGCAGGGGTTCGTCCTCGGCGTAGCGCAGCAGGGCATTTTTTTCGCTGTGGCTCAGTGGTGTGCGGGCTACGTCTTCGGGCAGCGCATCAGGCTGGAAGACGATGTCGCCGTAGGTCTGCGGGTCTTCTTCCCAGAACTTGGTGCGGAAGAAGGCGCGGGTCAGGCCATCGCCGCCGGTCAGGGTCAGGCCGTCCGGCAGGCGCATGTCGGTGCCGCGCAGCAGGCGGTTGCACACGGTGGCGGCAAAGCTGCCGGGCACCGCCGATGCCTGGATGAAGTGCTCGTCGATACGCCCGCCCGGGTACTGCTGACGCAGCGGTTCGATCAGCCGTGGGTCCCAGCAGGCGTGCACCAGGCGGAAGCGCCCGGCATCGACGAACAGCGGCAGTTCATAGAACCACTGCACGAAGTCGTGCCAGTCGCCCGGGTGATGGGCGAACTGGGTCAGGGTTTCGTCGATCAGCCGGGCGTGGCGCGGGGTGTGTTCGCGCACGAACGACTTGCCGCTGCCGGGCAGTGCCGGTGTGACCCAGCCAAGCGCGTTGTACTCGTGGTTGCCCATGATGCAGAACGCCTGACCGGCCTCGACCATGTCATGGACGATGTGCAGCGCCTCGCGGATGCGCGGGCCACGGTCGACGATGTCGCCCAGGAACAGCGCCTGACGCCACGGGTGACGCCAGACCCCGCCGACACGTTTGTAGCCGAGGGCGTCGAGCAGGCGTTCGAGGGTCAGTGCACAGCCGTGCACGTCGCCGATGATGTCGAAACTGCGCGCCGGATCGAGCATCAGTCGTCCCTGCCTCCCAGGCGGCTGCCCCAGCCGAGTTTGGTGCGGCACACCTCATAGTAATTGTGGTCGAGCGGGTGGATCAGGCGCAGCTTCTGCGGCTTCTTGCTGACCGTGATGGTGTCGCCCGGCGCACAGGTGAAGTGGTTCTGGCCGTCGCAGGACACTTGCGGGTAAATCTGCAACTCCTTGGACACCACGATCTTCAGCTCACTGTTGCCGTCGACCACGATCGGCCGCCCCGACAGGGTGTGCGGGTACATCGGCACGATGACGATGGCGTCGAGCTTGGGGTGCATGATCGGTCCGCCGGCCGACAGGGCGTAGGCGGTGGAGCCGGTCGGGGTGGCGACGATCAGGCCGTCGGCCTTCTGGCTGCAGACGAACTGGCCGTCGATGTAGATCTCGAACTCGATCATCCGCGTCGACTTGCCCGGGTGCAGGACCACGTCGTTGAGCGCATCGCCCTGGCCAATGGCCTCGTGATGGCGGCGCACCTCGGCCTGCAGCAGGAAGCGGTTTTCCACCAGGTAATGGCCGTCGAGCACTTCGGCCACCTTCTGTTCCAGCTCGTCAGGGCGGATATCGGTGAGGAAGCCCAGGTTGCCGCGGTTGATGCCCAGCACCGGCACATTGTGCCGGGCCAGGGCGCGGGCGGCGCCGAGCAGGCTGCCATCGCCACCGACCACGATGACCAGGTCGCAGACCTCGCCCAGCAACTTGCGCGTGGAGGTTTGCAGGCCGTGGCCGGGCAGCACCTCGGCGATGGTGTCCTCGAGGATCACGTGCAGGTGGCGCTCGAGGAGGAATTTTTTCAGTCGGCGAATGGTGTCGAGCACCTGCGAGCTGCCAAGGCGGCCGATGATACCGATATTGCGAAATTGCTCCATGGGGCTCCTGCAAGGCTCTGCGGCGGGTGACGATGTCGCGATTATGGGCGAAACGACCGGGTAGCGGCAAACCGGCTATGCTCGCAGCATGATGCCTTTCGCCGAGCTCCATGAGCTGCCCCGTCGCTTGCGCCGACCTGCCGTGCGCGACCTGGCGTGGACCCTGCTGTCGCCCGCGCTACTCAGCGCCCCGCCCTGCCCCCAGCGCCATCCGCTGGCCGGTAGCGCCTGGGCGGCCGATCCGCAGCACCTGCACGACTGGTTGCGCGCACTGGATGCGGATGACCTGCCCTTGCGCGACTGGCTGGCAAGGATCACCAGCCGGCGCCTGGGGCTGTACTACGAAGGTCTGTGGCAGTTCGCCCTGAAACAAGCGCCCGGGGTCGAGCTGCTGGCGGCCAACCTGGCGATTCGCACGGGGGGACGGACCCTGGGCGAGCTGGACATTCTGCTGCGCGATGGCGAGGGCACGCATCACCTGGAGTTGGCCATCAAACTGTACCTGGGGCCGACCGCAGGCAACGGAGGCGATCCGGCGCACTGGCTCGGGCCTGGCTGCCACGATCGTCTCGGCAGCAAACTGGCCCACCTGGCCGGGCACCAGCTGCCCATGTCGGCGGATGCGCAGAGTCGCGCAGCACTGGCCGCCGTAGGGGCCGACCAGGTGCAGGCGCACCTGTGGCTGGGTGGCTACCTGTTCTATCCCTGGCCGGGGCACGCCGAGCCGCCTGCGGGTGCCAATCCCGAGCATTTGCGCGGGCGCTGGGTACGCCGACAGCACTGGGAAAGCACAGCAGACCAACGCTGGCAACCGTTGCCGAGGCTTGCCTGGCTGGCACCGGCGCGGGCAGAGCCCGACGCATGCTGGACCGTGCCGCAGTTCGAGGCTTGGCTGGCCGGGCTGGATGAGCATGCCCCGGCGCAGTTGCTGGTCAGGCTGGAGCCGGATGGCGAAGGTGCCTGGCAGGAAGTCGAGCGGGTGTTTCTGGTGGCGGATTGTTGGCCACATTTACATGACAACAGAATTTTCACAGATCCAGCGCAAAGATTTGTTTCAAATAGCCATTAGAGTGCTATCTGAGCGCCACCAAGAGCGCCATTACCCACTGATGACGAGGACCGATCATGGTTTCATCCACCCCAGCGCCCCATTACGCACGCCTGTCCATCGCCCTGCACTGGCTGATGGTGCTGCTGCTGGCCGCCGTGTACGCCTGTATCGAATTCCGCGGCCTGTTCCCCAAGGACAGCGCTGAACGCAACCTGATGAAAGACCTGCACTTCATGCTTGGCCTGAGTGTGTTCGTGCTGGTCTGGCTGCGCCTGGCCGTGCGCCTGAGCCGCCCGACCCCGCCGATCGTGCCCAAGCCAGCGGCCTGGCAGACCGGCATTGCCCACCTGGTGCACCTGGCGCTGTACCTGTTGATGATCGGCCTGCCCGTGGCCGGTTGGCTGATTCTCAGTGCCGCCGACAAACCCGTGCCCTTCTACGGCCTCGAGCTGCCGCACCTGATCGGCGCTGACCCTGACCAGGCCAAGTTCATCAAGGGCTGGCACGAGCGGGTCGCTAGCTGGGGTTACTGGCTGATCGGCCTGCATGCACTGGCAGGGCTGTACCACCATTATGTGCAACGCGACAACACGCTGCTGCGCATGCTGCCCTACAAGTAACCGCGCCGGCCCTGCAGGCCACCGGTGTGGACGAAGATCAGGCGGGTACCGGGCGCGAACAGCCCGGCCTCGACCTGATCATGCAGGGCCAGCAAGGCCTTGCCGGTATACACGGCTTCCAGCGGCACGCCAGAGTGCCGCTCACCCTCAGCGATGAAAGCCAGCAGATCATCATCGAACCTGGCAAAACCAGCGCGGCTGGCGTCGTGCAGTTGGTAGCCCTGTGAGCCAGCCAGTGCAGCGACTGTCTGCGCCACGCCATGACCCTGCGGCACCGCCAAGGCGCCATGCACAAGGTGTTCACCTGCTTCGGCACGGACCAGGCCGGCCACTGTGGTGCCGGTACCTGCTGCCAGCCACCAGGCGTCGTAGCCAGACCACCCCAGCGCTGACAGCTGCGAACGGGCTTGCTCGACGATCAGCGCACAGCCTTCGGCACCCGCCGCCCCGCCGCCTCCCTCGGGAATGCAATGCCAGCCTGGATATCGAGCCTGCCAAGGCGCCCAGAAGCCCGGTTCATGACGTGCCCGATAACCGCCGTAGCCCAGCCAGTGCAATTGCATGCCCAGGGCTTGCAGGTCGCGCACCGTCGGGGTGTCTTGCCGCTGGCCGCGCAGCAGGCCGGCGGTGGCGAAGCCAAAGCGTTTGCCCGCGGCAGCCAGGGCGTGCAGGTGGTTGGAGTGGTTGCCGCCGAGGCTTATCAGGCCGGGGGCACCTGCGCCATGGGCATGCTGCAAGTGGTGGCGGAGCTTGAACCATTTGTTGCCGCTGATCAGGGGGTCGATCAGGTCCAGGCGCAGGATGGCGGCTTCAACCTTGGCTTTTGTCAGCCAAGGGAGAGCCAGATGTTGCAACGGCGGTTGAGGTAGATGAAGGTACATAGAACGGAGTTTATCAGTGAAACCCCTGGGGGCGCGTTGCGCCCCTTTCGCGACACAAGGCCGCTCCCACAGGTCCTGCAAAAACCTCAAGGGCCGCGGTACTCCTGTGGGAGCGGCCTCGTGTCGCGAAAGGGCCGCAAAGCGGCCCCGGCGATCTCACAGTTCGGCAGCGAGTCGCGAGCCTTGGTTGATCGCCCGCTTGGCGTCCAGCTCGGCCGCCACGTCGGCACCGCCGATCAGGTGCACCGATTGCCCCGCCGCAACCAGCCCTTCATGCAGCTCGCGCAACGGCTCCTGCCCGGCGCAGATCACCACGTTGTCCACCGCCAACACCTGCGGTTCGCCTTCGCCAACGCGAATGTGCAGGCCAGCATCGTCGATCTGCAGGTACTCGACGCCATTGAGCATCTGCACCTGCTTGTTCTTCAGCCCGGTACGGTGAATCCAGCCGGTGGTCTTGCCCAGCCCGTCGCCAACCTTGGTCTTCTTGCGCTGCAACAGGTACACCTGGCGCGCCGGCGCATGCGGCTCGGCCGTGATCCCGGCAACGCCACCGCGTGCTTCCAGGTGGGTATCGATCCCCCACTCTTTCCAGAACGCGTCGCGGTCCTGGCTGCTGGCCACGCCCTGATGCACCAGGTACTCGGAAACGTCGAAACCGATGCCGCCCGCACCAATCACCGCGACCGACTTGCCCACCGGTTTTCGCTCGAGCAGCACGTCCAGGTAGCTGAGCACCTTGGCATGCTCGACACCCGGGATGGCCGGAGTACGTGGCGCGATACCGGTAGCCAGGATGATGTCGTCGTAGCCACCCGCCACCAGCGCCTGCACATCGACCCAGGTATTCAGGCGCAGATCGACGCCGGTGCTTTTCACCTTGTTGCGGAAGTAACGCAAGGTCTCGTGGAATTCCTCCTTGCCCGGTACCCGCTTGGCCACATTGAACTGCCCGCCAATCTCGCTGGCGGCATCGAACAGCGTCACTTCATGGCCACGCTCGGCCGCGACGGTGGCCGCTGCCAGGCCGGCAGGGCCTGCGCCGACCACGGCGATGCGCTTCACGGCACGCACCGGCAGATAGTTGAGCTCGGTTTCGTGGCAGGCGCGCGGGTTGACCAGGCAACTGGTCAACTTGCCACCGAAGGTGTGGTCCAGGCAGGCCTGGTTGCAACCGATGCAGGTGTTGATCTCGTCGGCACGCCCTGCGGCCGCCTTGTTGACGAAGTCGGCGTCGGCGAGGAACGGCCGGGCCATGGAAACCATGTCGGCATCGCCCTCGGCCAGCACGGTTTCTGCCACTTCCGGGGTATTGATACGGTTGGTGGTGATCAGCGGAATGTTCACGGCGCCGCGCAGCTTGGCGGTGACCTTGCTGAACGCCGCACGCGGCACCTTGGTGGCAATGGTCGGGATGCGCGCCTCGTGCCAGCCGATACCGGTGTTGATCAGCGTCGCGCCGGCCTGCTCGATGGCCTTGGCCAGCAGCTCGATCTCGTCCCAGGTGCTGCCGCCCTCGACCAGATCGAGCATCGACAGGCGGAAGATGATGATGAAGTTTGGCCCTACGGCCTCGCGCACACGGGTGACGATCTGCACCGCCAGACGCATGCGGTTCTCGTAGCTGCCACCCCAGCGGTCGGTGCGATGGTTGGTGTGGGCGGCGAGGAACTGGTTGATGAAGTAGCCTTCGGACCCCATGATCTCGACGCCATCGTAGCCGGCACGCTGGGCCAGCACGGCACAATTGACGAAGTCGGCGATCTGCTTCTCGATGCCCGCTTCATCCAGCTCCTTGGGCTTGAACGGGTTGATCGGTGCCTGGATCGCGCTGGGCGCCACCTGGCGCGGGCTGTAGGCGTAGCGGCCGGCATGCAGGATCTGCAGGCAGATCTTGCCGCCGGCTGCATGCACGGCCTGGGTGACGATGCGATGTTTGTCGGCTTCTTCCTCGGTGCTGAGCTTGGCCGCGCCGGAATACACACCGCCTTCATCGTTCGGCGCGATGCCGCCAGTGACCATCAGGCCAACGCCACCCCGGGCGCGCTCGGCAAAATACGCAGCCATGCGTTCGAAACCGCCCGGGCGCTCTTCGAGGCCGGTGTGCATCGAACCCATCAGGGTGCGGTTGCGCAAGGTGGTGAAGCCCAGATCGAGCGGGGCCAGCAAATGCGGGTAGCGGTCGGCGGCCATGGAATGTCCCCAGGTGGCGTGATCACGGATGCGGGTGCCTCACCGGCCGGCGGGTCCCGTCGTTTGTCTGCCTGCGACATTAAACAGCCGTTTGAACGGGCTCAATGATCGAAACTGACAACTTATTGATCCTCCCGCGCAGCGGGACTACCCTAGGGAACCCTCGATTCCCAAGGCGCTGTACCGCTTGATGCGAAAACTCCTGGCAGGCGCCCTGGCGCTGGTAATGATCACCGCTCTGTGCGGCTACGGTTTCTGGACCCAACAGCGCCCGGAAGGCCATTACCTCTCCGATTTGCGCATCGAGCTGGCGCTCAATCATGGTGTGCCTGGCGAGCATGGCAACCTGCTTGGCATCGAGCCGTTGCTGTTCCCCAGCGACTACCAGAGCCTGCAACGGCTGCACCGCAAGCTTTCCGCCTACCTGGAACAAGCGCGCGCCCAAGGCCTGGTTGGCCCCCGCACGGTCGTGGTGCTGCCGGAACACATCGGCACCTGGCTGTGGGCACGGGGCGAAAAGAACGAGCTGTTCCAGGTCACCCGCAATCGCGACGCCGAGCAATGGCTGGAGCTGAGCAACCCGCTGCGCTATGGCCTGGCCATGCTGAGCGCCAATGGCGATGACCGGCGCGCCGATGCCCACCTGCGCATGAAGGCCCGCCAGATGGCCAGCGACTACCAGCAGCTGTTCGGCGGCCTGGCCAAGGAATTCGGTGTGACCCTGGTGGCAGGCTCGATCGTGCTGCCCGCCCCCTATGTCGAACGAGGTGTGCTGCACATTGGGCAAGGGCCGCTGTTCAACAGCAGCCTGGTGTTCGCCGCGGACGGCTTGCCGCTGGGCCAACCGCAACACCAGCAATACCCCGACAGCGAGACACGGCGCTACATCCATCACGGCCGGCATTTCCCGCTGCAGGTGTTGCAGACCCCCGCCGGGCGCCTTGGCGTGCTGATCGGCAGCGACAGCTGGTACCCGGAAAACCAGCGCCAGTTGCAGCAGCAACAGGCCCAACTGATCGCCAACCCGGTGTTTCTCAGCGGCAAAAACAGTTGGGATACCCCCTGGCGCGGCAATCGCCATCAGGATGCAGCTGCCGAACTGCCCCTGCAACGCGGCGAGGTCAGCGAACAGGCCGCCTGGCAACGCCTGACCCAGGCCGCAGGTGACAGCGTCAGCAGCATGAGCGTGTTCATGCGTGGGCAATTCTGGGAACAGGGCAGCGACGGCCAAGGCTTCGCCCACCAAGCCGGTGAATTGCTGGCAGGGCCTCCCAGCCGCGGCGCACGCCTGCTGAACCTGTGGCTGTAGGCACATGAGCCGCCCCCGCGTGCGCCTGGGCGACCTTTCGGTCGGTTTCGTCCAGCCCCTGGCCCAGGCCCTGCGCGAACAAGGCCATGATCCGACACCGCTGCTGCAGCAATACGGGCTCGATGCCGAACGCCTGGCCGAAGCCGGAGCTCGGCTGTCGATTCCTCGCTACATGCACCTGGGGCATGCGGCCATCGCGCTATGCGGCGACCCTGCGCTGGGCCTGCGCATGGGCCGGCTGAGCCGCCTGGCCCAGGCCGGGCTGGCCGGTGTCACCGCAGCCCAGGCCCCTACGCTGGGCGAGGCGGCACGTACACTGCTGCGCTTCGAGCCACTGTACGCGGCCAATTACCGCGGCCATTGCAGCTATCACGAAGACGCGCACGGCGCGTGGCTGACGTTCTACTCGATCAGCCCCTACAACGACTACAACCGCTTTGTGGTCGACTCACTGCTGGGCGGCTGGCTGGCGCAGCTTGCCGCCCTGAGCGACGTCCCCGTGCAGGCCGAGCGCCTGGAAGTGGAATTCGACGCGCCTGGCTACGCTGCGCAATACCAGCTACTGTGCAGCACACCCTTGCAGTTCGGCGCCAGCGCCAATCGTCTGCGGCTGGGCCGCCGCACGCTTGACCAGGCCAACCCACAGCATTGCCCGAGCACCTTCAGCCACCTGCTGCAATTGTGTGAGGTAGAAATGCTCCAGCGCACCCGCGTGCGCAGCCTGGGCGAGCGCATTACCCATCTCCTCGGCCCGCTGCTCAATGGCGGCCGTGAACCTGACCTCGAAGAAGTGGCGCTGCGCTTGCAACTGCCCACCTGGACGCTGCGGCGCAAGCTGGCGGAAGAAGGCACGCGCTTTCGTGACCTGCTCAACGACACGCGACGCGATCTTGCCGAAGCCTACATCCGCGATACGGAGTTGGCCTTTGGCGAGATCGCTTATTTGTTGGGGTTTGCATCGGCGGAGGCCTTCCAACGCGCATTCAAGCGCTGGACGGGCCTTACGCCGGGGGAGTTTCGCCGCAGCCAGCGGCGGGCAGGTTAAAGCTCCGTGGCGTCGTCTGCCGGTTCTGGCGGATCCAGTTCGTAAGCCTGAAACTCGAGCAGCTCTTCCTGATAGTCATCCATCGTCCTGCGTCCTCTTCTCATCTGTCTTCGTTGGTCATGCCTTCAACCTAAACGGGCCGGGTGAAGGAATGATGACAAGCTTATGAGTGGAAAACATAGCAGGTGTTCAGGAAGTTATCGCCGAGCATCTGTAACAGCGAATTAAAGCGACGCCGGTGCCTCCTGCGCAGGCTGCGTATCCTGCTGCACCTGGATCGGTGCGGCCTCTGCTGGCGGTGCCACCGGTTGCGAGCCCTGGCTATCATCGACCACGGGTTTGGCCGCGGCTTCACTGGCAGGTACAGCCGCCGCAGGTGCGGGAGCGGCTTCAACCAATGGCGCAGGCGCCGGCGCTGCAACGGCCGGGGCTGCCGAGGCCTGTTCCGGCAAACCCAGGTCTGGCGCCGGCTTCTCAGGCTTTGGCGCAGGCGCTTCGACCTTGGCCTTGGCGACCTTCTTCGGTTTCGGCAGGAAACTTTCGACCAGGGCGAAGTAGCGGTCATAGAACTGCGCCGCCGTCACCGTCTCGCTGGCGACCTTGACCATCGAGTCATCGCTGGAGCCGATCGGCATGGATACCGAACCGAGCACGCCGACACCCAGGCTGGCAGAGCTGTTGGACTTCTTCAGGCTGTAACGGTCCTGCAAGGCGTTGGCGAACATGGTCGAACGCTTGTCGTCGTTGACGTCTGGCGCGCAGGTCACGTTGAAGCTGATCTGCAGGTGGTTTTCGCTGTTCTGCTGGAAGCTCTTGTTCCCCATCACCTGGTTGGCACCACTGCTGGTGATGATGTACCCCTGGCTGAGCAACGCACGGCGAGCGGCTTCGCAGGAACCGGCATCGGTCACCGGAAAGCTGCGCGAGTAAGTCCCAGAGTCGTCGAAGTTCTCGTGCTCGTAGATGGCGGCCTTTTTCGAAGAGCAACCGGTCACGCCCGCCAGCACCAGGGCCAGCCCGAGCGCACCAAAGACGGAGGATCTGGTCATTGCGAATTCCGGGTAAGTCAAAAGAGGCCTATTGTGCATCACTGCAGGCAAGCACAGGAACCGTTGATCGGTGAAGAGTGTGTCAGGTTCGTGTAAATCTACTCGCCGTAAGGGCGTTAAAACGAAAAAAGCGACCCTGAGGTCGCTTTTTTGTGGCTTCAAGGCGTTCAAGGGGCCTCGAGGCGAAGATGGCGCAGCGGACGGGACTCGAACCCGCGACCCCCGGCGTGACAGGCCGGTATTCTAACCGACTGAACTACCGCTGCGTATCATTCAGGCTTGCGCCCGATTGAAACCTGGGTCTACCCTTCCGGCGCGATGGCCTCAGGGCAGGCACAAAAAAAGCGACAGATGATCGCTTCATTTGTGTTTGCTTCAAGGTGTTCTAGGGACCTCGAAACGAAGATGGCGCAGCGGACGGGACTCGAACCCGCGACCCCCGGCGTGACAGGCCGGTATTCTAACCGACTGAACTACCGCTGCGTATCGTTCAGGCTTGCGCCTGATTGAAACTGGGATCAGCCTCAGGCATTTCGCCTTCGACTCCAGACCGGTGCCAGGCACCCATCTGTTACTGAAAAATGGCGCAGCGGACGGGACTCGAACCCGCGACCCCCGGCGTGACAGGCCGGTATTCTAACCGACTGAACTACCGCTGCGCAGTGCGTTTCTCTCCGGCTATCGGCTTCATCGGAAGCGTCCAGCACTAGAAACAGTCTCAGGAAGTGGTGGGTGATGACGGGATCGAACCGCCGACCCTCTGCTTGTAAGGCAGATGCTCTCCCGGCTGAGCTAATCACCCTCGCGATGTTGCTTGTTGCGTTTGCTTCGCTGAGGCCGCGAAATTTACGCAGGTGCCGATGCTAAGTCAATAGCCCCGTTGAATTTTTTTCAAAAAAGGCAAAAACGCAAAAGGGACCTTTCGGTCCCCTTCGCTTACCGCTGCCTGCTCAGGTGTAGATCATCTTGCGGGTCATGCCGCCGTCGACCACGAACTCCTGGCCGGTGACGAACCCGGCCTGGCGCGACAGCAGCCAGGCGACCATGGCGGCCACATCCTCCACCGTACCCACCCTGCCCGTCGGATGCTGGGCATGGTCGGCCTCGGTCAAGGGTTCGGCACGGCGCTGGGACGGGTCACGGGCATCGATCCAGCCCGGGCTCACCGCGTTGACCCGGATCTCCGGGCCCAGGCTCATGGCCAACGCATGGGTCAAGGCCACCAGGCCACCCTTGCTCGCCGCGTAGGCCTCGGTGTCCGGTTCGGACTGCCGGGCACGCGTCGAGGTCAGGTTGACGATCGCACCGTTGTGCGCGCGCAGGTACGGCGCACAATGCTTGGCCAGCAACATCGGCCCATTGAGGTTGACCGCCAGTACCCGGTTCCATTGCGCCAGGCTCAAGCTTTCGAGGGTCTGGTTGTGCGGGTTGGCAATGGCCGCGTTGCACACCAGCGCATCCAGCCGCCCGAACTGCCCGAGCACCTCGGACACCCCCGCGCTGACCTGGGCCTCGTCGGCCACGTCCATGGTGATGAACCAGGCGTTTTCGCCCAGGGCCTTGGCCACCTTGGCACCGCGCTGACGGTCGAGGTCGCTGAGCACCACTTGCCAACCTTCGCAGATCAGCCAGGCGGCAATACCCAGGCCAATGCCGCGGGCGGCACCGGTGACCAGGGCAACCCGACCATTATGGCCCGGTACACCGCCGCGGATTTCCATCAGAGAGCCGCCAGCCCACGGGCGAGGTCCGCCTGCAGGTCAGCCACGTCTTCCAGGCCCACGGCAACCCGGATCAGGCTGTCGCGGATGCCCGCCGCTTCTCGCTCCTGCGGCGTCAGGCGGCCGTGGGAGGTGGTAGCCGGGTGGGCGATGGTGGTCTTGCTGTCACCCAGGTTGGTAGTGATCGAAATCACCCGGGTAGCGTCGATGAAGCGCCAGGCACCTTCTTTGCCGCCCTTGACTTCGAAGCTGACCACCGCACCGAAGCCGCTCATCTGGCGCTTGGCCAGCTCATGCTGCGGGTGGCTTGGCAGGCCGGCGTAATGCACCTTCTCCACGCCCTCCTGTTGTTCCAGCCATTCGGCCAGGACCTGGGCGCTCTCGCAGTGCGCACGCATGCGCAGCTTGAGGGTTTCCAGGCCCTTGGTGAAGATCCAGGCGTTGAACGGGCTGAGGGTCGGCCCAGCAGTGCGCAGGAAGCCCACCACTTCTTTCATCTGCTCGGCACGGCCGGCGACCACACCGCCCATGCAACGGCCCTGGCCGTCGATGAACTTGGTGGCCGAGTGGAACACGATGTCGGCACCCAGCTTGAGCGGCTGCTGCAAGGCCGGGGTGCTGAAGCAGTTGTCCACCACCAGCATGGCGCCACGGGCGTGGGCGATTTCGGCCAGTGCCCTGATGTCGACCAGCTCGGCCAGCGGGTTGGACGGGGACTCGACGATCAGCAGCTTGGTGTTGGCCTTGATGGCCTTTTCCCAGCCCGTGAGGTCGACCAGGGGCACGTAGTCCACCTGCACACCGAAGCGCTTGAAGTACTTCTCGAACAGGCTGATGGTCGAGCCGAACACGCTCTGCGAGACCAGCACGTGGTCGCCGGCACTGCACAGCGACATGACCACGGCGAGGATCGCCGCCATGCCGGTGGAGGTGCCCACGGCCTGCTCGGCGCCTTCCATGGCCGCCAGGCGCTCTTCGAAGGCACGCACGGACGGGTTGGTGTAGCGCGAGTAGACGTTGCCCGGCGTTTCGCCGGCAAAACGCGCAGCGGCATCGGCCGCCGTGCGGAACACATAGCTGGAGGTCAGGAACAGCGCTTCGCTGTGCTCGGCCTCCGGTGTACGGCTTTGACCGGCGCGCACCGCCAGGGTGTCGAAACCGACACCCTCGAGGTCACTGTCCAGTCGCCCGGCATCCCATTGATCCGTCATGCCGTCGCTCCCAAATCAGTTGTTGTAGAGGTCGATGATCGCGCTGACCGCCTGGTTCTTGACCTTGGCCAGGTCGTTACGGGCCTGCTCGATGCGGTCAAGGTAGGCTTCGTCGATGTCACCGGTGACGTATTCACCGTTGAACACCGCGCAATCGAAGTGATCGATCTTGATCTTGCCGCCACCGACCGAGTCGATCAGGTCCGGCAGGTCCTGGTAGACCAGCCAGTCGGCGCCGATCAACTCGGCCACCTGTTCGGTGGTACGGTTGTGGGCGATCAGTTCGTGCACACTCGGCATGTCGATGCCGTAGACGTTGGGGTAGCGCACCGCAGGGGCTGCGGAGCAGAAGTAGACATTCTTGGCGCCGGCTTCGCGGGCCATCTGGATGATCTGCTTGCACGTGGTGCCGCGGACGATCGAGTCGTCCACCAGCATCACGTTCTTGCCGCGGAACTCGAGCTCGATGGCGTTGAGCTTCTGGCGTACCGACTTCTTGCGTGCGGCCTGGCCAGGCATGATGAAGGTACGGCCGATGTAGCGATTCTTGACGAAGCCTTCGCGGAACTTCACGCCCAGACGGTTGGCCAGCTCCAGCGCGGCAGTACGGCTGGTGTCCGGGATCGGGATGACCACGTCGATATCGTGCTCCGGGCGCTCGCGCATGATCTTGTCGGCGAGCTTTTCACCCATGCGCAGACGGGCCTTGTACACCGAGATACCGTCGATGATCGAGTCCGGGCGGGCCAGGTAGACGTGCTCGAAGATGCACGGCTGCAGCTTCGGTGCATCGGCGCACTGTTTGGTGAACAGTTGGCCTTCCTCGGTGATGTACACCGCTTCGCCCGGCGCCAGGTCGCGGATCAGGGTGAAGCCGAGCACGTCGAGGGCGACGCTTTCCGAGGCGATCATGTATTCCACGCCTTCGTCGGTGTGGCGCTGGCCGAACACCACCGGGCGGATGCCGTTCGGGTCACGGAAACCCACGACACCGTAGCCTGTGATCATCGCAACGACCGCGTAGCCGCCGACGCAACGGCTGTGCACGTGGGAAACCGCGGCGAACACGTCTTCTTCGGTCGGCTGCAGCTTGCCACGCACGGCCAGCTCATGGGCGAACACGTTCAGCAGCACTTCCGAGTCGGAATTGGTGTTGACGTGGCGCAGGTCGGACTCGTAGATCTCCTTGGCCAGCTGCTCGACGTTGGTCAGGTTGCCGTTGTGCGCCAGGGTGATGCCATACGGCGAGTTGACGTAGAACGGCTGGGCCTCGGCCGACGTCGAGCTGCCCGCAGTCGGGTAGCGCACATGGCCGATGCCGATGTGGCCGACCAGGCGCTGCATGTGGCGCTGCTGGAAGACATCGCGCACCAGGCCATTGTCCTTGCGCAGGAACAACCGGCCGTCGTGGCTGGTCACGATACCGGCAGCGTCCTGGCCGCGGTGCTGGAGGACCGTAAGCGCGTCATACAGCGCCTGATTGACGTTCGACTTACCGACGATACCGACGATGCCACACATGCGACGCAACCCCTACTTTGATAAAACTTGAACGAACAGCACTCAGGGCTTTGCCGGCCCGAGCAACTGCTCCTTGAATGGAAGATCAGCCGGAGCGCTGATCACCCCACTTGAAGACCACTGATGGGTGAAACCCAGGATCAGGTTTTTCGACCAGTCAGCGACCAATAGAAACTGTGGTATCAGGCGAGATTCCTGCCACCAGCTGTCTTGCTGCACCGGCCCCAGGCTGAGCAGGCCGACCGCTACCACCACCAGCAAGCCCCCGCGCGCGGCACCAAAGGCCATGCCGAGGAAGCGATCGGTGCCGGACAGCCCGGTCACGCGGATCAGCTCGCCGATCAGGAAGTTGAGCATGGCGCCCACCAGCAGGGTGGCGACGAAAAGAATGGCGCAGCCGGCGATGGTGCGCATCGACGGCGTCTGGATATAGCTCTCAAGGTACACCGAAAGCGAACCACCGAACATCCAGGCGACCGCCCCTGCGACGATCCAGATGAGCAGGGACAAGGCCTCCTTGACGAAGCCGCGCTTGAGACTGATCAGTGTGGAGACGGCGATGATCGCGATGATCGCCCAATCAACCAGGGTAAAGGCCACGGTGCTGCCTGCAGACGTTTGAGGCGGCGCATTTTACCAGAGCAAAAGGCTGGGAGTAAGCGGAATGTCAGGTGGATCGGCGGGTCAGGTTTTCCGGCCTGCGCCGATCCTCTGCGGGAGCGCCGCGGTTTCAGCCCTTTTCAGGCTGGAAGCGCGTCACGAAGCCATTGAGCTTCTGCTGGCGGTTGATCACGTCTTTGAGCTTGTCTGCCTCGGCACGCTCGATCAAGGGCCCGACATACACCCGGTTCATGCCACCGGCCGAACGGATGTAGGCGTTGTAGCCCTGGCTGCGCAGGGTCTTCTGCAGGTTCTCGGCGCCGGCCCGGCTGGACAGGCTGGCCAGCTGGATCGACCAGCTTACCGGCAGGCCATTGGCATCGATCTTCGACGGTGCAGGTGCAGGTGCAGGCGCGGGGGCAGTGGCCACTGGCGCGGCCGGCTTGGCAGCGGGTGCTGGCGCTTGCACTGCCGCCTGCGGTTTGGGCTGGGCTTGCACCTGGGTCTGCGGCGACGGCGTGATCGGCTGGCTTGGCGCCTTCACCGGCGCCGTCGACTCGCTGACCACCACTGGCGGTTGCTCGGGCTGTTCAGGCTGTTCAGGCAGCGGCTGCGGCTCCGGCACCGTCACCGGCTCAACCTTGACCTCCGGCAGGGTCGGCATGGCCGGCGCCTGCGGGGCGTCGACATGTACCTGGCGCATCTCGTCCTGGCGGGTGAACAGCATTGGCAGGAAAATCACCGCCAGCGCCACCAGCACCAACGCACCCACCATGCGCTGCTTCATCCCTTTGTCCAGCACTGCCATCTAGTCACCCCTCCAGGGCCTGCCGCTCCAGCCATTCCAGGGCCTCGGCGACACAGAAAAACGAACCGAACAGCAGAATCTGATCATCCGCCGTCGCCTGCGCGCATTGCCCTTCAAGGGCTGCGTCGACGCTGGGGTAAGACTTCACCGCGGCGCCGTGGTTCGTCAAGGCAGCGGCCAATTCGCCAGCCGGACGGCTGCGCGGGGTATGCAGCGGCGCCACCGCCCACTCATCGACCAGGCCGTGCAACGGCGCGATGACGCCGTGCAGGTCCTTGTCGGCGAGCAGGCCGAACACTGCCAGGCGCCGCCCCTTCAATGGACGCGCAGCCAGGCGGCGGGCCAGATATTCGGCGGCGTGCGGGTTGTGCCCGACATCCAGCAACAGCTCCACGCGCCTACCCTGCCAGGTCAACTGGCGACGGTCGAGACGGCCGGTGATGCGGGTGTCGAGCAAGGCCTGACGGATCTGCCCGGCCTCCCACGGCAGCCCCATCAGCAGGTAGGCCTGCAGGGCCAGGGTCGCGTTTTCCATGGGCAGGTCGAGCAGCGGCAGGCCATGCAACGCTACCGGCTTGCCATCTGCAGTGACGCCGCGCCAGTCCCAGCCACCGTCGCTGCTTGCCAGATCGAAATCACGGCCGCGCAGGAACAGCGGCGCCGCCAGTTCGGCGGCCTTGTCCAGCAACGGCTGCGGCGGGTCGAGGTCACCGCACAGCGCCGGCCTGCCCTGGCGGAAGATGCCAGCCTTCTCGAAGGCCACCTGCTCGCGGGTATCGCCAAGGTATTCGACATGGTCGACGCCAATGCTGGTGACCAGCGCCAGGTCGGCATCCACCACGTTCACGGTGTCCAGGCGGCCACCGAGCCCCACTTCGAGCACCACGGCATCCAGCTGCGACTGGTAGAACAACCAGAACGCCGCCAGCGTGCCCATCTCGAAGTAGGTCAGGGAAATCTCGCCCCGCGCCGCCTCGACGGCGGCGAAGGCCTCGCACAGGCGCTCATCGCTGGCTTGCTGGCCATCGATCAGCACCCGTTCGTTGTAGCGCAACAGGTGGGGCGAACTGTACACCCCCACCTTCAGCCCCTGGGCCCGCAGCAGCGAGGCCACGAAGGCGCAGGTCGAGCCCTTGCCGTTGGTGCCGGTCACGGTGACTACCCGTGGCGCCAGTTTGCCCAGCGCCAGCCGGGCAAGCACCTTCTGCGACCGCTCCAGGCCCATGTCGATGGCCGAGGGGTGCAATTGCTCGAGGTAGGCGAGCCACTCGCCCAGGGATCGTTGTTTCATCACGCGACCGCAGCGACCTCACGGGCCTGTTCCGGGGTCTGCTGGCCGGTCATTTGTGCCAGCAGGCGAGCCAGACGCGGGCGTAGTTCGCCACGGGAGATGATCAGGTCGATGGCGCCATGCTCCAGCAGGAACTCGCTGCGCTGGAAGCCTTCCGGGAGTTTTTCGCGCACGGTCTGCTCGATCACGCGTGGGCCGGCGAAGCCGATCAGGGCCTTCGGCTCACCGACGATGACGTCGCCAAGCATTGCCAGACTGGCGGAAACGCCGCCGTAGACGGGGTCGGTCAGCACCGAGATGAACGGGATGCCTTCTTCGCGCAGGCGTGCCAGCACGGCCGACGTCTTGGCCATCTGCATCAGCGAGATCAGCGCTTCCTGCATGCGCGCACCGCCGGAGGCGGAGAAGCAGACCATCGGGCAGCGGTTTTCCAGGGCGTAGTTGGCGGCACGCACGAAACGCTCACCGACGATGGCACCCATGGAGCCCCCCATGAACGAGAACTCGAAGGCGCTGACCACGATCGGCATGCCCATCAGGGTGCCGCTCATGGAGATCAGGGCGTCTTTTTCGCCGGTCTGCTTTTGCGCACCGGCCAGGCGGTCCTTGTACTTCTTGCCGTCACGGAACTTCAGGCGGTCGACCGGCTCCAGCTCGGCACCGAGTTCGGCGCGGCCTTCCGGGTCGAGGAAGATGTCGATGCGGGCACGTGCGCCGATGCGCATGTGGTGGTTGCACTTGGGGCAGACATCCAGGGTCTTTTCCAGCTCCGGACGATACAGCACGGCCTCGCAGGCCGGGCACTTGTGCCACAGGCCTTCCGGCACCGAGCTCTTCTTCACCTCGGAACGCATGATCGAAGGGATCAGTTTGTCGACTAACCAGTTGCTCATGCTTTATTTCTCCAGTATTGGCGGACGGGGACCGGACTGGCCGGCCATGCCCTGCCCTTGAGCTCAAATTCTTCTATGAAACGATGACGACCCGGCCACAGGGGCTGCCTGCGCACCGCGCCGTCTTCAATCTGTCGTTTGGCCACGCGGCTTGCCGCTGGCCGCCCCGCAGGGCTGCGAAACCTATGGACGATGGCGCGCCGCCAGCCGTCACATCTGCCGTCACGCCTGTTTCACCGCACGCATGAAGGCTTCGATCTTCGCTGCATCCTTGATGCCCTTGGCCTGCTCCACACCGCCACTGACATCCACCGCATACGGCCGCACCTGGGCGATTGCCTGGCCGACGTTGTCGGCCGACAGCCCGCCCGCGAGGATGATCGGCTTGCTCAGCCGCGCCGGGACCAGCGACCAGTCGAAGGCCTCGCCGGTACCGCCCGGTACACCGGCCACGTAAGTGTCGAGGAGAATGCCGCGGGCGCCGGCATAGTGCTGGCAGGCGGCCTCCAGGTCATCGCCCGGGCGCACCCGCAGCGCCTTGATCCAGGGGCGATGATAGCCCTCGCAATCAGCCGGGGTCTCATCGCCGTGGAACTGTAGCAGGTCCAGGGGCACCACCTCGAGGATCTCGTTCAGCTCACAACGCGAGGCGTTGACGAACAGCCCGACCGTGGTCACGAACGGCGGCAGCTCGGCAATGATCGACCGTGCCTGGCGCACGTCCACGGCACGCGGGCTCCTGGCATAGAAGACGAAGCCGATGGCATCGGCGCCCGCTTCGGCGGCGGCCAGCGCGTCTTCGATGCGGGTAATCCCGCAAATCTTGCTGCGAACGTTGCTCATGGACAGCAAACCTTGAGTGAGTGGTGAAAGGCCCGATGGTAGCAAATGACTGCTGACGCGTCAGTCGGCCAGCGCCTCGTAACCGGTCAAAAAGTGTGGGCCGATGTAACGCTGAGGCAGCTGGAATTCTGCCGGGTACTCCACTTGCACCAGGTACAGGCCATAAGGGTGCGCGGTCACCCCGCCTTCACGGCGGTTGCGCCCCTCCAGCACTTCACGGGCCCACTCGACCGGACGCTCACCTGTACCGATGGTCATCAGCACGCCGGCGATGTTGCGCACCATGTGGTGCAGGAAAGCGGTGGCACGCACGTCCAGCACGATCATCTGGCCATGGCGGGTCACACGCAGGTGGTGGATGTGCTTGATCGGCGACTTGGCCTGGCACTGGCTGGCGCGGAAGGCGCTGAAATCATGGGTACCGAGCAGGTACTGGGCGGCCTGGGCCATGCGCTCGACGTCGAGCGGGCGGTGGTTCCAGGTCACTTCCTCGGCCAGGTGCGCGGGACGGATCGGGTCGTTGTAGATCACATAGCGGTAGCGCCGGGCGCAAGCCTTGAAGCGCGCATGGAAGTCCGCCGGCATCGGCCGCGACCAGACCACGCTGATGTCGTGGGGCAGGTTGAAATTGGTGCCCAGGGTCCAGGCACGCTCGTCACGTACGGCGCGGGTATCGAAATGCACGACCTGCCCGCAGCCGTGCACGCCGGCATCGGTGCGCCCGGCGCAGATGACGTTGATCGGCTCATCGGCCACCTTCGACAGCGCCTGCTCCAGGGCCTGCTGGACGCTGGGTACGCCGCTGGCCTGGCGCTGCCAGCCGCGATAGCGCGAGCCTTTGTATTCCACACCCAGGGCAATGCGGGTGAAGCCTTCGGCGGCCGATTCGGAGGCGGCAGTGTCGATGATGTCCAAGAGCGTGAAACCTGTGGGTGATACGGAATGGCGGGATTATAACGACAATGGCAGCCGTGCAGGGCTGCCATTGATTTTGCATGAGTTTCCAGGGCCTGTTCGCGGCTTCAGCCGCGAACAGGCCCTGGAAGGCGCACTCAGACCAGGCGCGAGAGCATCTCTTCGGCTTCCTGACGCTGGCCGTCATCACCGTCCTTGACCACCTCGTCGAGGATGTCACGAGCCCCTTGATGGTCGCCCATGTCGATGTAGGCACGCGCGAGGTCAAGCTTGGTCGCGACTTCGTCGGCACCGGAGAAGAAGTCGAAGTCCAGGTCATCCAGCGGCTCGGGTTCGGCTGCGGCGTCCTCGGCGGTGAAGTGTGGCTCCAGGGATGGCGACTCCAGGCTCTGCGACAGCTTGTCCAGCTCGGCGTTGACGTCGTTCAGCTCCGAGGCAAAACTCTTGGCCGCCGGCGAGTCGTCCTCCAGTGACAACGACAGATCGAAGTCTTCCGGCAGTTCCAGCTCGGAAATCGGCTCGAATTCCGGGAGCGTGTCGAAGGCTGCCAGTTCGGCGGCGACATCCACCGGTTCTTCTTCCGCCGCAGCCGGGGCAGCCGCCTCGCCACTGTCGAGATCGAAATCGGACAGGTCGAAATCGGCCAGGTCGTCGACGCTCTGCGGCTCGGCCTGGGCTTGGGCCAGCAAGGCTTCGAAATCGGCATCGGCATCGGTTTCCGGCGCCACGGCAGCCGGTTCAGCGGGCCCCTGCGCTTCAGCCAGTGACGCCTCATCCAGCGTCGGCGGCTCAAGCTGATCATCCAACGGCAGATCATCCCCGAGGCTCAGGTCGAAGGCGCTGTCCAGGTCGTTATCATCGAGCACCGAGGTCTCGGTGAAAGCCTCGGCGGCTGCTTCCAGATCAGGCTCAGTTGCCGGCTCCGGCTCGACCACCGCCTGCGACTCAGGTTGCGCTGCAGCTGGCGCTTGCGGCTGTTCCTGCAGCAACTCCTGGACATACTGCTCGTCCATTTCCGCGGCCAGTGCCGCAGCCCCCACGCCAGCGGCGGCAGCGACCCCCAGCATGGCCGGGTAGCGCTCCTTGAGGCTGTTGACCTGCGCCGTGTTCGATTCGCTGCCAGGCAGCTTGCGCTCCTGCTCGACGAAAGCGCTGTGGTCGCCCTGACGAGCGTAAACGTCCATCAGCTTGAGGCGCAGGGTGTCATTCTCCGGCTGCGCCGCCACTGCTGCCTCCAGCAGGTCGGCCGCGTGGTTCAGGCGACCACGCGAAAGGCTCAGATCCACCTCAGCCAGCAATTCGGCATTCGGGTCCTGTACCGGCTCGGGCTCGGCAACCGCAGCCGCAGGTGCGGGGGCGGCCGGTTTTTCCGCAGCCACGGCAGCGGCAGCAGAAGCCGCCACCACGGCAGGCGACAGGGTGACGCTCGGCGCGGACACTTCCAGCCCATCGAAGCTGCTCGGTGGCAGGTCGAGGTCCGGGCTGCGCTCGCCTTCCTCGGCCAGCGCGCGGGCCATGCGCAGGTGTTTTTCCGCCTCTTGCTGCGCCTTGCGCTTGCGCGCCAGCAGCAACAGCAGGAGCAACAGCACGAGGAACGCGGAGCCGGCGATCAGGCCCAGCACCACAGGATTGGCCAGCATCTCGTCGATGGCACCTGGCTGCGCAGGCGCAACCTCGTCGGCGGGAGCTGCAGCCGGGGCCGTATCGACTGCTGCCGGCGCTGGCGCGACCACCGGTTCGGCCGGGGCCAAACCTGCCGCCGGTGGCTGCGCAGGGGCCGGCTCACCCGGCAAGGCGCCCGCAGGCGGTGCTTCAGCGGCCGCCCCCTGGGCTTCGAGGCGCGCCAACTGGTCATTCTTCAGCTGAATCAGCTTCTGCAGCTTGTCCATCTGGCTCTGCAGGTCACTCACCCGGCTCTTCAATTCTTCGTTGTCACGACGGCTGGTATCCAGGCTTTCCTGGGCCACCGCCAGCTTGTCGCTGATGGCCTTGGCACTGTTGCCGCCAGCCTGCGTGCCGGGGCTGACCAGGCGCAGGTTGTCGCCCTGGGCGATACGCTCGGGCGCGGCATCGGCGGCACCGCGGCGGGTGGCATCCAGCTGCCGTGCACGCGGCCCCAGGCGCCGGCCTTCACGCCAGGCGGCATACTGCTCGGCCACTTCACGATTGGCTTCGCCCTGAGGAATGCTCTGGACCTGCTGCTGATCGGGCAGGCGCAGGACCTGGCCCACCTTCAGCTGGTTGATGTTATTGCCGATAAAGGCATCCGGGTTGAGTGCCTGGATGGCGATCATGGTCTGCTGCACCGAGCCACCGCCCTGGGTATTGCGGGCAGCGATCTGCCACAGGGTGTCGCGGCGTTTGGTGGTGTAGCTGCCTGCGCTGCTGGTGGCCGGATTGACATTGCCGGCTGCAGGCTGCTGGCCCTGGGCCTTGGCCTGGTCGAGCAACACGCTGTAGTCACGCAGCAGGCGGCCCTGCGGCCACATTACCTGGACCAGGAACTTGACCACCGGGCCAGGCAACGGCTGGCTGGAAGTGACCCGCAGCACGCTCTTGCCGTTGGGGTTGATCACCGGGGTGAAGGTCAGGTCTTCGAGGTAGCCTGGAAGCTCCACACCGGCCTTGCTGAACTCTTCCGGTGGCGCCAGGCTCGGCGCCACTTCGGCTGCGGTGAGGTCGCGCACATCGAGCAGTTCGATCTCGGCGTCCAGGGGCTGGTTCTGTGCCGACTTCAATGTCAGTTCACCCAACCCCAGGGCATTCGCCATGCCAGACGTCAGCGCCGAAGCTGCCGCCATGGCCAGAACCAGTTTGCGAATTCGAAGCATGACCTCTTCCCTTGTATGAATCGTCCCAAAAACCTGCGTGCGGCGTGGGACAAAAGTGCTCGCCAGTATCTTTTACACCATGTGTTTAATCAACAATTGCGCCACCTGTACGGCGTTCAAAGCAGCGCCCTTGCGCGCATTGTCGGTGGTCAACCAAAGGTTGAGCTGCTGTTTTTCGTCAATTCCATGGCGTACACGACCAACATAGACCACGTCTTGGCCGACTGCGTCACCGACCGGGGTCGGATAATCGTCGTTTGCCACCAGCTCGATGCTTTCGGCCTGTTCCAGTGCCTGGTTGACCTGGCCCAGATCGACCGGGCGACGGCTCTGTACCGCTACACTGAAGCTATCGCCGAAAAACACCGGGACTTGAATGCAGCTCACGGAAATCTTCAGTTCCGGCAGGCCCAGCAGCACGCGAAGTTCACCCACCAGGCGCCGCTCTACGGCAGTATGCCCCTGCTCGTCGACGCCCCCGACCTGGGCCAGCACGTTGAAGGCCATCTGGCGATCGAAGAAGCGTGGCTCCAGTGGGCGGGCATTGAGCAGCTCGGCGGTTTGCCGGGCCAGTTCACTGACCGCTTCACGGCCTTGCGCGGACACCGCCAGGGCCGCCATGACCTGCACCCGCTCGATATCCAGTTGGCCCTTGAGCGGTGCCAGGGCAACCGCCAAGGCCACGGCGGCGCAGCTGGGGCTGGTGATGCGCGCAGGCAGGCTGAGGTTGGCGACACTGTCACCATTGGCCTCCGGTACCACGGCGAGGGCATTGTCCAGGCCGCCGGAAAGGTCGATGACCGTGCAGCCGGCCTGCTCGGCCTTGCTGGCAAAACTGCGGCTGACGGCCGGACTGGTGGCGAAGAAGGCCAGCTTGACCTGGGCGAAGTCGAAACTGTCGACCTCACGCACCTTGAGCTTCCTGCCGGCGAACATCATGCTGCTGCCCGCCGATTCCATGCTGGCCAGCAGGTGCAGGGTGCCAACCGGGAAGGCCAGTTCTTCGAGGATCTGCACGAGGGTTTCACCGACGCTGCCGGTGGCGCCGACGACGGCGATGTCCAGGGGAGTGGTCATGGTAGGGATCCTTTTGCTGAAACGGCGGGGGCGGCACTTTACTTGGATTGTAGTGATTTGTCTGTGCTGGCCTGGGTGGAGATTGCATTGAGGCCACCAGGTGCTCGCCATGAGATTTTTTAGCGCCCTTCAGATCGAGCGCCGCGCCGGCGGCGCTCGATCTCACAGGCGCTGAAAATCCCCCGGCGGACCGGCATAAAAAAACCCGCGCTGTCACCAGCGCGGGTTTTCGGTGCAGCCCAAGCGATCAACGCTCCAGCAGGATCCGCAGCATGCGGCGCAGCGGTTCGGCGGCGCCCCACAGCAGCTGGTCACCCACGGTGAACGCACCCAGGTACTGCGACCCCATGTTCAGCTTGCGCAGGCGGCCAACCGGGATGTTCAGGGTACCGGTCACCTTGGTCGGGGTCAGCTCTTGCATGCTGATCTCGCGCTGGTTCGGCACCAGTTTCACCCACGGGTTGTGCTGGCTGATCATGCCTTCGATGTCGGCCAGAGGCACATCCTTGTTCAGCTTGATGGTCAGCGCCTGGCTGTGGCAACGCATGGCGCCGATGCGCACGCAGATGCCATCGACCGGGATCGGGCTCTTGAAGCGGCCGAGGATCTTGTTGGTTTCGGCCTGGGCCTTCCACTCTTCGCGGCTCTGGCCGTTCGGCAGCTCCTTGTCGATCCACGGGATCAGGCTACCGGCCAGCGGCACGCCGAAGTTCTCGGTCGGGAACCCATCGCCACGCATGGTTTCGGCCACCTTGCGGTCGATGTCGAGGATGGCGCTGGCCGGATTGGCCAGGTCATCGGCAACGGCTGCATGGGTAGCCCCCATCTGCTTGATCAGCTCGCGCATGTTCTGAGCGCCGGCACCGGAAGCCGCCTGGTAGGTCATGGCGCTCATCCACTCGACCAGGCCGGCTTCGAACAGGCCGCCCAGGCCCATCAGCATCAGGCTGACCGTGCAGTTGCCGCCGATGTAGTTCTTGGTACCGGCATCGAGCTGCTGGTCGATGACCTTGCGGTTGACCGGGTCCAGCACGATCACCGCATCGTCCTGCATGCGCAGCGACGAAGCGGCATCGATCCAGTAACCCTGCCAGCCGGCTTCACGCAGCTTGGGGAACACCTCGTTGGTATAGTCGCCGCCCTGACAGGTCAGGATCACGTCGAGGGTCTTGAGTTCTTCAATCGAATAAGCGTCCTTGAGCGGAGCAATATCCTTGCCCACGTTCGGGCCCTGGCCACCTACGTTGGAGGTGGTGAAGAACACCGGCTCGATAAGGTCGAAATCCTGCTCCTCCAGCATCCGCTGCATGAGCACGGAACCGACCATACCGCGCCAACCGATCAGACCTACACGTTTCATCGCAACTACACCTTTGCTAAAAGTGGGCCGCCACCTCGAGTTTTTGGTGGCGGGCCAGAGAGATTACAGATTCCGCAGCGCTGCGACTACTGCGTCGCCCATTTCCTGCGTGCCTACTTTGTTGCAGCCGGCCGACCAGATGTCACCGGTGCGCAGGCCCTGGTCCAGCACGACGCTGACCGCCTTCTCGATCGCCTCGGCAGCCGCCTGCTGGTTGAAGCTGTAACGCAGCATCATCGACACCGACAGGATGGTCGCCAGCGGGTTGGCGATGCCCTGCCCGGCGATGTCCGGGGCCGACCCGTGACAAGGCTCGTACATGCCCTTGTTTTCGGCGTCCAGGGAGGCCGAAGGCAGCATGCCGATGGAACCGGTCAGCATGGAAGCCTCATCCGACAGAATGTCACCGAACATGTTGTCGGTCACTACCACGTCGAACTGTTTCGGTGCGCGAACCAGCTGCATGGCAGCGTTATCGACGTACATGTGGCTCAGTTCGACGTCCGGGTAGTCCTTGGCCACGTCTTCGACCACTTCACGCCACAGCTGGCTGGAGGCCAGGACGTTGGCCTTGTCCACCGAGCACAGCTTCTTGCCACGCACGCGGGCCATGTCGAAGCCGACCCGGGCGATACGGCGCACTTCGCTTTCGCTGTAGGGCAGTGTGTCGTAGGCCTGGCGCTCGCCACCTTGCAGTTCGCGCTGACCACGCGGGGCACCGAAGTAGATGCCGCCGGTCAGCTCACGGACGATGAGGATATCCAGGCCCGAGACGATTTCCGGCTTCAGCGAAGATGCATCGGCCAGTTGCGGGTAGAGAATGGCCGGGCGCAGGTTGGCGAACAGGCCCAGTTGCGAACGGATTTTCAGCAAGCCGCGTTCCGGGCGGATGTCGCGCTCGATCTTGTCCCATTTCGGGCCGCCCACGGCGCCCAGCAGCACGGCGTCGGCCTTGCGGGCACGCTCCAGGGTCTCGTCAGCCAGCGGTACGCCGTGCTTGTCGATGGCGGCGCCGCCGATCACGTCGTGCTCGAGGCTGAAGCCGAGCTGGAACTTGTCGTTGGCCAACTCCAGCACCTTGACCGCCTCGGCCATGATTTCCGGACCAATGCCATCACCTGGGAGAATCAGAATCTGCTTGCTCATGCTTTCCTCTATCCATTCACGCGGTGCGGCCATTCGGGCCTCACCGAAAAGTTCTTATCGCTCGGCCCACAACACCAGCACATCGGTGCTGAACGAGCCATCGGCCTCGATCTGGTAATACTGCCGTACTTCTGCGCCCATGGCTTGCTGCAATTGGAGAATGGCAACGCGCATCGGCTCGGGGGTGCGCATGCGCTCGACCCAGCTGCTGAATTCCAGGCGCAGTGGCTGGCGCGTGTGGCTGCGCACGTGCAGGCCGGCTTCGCTGACCTGGCGTTGCCATTCGGCGGCCGAGTAGTCGCGCACGTGACTGGTGTCGCGCAGCACTTCCACGGCCTGCAGGTAGGTGTCGAGCAACGGGCTGCCCGGCGACATCACGTCGATGAACGCTGCCACGCCGCCCGGCTTGAGCACCCGGCGCACTTCGCGCAGGGCCACGCCCAGGTCGCTCCAGTGATGCGCCGAGTAGCGGCTGAAGACGAAGTCGAACGAAGCGTCGGCGAACGGCAAGCGTTCGGCCGCACCGCATTCGGTGGTGATATTGCCCAGGCCGCGCTCGCTGGCGGCGCTGGCAACCACGTCGAGCATCGATTGCGAGAGATCGTAGGCGACCACTTCAGCGACCAGGGGCGCGACGTGGAAACTGACATGACCGGCACCGCAGCCCAGGTCCAG
This sequence comes from Pseudomonas urethralis, assembly GCF_021602465.1. Lineage (NCBI taxonomy): Bacteria > Pseudomonadati > Pseudomonadota > Gammaproteobacteria > Pseudomonadales > Pseudomonadaceae > Pseudomonas > Pseudomonas urethralis. Next base: position 53,451 of record NZ_BQIJ01000007.1, read on the forward strand.
CACGCGGGCATCGCCCTGCCCTGCCAGCGCGGCCTGCAACAGGGCGAACTCGCTGCCCTGGGCATGCACGGCGCTGCTGAGGTAGGCGCTGGCCTGTTCGCCGAACTGGCGTTGGACCACATCGGTATGGGTGGTGCTGGTCATGGGTATCGATCCTTGGGTGGTGTGTTGCCTTCACCGGCCTTTCGCGGATGAATCCGCTCCTACAAGGATCGCGCACGGTCTGTAGGAGCGGATTTATCCGCGATGAGGCCAGCCGCTCAATCAGGCATCCCGGAACAACCAGGGCTGCGCGGCACGGTGCTTCTGTTCAAAAGCCTTGATCGCGTCGCTGTCCTGCAAGGTCAGGCCGATGTCGTCCAGGCCATTGAGCAGGCAGTGCTTGCGGAACGCGTCGATTTCGAAGTGCAGCACCTTGCCATCCGGGCGGGTCACCGCCTGCGCCTGCAGGTCGATGGTCAACTGGTAGCCCGGGTTGGCTTCGACCTGCTTGAACAGCTCGTCGACTTCCTCGTCGCTGAGGATGATCGGCAGCAGGCCGTTCTTGAAGCTGTTGTTGAAGAAGATGTCGGCGAAGCTCGGCGCGATCACGCTGCGGAAGCCGTATTCGTCCAGTGCCCAGGGCGCGTGCTCACGGCTCGAACCGCAACCGAAGTTCTCCCGTGCCAGCAGTACGCTGGCCCCCTGGTAACGCGCGTGGTTGAGCACGAATTCCTGGTTCAGCGGGCGCTTGCTGTTGTCCTGGTACGGCTGACCGACATCCAGGTAACGCCATTCGTCGAACAGGTTGGGGCCGAAACCGGTGCGCTTGATCGACTTGAGGAACTGCTTGGGGATGATCTGGTCGGTGTCGACGTTGGCACGATCCAACGGCGCGACGAGACCGGTGTGCTGGGTAAAGGCTTTCATGCTGCGCTCCCTTGGATCAACTCGCGGACATCGATGAAGTGGCCAGTCACCGCGGCGGCGGCGGCCATGGCCGGGCTGACCAGGTGGGTACGGCCACCGGCGCCCTGACGGCCTTCGAAGTTGCGGTTGGACGTGGACGCACAGTGCTCGCCGCTTTCCAGGCGATCCGGGTTCATTGCCAGGCACATCGAGCAGCCGGGCTCACGCCATTCGAAGCCGGCTTCGAGGAAGATCTTGTCCAGGCCTTCACGTTCGGCCTGGGCCTTGACCAGACCCGAACCTGGCACGACCAGCGCCTGCTTGACCGTCGCGGCAACCTTGCGGCCCTTGGCGATCTCGGCGGCGGCGCGCAGGTCTTCGATGCGCGAGTTGGTGCACGAACCGATGAATACGCGGTCGAGCTTGATGTCGGTAATCGCCTGGTTGGCGGCAAGGCCCATGTACTTGAGGGCGCGCTCGATCGAACCACGCTTGATCAGGTCTGGCTCGGCAGCCGGGTCCGGGACGCGCTGGTCGACAGCCAAGACCATTTCCGGTGAAGTGCCCCAGCTGACTTGCGGCTTGATCTGCGCAGCGTCGAGTTCGACCACGGTGTCGAACACGGCATCGTCGTCGGAAACCAGGTCCTTCCATGCCTCGACGGCACGCTTCCAGTCCTCGCCCTTGGGCGCATACGGGCGGCCTTCGACGTAGGCGATGGTGGTGGCGTCGGTCGCTACCAGGCCCACACGGGCACCGGCTTCGATGGACATGTTGCAGATGGTCATGCGGCCTTCCATGGACAATTCACGGATGGCGCTGCCAGCGAACTCCATGGCGTGGCCATTACCACCGGCCGTGCCGATCTTGCCGATCACGGCAAGGACGATGTCCTTGGCGGTGACACCGGCTGGCAACTGGCCTTCAACCCGTACCAGCATGTTCTTCATCTTCTTGGCGACCAGGCACTGGGTGGCGAGCACATGCTCGACCTCGGAGGTACCGATGCCATGGGCCAAGGCGCCGAAAGCGCCGTGGGTGGAGGTGTGCGAGTCACCGCAGACCACGGTCATGCCCGGCAAGGTGGCGCCCTGCTCCGGGCTGATGACGTGGACGATGCCCTGGCGTTCGTCGTTCATCTTGAATTCGACGATGCCATATTCGTCACAGTTCTCATCGAGGGTCTGCACCTGCAGGCGCGACACCTGGTCGGCGATGGCTTCGATGCCGCCCTTGCGCTCCGGCGTGGTCGGCACGTTGTGGTCCGGGGTGGCGATGTTGGCATCGATGCGCCACGGCTTGCGATTGGCCAGGCGCAGGCCTTCGAAGGCCTGGGGCGACGTCACTTCGTGAATGATATGGCGGTCGATGTAGATCAAGGACGAGCCGTCATCACGGCGCTTGACCTCATGGGCTTCCCAGAGTTTGTCGTAGAGCGTTTTGCCAGCCATCAGACTGTTCCTCATCAGCGTCTTTCTATGCCAAAGACCCCTTGGCTTGTACGGACGATGCTATGGGGTTAGATTGAATAACTCAAATTCATAATTTTTATGCTTTGGATAACCAAAAGGAATCCGAAATCGTGGACCTGGCCAACCTCAGCGCATTCATTGCCATTGCCGAGACCGGCAGCTTCTCGGGCGCCGGCGAGCGCCTGTTCCTGACCCAGCCAGCGATCAGCAAACGTATCGCTGGCCTGGAACAGCAACTGGACGTGCGCCTGTTCGACCGCCTGGGCCGCGAAGTGACCTTGACCGAGGCCGGCCGCGCATTGCTGCCGCGTGCCTACCAGATCCTCAACGTCCTCGATGATACCCGACGGGCGCTGACCAATTTGACGGGGGAAGTGAGCGGTCGACTCACCCTGGCCACCAGCCACCACATCGGTTTGCACCGCCTGCCCCCGCTTTTACGGGCTTTTACCCGGCAGTACCCGGCTGTGGCGTTGGATATTCAGTTCATGGATTCGGAACAGGCCTACGATGAAATCCTCCATGGCCGCGCTGAAATTGCCGTCATCACCCTCGCCCCCGAGCCTCACCACCTGGTCAAGGCCGCACCGGTGTGGGACGACGCCCTGGACTTCGTGGCGGCGCCCGAGCATCCACTGGCCAGCAACCAGGCGGTGAACCTGGCCGATGTCGCCCGGCACCCGGCGGTCTTCCCCGGCGGCAATACCTTCACCCACCATATCGTCCAGCGCCTGTTCGAAAGCCAGGGCCTGACACCGAACATCGCCATGAGCACCAACTACCTGGAAACCATCAAGATGATGGTGTCGATCGGCCTGGCGTGGAGCGTGCTGCCCCGGACTATGCTGGATGATCAGGTTGCACCCATCGCCTTGCCCGGCATACAGCTGTCGCGCCAGCTAGGCTACATTTTGCACACGGAGCGAACGCTATCGAACGCTGCCAGGGCCTTCATGGCCCTGCTCGACAGCCACGCAGGGTCCGCCTGACCGGTCGTCAGCTCGGCATTTCCAACTTCATGGACGCGTCACACGCCAAAGGTCTGGTACCAATGCCCAAATCAGCAAAACGTTTTCCGCGCCTGCCGCGCATCCCAGCGGCCGACCCGCAGGAATCGGAACAGGCCTGGCAGAACGCCCCGCAGCTGCTGGCCGCCCTCAACGGCGCACGTCTGGGCGCCTGGCTGTGGGATATCGACACCGGCAGGATCAGCTGGTCACGGGGCACCCAGGCGCTGTTCGGCTTCGACCCGCAACGCCCGCTGCCCAACGACATCGATTACCTCGACCTGCTGCCGGAAGAAGACCGTGCGCGTACCCGGCAACTGTTCCACGCGGTGGTCAATGGCGAGCCGGTGGAACAAGCCATGCGCCATCGCATCCGGTGGCCGGATGGCACCCTGCACTGGCTGGAGATCAACGGCAGCCTGACCCATGATCCTCACGGCCGGCGCCAGATGATCGGGGTGATCCGCGAGATCACCCGCCAGCGCGAACGGGAAACCGCGTTGATCAACTCGGAAAAGCGCTTCGCCACGCTGTTCCACCTGAGCCCCAACGCCATTTTGCTGAGCCGCCGCCAGGACGGCATGATCATCGAAGTCAACCAGCACTTCGAAGACATGTTCGGCTGGCCCGGCGGCCAGGTGATCGGCAAGACCAGTCTCGAGCTGGGCTTGTGGGTGAATCCCGAACAACGTCACCAGGTCATCGAGGCCACCCGCGGCAACCATGGGCCGGCGATCATGGAAGTGCAGTTCCGCGCCAGCACCGGCAAGCTCCACGACGGCATCCTGTGCACCCAGAGCATCGAGATGGAGGGCGTGACCTACCTGATCAGCACCTTTGTCGACACCACCGAGCGCAAACGCGCCGAGCAGGCCCTCAAGGACAGCCAGGAACGCCTGGACCTGGCGCTGGACTCGGCGCAACTGGGTACCTGGGACTGGCACATCCCCAGCGGCATGCTCTACGGCTCGGCCCGCGCTGCGCAATTGCACGGGCTGGACCCGGTGCCGTTCCACGAGTCGTTCGATTCGTTCTTCGAAGGCGTGCCGGAACACGAACGCTCCAGCATGCGCCAGGCCTACCGCAGCCTGCGCGAAGGCCCGGCGGGCAACTACCAGATCACCTACCGCGTGCAGCTGGAAAACGGCACTTCGCGCTATATCGAAAGCCGTGCTCGCCTGTACCGCGATGAGCAGGGCAACCCGTTGCGCATGGCCGGTACCTTGCTGGATATCACCGAGCAGGTAGAGCGCGAACAGCGCCTGAGCGCCTCGGAAGAAAAATTCGCCAGCCTGTTCCAGGTCAGCCCCGACCCGATCTGCGTGACCCGCCAGGACACCGGCCAGTTCATCGAGATCAACCCGGCCTTCACCCAGACCTTCGGCTGGAGCGCCGAACAGGTGATCGGCCGCACCGCCGAAGAGATCGGCCTGTGGGCCGAGTCGATCGAACGCGCCCAGCGCATCGAGCGGGTGATCCGCGAACAGGCACTGAGCAATGTGGCGGTGGTGGTCAACCACCGCAATGGCGCGCCACTGACCTGCGTCATTGCCAGCCGCCTGATCAGCGTCGATGACCAGCCGTGCAGCGTCACCACGCTGCGCGACATCACCCAGCAGCAACGCGCCGAAGCGGCGCTCAAAGCCAGCGAAGAGAAGTTCGCCAAGGCCTTCCACTCCAGCCCGGACGCCATCACCATCACCGAACGCCGCAGCGGCCGCTACCTGGAGGTCAACGACGGCTTCTGCCGGCTGACGGGCTACAGCGCTGACGAAGTGATCGGCCGCAGCGTCTACGAAATCGGCATCTGGGCCGACGACAAGCAGCGCAGCGCACTGCTCAGCGAGCTCAAGGAGCGTGGCCGGGTGCACCACCGGGAGATGCTCGGGCGCAACAAGCGCGGCGATATCCTCACCGTCGAGGTGTCGGTGGAGCCGATCAGCCTCAACGAGGCGGACTGCCTGCTGCTGACTGCCCGCGATGTCAGCCAGCTGAAGAACGCCCAGGCGCAGATCCGCCACCTCGCCTACCACGACCCGCTGACCAACCTGCCCAACCGCGCCTTGCTGATGGACCGCCTGAGCCAGCAGATCGCCCTGCTGCGCCGCCACAACCTGCGCGGCGCGCTGCTGTTCCTCGACCTCGACCACTTCAAGCACATCAACGACTCGCTCGGGCACCCGGTGGGCGACACCGTGCTGAAGATCATTACCGCCCGCCTGGAAGCCAGTGTGCGCCTGGAAGACACCGTGGCGCGCCTGGGCGGCGATGAGTTCGTGGTGCTGCTCAGCGGCCTGGAAGGCAGCCGCGAGGCCGTGGAAGGCAAGGTCCGCGAACTGGCCGACACCCTGCGCGAACTGCTGGCCGAACCGATGTCGCTGGATGGCCAGCGCCTGCAGGTGACGCCGAGTATCGGCGTGGCATTGATCCCCGACCACGGCACCACGCCGGCCGACTTGCTCAAGCGCGCCGATATCGCCCTGTACCGGGCCAAGGACTCCGGGCGCAATACCACCGAACTGTTCCATACCACCATGCAGAAGGCCGCCAGCGAGCGCCTGCGCATGGAGAGCGACCTGCGCCTGGCCCTTGCGCGGGGCGAACTGGCCTTGCATTTCCAGCCCCAGGTCGATGCCCGCGACAATCGCATCGTCGGTGCCGAAGTGTTGCTGCGCTGGCATCATCCGCAACTGGGCCAGCAACCGCCGGCGCAGTTCATCCAGGTGCTGGAAGAAAGCGGCCTGATACTGGAAGTTGGCAGCTGGATTCTCGACGAAGCCTGCGATGCCTGCGCGCACATGCTCGAAGACGGCCTGATCGACGCCAATGATTTCAGCCTGTGCGTGAATATCAGCCCGCGGCAGTTCCGCCAGAACGATTTCGTCGAGCGGGTACTGCGCAGCCTGGATGACTACCGCCTGCCACGGCAGATGCTGAAGCTGGAGATCACCGAGGGCATCGTCATCCAGAACCTGGAAGACACCATCAGCAAGATGCGTGAACTCAAGCGCTATGGCGTGAGCTTTGCCATGGACGACTTCGGCACCGGCTATTCCTCGCTCACCTACCTCAAGCGCCTGCCGGTGGATGCCTTGAAAATCGACCAGACGTTTGTCCGCGACGCTCCCGATGACCCCAACGATGCCGAGATTGTCCGTGCCATCGTGGCCATGGCCCGCAGCCTGGACCTGGCGGTGATTGCCGAAGGGGTCGAACTGACCGAACAACTGGCGTTTCTCGAACGCCTGGGCTGCTACCTGTACCAGGGCTACCTGCACAGCCGGCCATTGCCGCTGCCGGAGTTCAGGCAGATGTTGCTGGAAGCACCGGCAGATTACTGAAACGAAAAAAGGGCACCCGAAGGTGCCCTTTCTTCATACTGAACTCAGTTCAGTGCTGGCTGGTCGCCATTGATCGGGATGCGCTTGGCCTTGGCTTCTTCCGGCACGATGCGCAGCAGGTCGATGCTGAGCAGGCCGTTGGCCAGGCCAGCCGACTTGACCTCGATATGGTCGGCCAGGCGGAACGACAGCTTGAAGGCACGCTGGGCAATGCCCTGGTGCAGGTAAGTCACTTCAGCAGTGCCGTTCTCGCGTTTGCCACCGGTTACGGTCAGGACACCTTTTTCGACTTGCAGGTCGAGGTCCTGCTCCTGGAAGCCGGCTGCGGCAACCACGATGCGATAGTGATCATCGCCATGTTTTTCCACGTTGTAGGGAGGGTAGCTGCTACCCGCCTCATTGCGCGCCGCAGACTCGAACAGGTCGTTGAAACGGTCGAAGCCAACGGAATGGCGGAACAGTGGAGCGAGAGAGAAAGCGGTAGTCATGGTCATAAACTCCTGAGTTTCAGCAAGTAAAGTCACTGCGCGACCCGACTTCGGCATCGCGTACTCAAGAGATAGGGACTACAAGAAAGCTTTCAAGGGGTGCCCTGAAAAAATCTGAATTCAGCTTTAGGGCTGATGGCCTTTTCGCGGGTAAACCCGCTCCCACAGAGATGCCACCAGCCCTGAAGGCAGCGTTGTACCTGTGGGAGCGGGTTTACCCGCGAAGAGGCCGGATCAGGCAACACAAGACTCGAAGGAGATCGCCTCAACCCCAAGCAACCGGCTTATGCGGGCGCAATCGTCCTCTCGGCGCAACTCGGCAAACAGCATCACCGCCTCGGGATAACTGCGGGTCAGCATTGCCAGCCACTGCTTCATCCGCCCCGGCGCATAGCGCGGCGACAGCTTGGCCTGGGCCTGGCGCCAGAACTCGCGCAACAACGGCAGCAGCTGCACCCAGCTCATCGGCTGGTATGGCTGCCCATCGCGCGCCGCGGCGATCTGCAGGGCCAGGTCCGGGCGCGACACCAGCCCGCGCCCCAGCATGATGTCTTCGGCACCGCTGACTTCGCGGCAACGCCGCCAGTCGTCAACGCTCCAGATTTCACCATTGGCAAACACCGGCACCCGCACGACATCCTGCACCCGCGCCACCCACTCCCAGTGGGCGGGTGGCTTGTAGCCTTCGACCTTGGTTCGCGCATGCACCACCAGGTGCGCCGAACCGCCCTCGGCCAACGCCGTGGCACACTCCAGCGCCCCATCCGGGCTATCGAAACCCAGGCGCATCTTGGCAGTGACCGGGATATGCGCGGGCACCGCACGGCGCACTTCGCGAACGATGGCATGCAACAACTCCGGCTCCTTGAGCAGCACCGCGCCTCCACGCGACTTGTTCACGGTCTTGGCCGGGCAGCCGAAATTCAGGTCGATGACCGGCGCCCCCAGCTCGCAGGCCAGCGCGGCGTTCTCCGCCAGGCACACCGGGTCCGAGCCCAGCAACTGCACACGCATCGGCACGCCAGCGGCCGTGCGCGCGCCCTGGCGCAACTCAGGGGCGAGCTTGTCGAACGAGGAGGCCGGCAGCAGGCGGTCGCACACGCGGATGAACTCGGTGACGCACCAATCGATGCCGCCCACTCGGGTCAGGACGTCGCGCAGGATGTTGTCGACCAGCCCCTCCATGGGGGCCAGGGCAATTTGCATGTCGGGGTCTCGGCGGAAAAGGCGGCAGTCTAGCAAAAAAAACCGTGGTTTCAGTTGCCGATCAGCGCCGGCCCGTAACCTTCGAGAAACTCCGCCGGCATGCGTTTGGGCTTGCCGCTGGACAGCTCGATGCAGGCGAAGGTGGTCTGTGCACGTAGCAAGGTCACACCATCACGTGGACGCTTGAGCTGGAAGCGCCGGGTCATGCGCAGGCGCTGGTCCCAGTCGATGATCCAGGTGGCCAGTTGCAGCTCATCGTCCTCGTAGCCCGCAGCAAGGTAGTCGATTTCGTGGCGCACCACCGCCATGGCCCGGTCCAGGCGCCGGTACTCGGCCAGGTCCAGGCCCAGACGCTGGGAGTGGCGCCAGGCGCAGCGCTCCAGCCAGGTGACGTAGACCGCGTTATTGGCGTGGCCGAGGCCGTCGATGTCCTCGCTGCCGACACGCAGGTCGATGATGAATGGCGCTTCCAGGTCCCAGCTCATGCCCGCTCCCAATCTCAATGAACGGGCCGAGTGTAACGGATGTTCAGGCACTCTGCCGCGAAGGCTCACGGGCCAGCAGCTCCAGCACCGCCTCGCTCAGACGCGGGTCAGCCAGCAGGCGCTGATGCCCACCCTCCTCCAGCAGCATGAGCCGGCTGTCGAACCAGGCCTTGTGGATGACCTGCGCCTCACCCGCGGGCACCAGCGCGTCATCCGCAGCATGCACCACCAACCCGGGCAGCTCCAGCTGGTAGCCACTGACATCGAGGCGAGCGATCTGCATGCCGACATCGCGCTCGACCTGGCGGATGAATGCCGCCCTGGCCCGCGCCGGCAACCCCAGGCGCTGGGCAAAGCCACGCAACACACCCAGCAGCTGCGCTGGCGCCGCAATGCTCACTGCGGCCTCGGCGCGCAGCCCCATCTGCAGCGCCAGCAACACGCTGGCACCGCCCATGGAGTGACCGATCACGGCACGTAGCGGCGGCAACTCGGCAGCCGCTTCCAGCAGTGCCCGGGCAAACAGCACCACATGCGCCTGCTGGCCGGGCGAGCGACCGTGGGCCGGGCCCTCCAGCGAGACCACGGTGTGCCCGGCCCGCACCAGCGTTTCGATCAGCGCCGCGAACTGGGTCGGGCGCCCTTCCCAGCCGTGCATCAGCAGCACCGTCGGCCCTTTGCCCCAACGCAAGGCCGACAAGCCGAAGCGCAAGGTGATGCGCTCGGCACTGGCCAGCAGCGGCAACTCCCACTGCCGGGGCGGCAGGTTGCGCGGGGTCATGAAGGCACGGCGCATCTTGCCGGCGACATGCTCGGGGGCCAGTCGACCCAAGGCGCCATTTACGCCACGAATCCAGCTCAGGGTAGTCATCGCCTTGCTCCAGGACCAGGGGGTATCAGAGAACTGCCGACTTGGCGGCACGCAGAATGCGATCGGACAACTCGCCCGGGCCCAAGGCCCGCGCCAGGGCCAGGCCACCGATCATCAGGGCCAGGTCAGCCAAGGCTTTATCGGCGTCTTCCGGGCGGTCGACCATCGCCGCCGTCATCAGCTCGATGTGCTCGGCCAGCACTTCACGGAAGGCTGCAGGCAGTCGCTGCATCTCGCCGAGCGAGTTCGGCAGCGGGCAGGCATGCACCTCGGCGTCACGGTGCTTGCGCGACAGGTAGAAGGCGCTCGCCAGGGCACGGCGCCCTTCCCCATCGAGGTTCGGGTCTATCTGGGCGAGCAAGGCACGCCGTTCGCCCAGCAACTGGCGGAAGGCTTCGAGCATGAGTTCGTCCTTGCTCTCGAAGTGCGCATAGAAACCACCCACGGTCAGGCCTGCCGCGCCCATTACCTGGCTGACGCTCGGCTCGGCCGGGCCATGCTGGATCAACGCGCTGCGGGCGGCTTCGAGAATGCGTTCGCGGGTCTTGCTCTTCTTGTCGCTCATTGGCCGGCTGCCGATCAAAATATGATGATCGAAATATTATTCCTATCATATTTTTTGGCAAGCAGAATTTGCCACCGCTTGTCGACAGCAGCTTTTTTTCGATGGGAGAAAAACAAAAGGCCCATTCAATAATCGAATGAGCCTTAAAAGTCCCGCAAAACGCGGGTAAAAATGGCGTCCCCTAGGGGACTCGAACCCCTGTTACCGCCGTGAAAGGGCGGTGTCCTAGGCCACTAGACGAAGGGGACGTAACCTTCGCGAAGATTCGACGCATCGAACCCTGGCAGAATTGGTGGAGCTAAGCGGGATCGAACCGCTGACCTCCTGCATGCCATGCAGGCGCTCTCCCAGCTGAGCTATAGCCCCGAAACAAAAGACTCATTCAATATGCGAACGAGCCTTTTTAAGTCCCGCAAAACGCGGGTAAAAGTGGCGTCCCCTAGGGGACTCGAACCCCTGTTACCGCCGTGAAAGGGCGGTGTCCTAGGCCACTAGACGAAGGGGACGTAACCTTCGCGAAGGTTCGACGCATCGAACCCTGGCAGAATTGGTGGAGCTAAGCGGGATCGAACCGCTGACCTCCTGCATGCCATGCAGGCGCTCTCCCAGCTGAGCTATAGCCCCGGATTTCTAGCCTCTCGGCCCAGCGACATCCTGAAACATCGCTTGTGCAAAACTGGCGTCCCCTAGGGGACTCGAACCCCTGTTACCGCCGTGAAAGGGCGGTGTCCTAGGCCACTAGACGAAGGGGACGAACCTTCTTACCTTCAAGATCGGGTTGCTGGACCCGCTCTTGCTCGACAGCCATGGCTGTCAAGCGGAATTTGGTGGAGCTAAGCGGGATCGAACCGCTGACCTCCTGCATGCCATGCAGGCGCTCTCCCAGCTGAGCTATAGCCCCACAATGTCGCTCTGAACAGAAGCGCTGGCTGGGTGCCTGGCGTTTCGTTTTCGTTCATCGCTGTGGACGGGGCGCATATTAAGATCGGATTGCAGGGCTGTCAAACTAAATTTTGAAAATATTCAAAATTTTTTTCACAGATAACAATCACTTACCGCCCTGCCCCCTGCAAACCTGAACATCGAGCCTTGTAGGAACGGGTTTACCCGCGAATGCTGCGGTGAATGCATCAGCGTATTCGCGGGTGAACCCGCTCCCACAGGTTCAGTTATCGCTTCGCAAGGCTGTCAGGCGATGTTCGCCAGCAGCTTTTCCCATTCCTTGTTTTCTTTCTTCGACACACCACCGAGCAGGTCCAGGGCCTGGCGCAGACGGTAGCGGGTCAGGTCGGGGCCAAGGATTTCCATGGCATCGAGCACCGACACCGAGCTGGCCTGGCCGGTAATGGCGGCGAACATCAGTGGCATGGCATCACGCAGCTTCAGTTCAAGCGCTTCGACCACGGCCTGGATGCAGCCGGTGATGCGCTCTTTCTCCCACTGGCGCAGGCTTTCCAGTTTCCACAGGATCAACTGCATCACCTGGCGCACCTGGTCGGCGGACAGCTTCTTGCTTTCGAACAGCTTGGCATCGAGCTTGAGCGCGCCCTCGAAGAAGAAGCCACCCAGCGGGGCGATCTGGCTGAAGGTCTCGACACGGCCCTGCACATGCGGGGCGATTTTCATCATGTAGTCGCTGTTGAATGCCCACTTCTGCACACGTGCGGCGAATTCTTCTACCGGCAGCTCGCGCAGCCACTGGCCATTGAGCCAAGACAGCTTCTCGATGTCGAAGATCGGGCCACCCAGGGAGATACGCGACAGGTCGAAGTGCTCGACCATCTCGGCCAGGGAGAACTTCTCGCGCTCGTCCGGCATCGACCAGCCCATGCGGCCCAGGTAGTTGAGCATGGCCTCGGGCATGAAGCCCATGCGCTCGTAGAAGGTCACCGAGGTCGGGTTCTTGCGCTTGGACAGCTTGGACTTGTCCGGGTTGCGCAGCAGCGGCATGTAGCAAAGCTTCGGCTGCTCCCAACCGAAGTACTCATACAGCTTGATCAGCTTCGGTGCCGACGGCAGCCACTCTTCGCCGCGCAGGACATGGGTGATGCCCATCAGGTGGTCATCCACCACGTTGGCCAGGAAGTAGGTCGGCAGGCCGTCATTCTTCATCAGCACCTGCATATCCATGCGGTCCCATGGAATTTCGACGTCGCCACGGAGCATGTCCGGAACCACGCAGACACCTTCGCTCGGCACCTTCATGCGGATCACATGCGGCTCGCCAGCGGCCAGGCGGCGCTGCACTTCTTCGGCGCTCAGCAGCAGGGCACGGCCGTCATAGCGCGGGGTTTCACCACGGGCCATCTGCTCGGCACGCATCTGCTCCAGCTCTTCGGCAGTGCAGAAGCAGTAGAAGGCATGGCCGGCATCGACCAGCTCCTTGGCGTACCTGGCGTAGATCTCGCCACGCTCGCTTTGCCGGTACGGACCGTGCGGGCCACCGACATCCGGGCCTTCGTTCCATTCGATGCCAAGCCAGCGCAGGGCGTCGAAGATCTGCTGCTCCGACTCGCGCGTGGAGCGCAGCTGGTCGGTGTCTTCGATACGCAGGATGAACTCACCGCCGTGCTGCTTGGCAAAGCAGTAGTTGAACAGGGCGATGTAGGCGGTGCCGACATGGGGGTCGCCAGTGGGCGATGGCGCGATACGCGTGCGAACGGTGGTCATGAGAGTCTCGAACGAAAGATGAAACAAAGGCGGGATGTTAGCAGGGAGCAGGCACCGGGCTCCAGCAATGGCGCGAACGTCACTTGTCGGCTGGCCATGTGCCGCTGTTAAATTTAATTACATTTCTGGAACGATAGTCCCCATGCCTGCCCAACTCAAACGCCGCCTGGCGATCTTCTTCACCTTGGTGGCCCTCATCGCCCTCGCCTTCCTGGCCGAGTGGTATTTCAGAGGCCGCTTCTTCGAGAGCACCGACAATGCCTACGTGCAGGGCGAAATCACCCGTATTTCCAGCCAGCTCGGCGCACGCATCGACGAGGTCCGGGTCGACGACAATCAGCACGTGAACAAAGGCGACCTGCTGGTGCGTCTGGAGGCCGCCGACTTCGAGCTGGCCGTGGAACGCGCCCGCGCCGCCCTCGCCACCCGCGAGGCCGAATATGCCCAGGCCCAGAGCCGACTGACCCAGCAAGGCAGCCAGATCGCCGCAGGGCAGGCGCAGGTCGCCGCCAACCAGGCCACGTTCGACCGCGCGCGCCTGGACCTGAGCCGCGCCGAAAAGCTGCGCAAGCCCGGCTTCGTCTCCGAAGAGCGGGTGACCACCCTGTCGGCAGACAGCCATGTGGCCGGTTCCCAGGTCGACAAAGCACGTGCCGACCTGCAAAGCCAGCGCCAGCAGGTCAACGCCTTGACCGCCGACCTCAAACGCCTCGACGCGCAGATCGCCAATGCCCGCGCCGACCTGGCCCAGGCGCAACTGAACCTGACCCGCTGTGAGATTCGCGCGCCACTCAGCGGCACCATCGGCCAGCGCAATGCCCGCAGTGGCCAGATTGTACAGGCCGGCGCCTACCTGTTGTCGATCGTGCCCGATGAGAACATCTGGGTGCAGGCCAACTTCAAGGAGACCCAGATCGGCAAGATGCAACCCGGTCAGCGCGCCGAATTGCTGTTCGACAGCTACCCCGACACCCCGATCGAAGGCCGCGTCGATAGCCTGTTCGCCGCGTCGGGCGCGCAGTTCAGCCTGCTGCCGCCAGACAATGCCACCGGCAACTTCACCAAGGTGGTGCAGCGCATCCCGGTGAAGCTGACGTTCGCCGCCGACAACCCGTTGCATGGGCGCATTCGCCCCGGCATGTCGGTCACCGCCACCGTCGACCTGCGTCACCAAGACGAAGGCCACGATGGCCGGTGATCAACTGCTCCGCCCGACTGCGGAGCCGACCCGGCGAGACTGGATCGCAGTGATGAGCGTGATGCTGGGAGCCTTCATGGCCGTGCTGGACATCCAGATCACCAACTCCTCGCTCAAGGACATCCAGGGCGCGCTTTCAGCGACCCTGGAGGAAGGCTCATGGATATCCACTTCCTACCTGGTGGCGGAAATCATCATGATTCCGCTGACCGCCTGGCTGGTGCAGCTGCTCTCGGCGAGGCGCCTGGCGGTGTGGGTGTCGGGTGGTTTCCTGGTGTCCTCGTTGCTCTGCTCGATGGCCTGGAACCTCGAAAGCATGATCCTGTTCCGTGCCCTGCAGGGCTTCACCGGCGGCGCGCTGATCCCGCTGGCATTCACCCTGACCCTGATCAAATTGCCCGAGCATCACCGTGCCAAAGGCATGGCCATGTTCGCCATGACTGCCACCTTCGCCCCGTCGATCGGCCCGACCCTTGGCGGCTGGCTGACCGAGAACTGGGGCTGGGAATACATCTTCTATATCAACATCCCGCCCGGGCTGGTGATGATCGCCGGCCTGCTCTATGGCCTGGAGAAGAAAGAAGCACACTGGGAACTGCTGAAAAGCACCGATTATGCCGGCATCGTCACCCTGGGCGTGGGCCTGGGCTGCCTGCAGGTCTTCCTTGAGGAAGGCCATCGCAAGGACTGGCTGGAGTCGAACCTGATCGTCGGCTTGGCGACTGTCGCTGCGATCAGCCTGGCCACCTTCGTCATCCTGCAGCTGTCCAAACCGCACCCCTTGATCAACCTGCGCATCCTCGGCAACCGCAATTTCGGCCTGTCGAGCATTGCCAGCCTGGGCATGGGCGTGGGGCTTTATGGTTCGATCTACCTGCTGCCGTTGTACCTGGCACAGATCCAGGGCTACAACGCCCTGCAGATCGGCGAAGTGATCATGTGGATGGGCATTCCGCAGCTGTTTCTGATTCCGCTGGTGCCGCAACTGATGAAGGTGGTGTCGCCCAAGCTGCTGTGCGCCCTCGGTTTCTGCCTGTTCGGGGTCGCCAGCTTCGGCTCGGGGGTGTTGAACCCGGACTTCGCCGGGCCGCAGTTCAACCATATCCAGATCATCCGCGCCCTCGGCCAGCCGATGATCATGGTGACCATTTCGCTGATCGCCACGGCGTATATCCAGCCGCAGGATGCCGGGTCTGCGTCGAGCCTGTTCAACATCCTGCGCAACCTGGGCGGCGCGATCGGCATCGCCTTGCTGGCCACCTTGCTGGATGCGCGGACCAAGGTGTATTTCGACTACCTGAGGGAGTCGGTGGTGCCGAGCAACCCGCAGGTGGCGGAGCGGCTGGCGCAGTTGACGGAACGGCTGGGCAATGACAATGCGGCGCTGGGCAAGCTGAGCGAAATTGCCCACCAGCAGGCGCTGATCATGGCCTACAACGATGCCTTCCACTTTGTCGGCATCGGGCTGGCGGTGAGCATGGTGGCGGTGTTGTTGACCCGCAAGCTGCCGGAGGGGTTGAAGGCTGGGGAAGCTCATTAGCCGGTACGGGCCTCTTCGCGGGTAAACCCGCTCCCACACAGCCCTCAAGCACTGTGAAATCCCTGTGGGAGCGGGTTTACCCGCGAAGAGGCCCGTACAGGCTATAGATCAATCAGCTGGTGATCAGGCGCTCGCGCAACTGGGTAATCTCGTCCCGCAGCTGCGCGGCGGCTTCGAACTCCAGGTCGCGGGCAAGCTGCATCATCTTCTCTTCCAGCTGCTTGATGCGCTTGGTGATCTCGCCCGGCGTTCGCAGCTCGGCCTCGTAACGGGCGCTCTCCTCCGCCGCCTTGGCCATGCCCTTGCGCTTCTTGCTGCGCGCGCCGGGCACGGTGGCGCCTTCCATGATGTCGGTGATGTCCTTGACCACACCCTTGGGCACGATGCCGTTGGCCTGGTTGAACGCGATCTGCTTCTCGCGGCGCCGCTCCGTCTCATCGATGGCGCGCTGCATGGAGCCTGTGATGTTGTCGGCATACAGGATCGCCCGGCCATTGAGGTTACGTGCGGCACGGCCAATGGTCTGGATCAGCGAGCGCTCGGAACGCAGGAAGCCTTCCTTGTCGGCATCCAGAATTGCCACCAGCGACACCTCAGGCATGTCCAGGCCCTCGCGCAGCAGGTTGATGCCCACCAACACATCGAAGGTGCCCAGGCGCAGGTCACGGATGATTTCCACGCGCTCCACCGTGTCGATGTCCGAGTGCAGGTAGCGTACCCGCACATCGTGGTCGGCCAGGTAGTCGGTCAGGTCTTCGGCCATGCGCTTGGTCAGCGTGGTCGCCAGCACCCGGTCGCCCTGGGCGACGCGCTTGCGGATCTCCGACAGCAGGTCGTCGACCTGGGTCAGCGCCGGGCGCACTTCTACTTGTGGGTCGACCAGGCCGGTCGGACGCACCACCTGCTCCACCACCCGGCCGGCATGCTCGGCTTCATAGGGGCCAGGGGTGGCTGACACGAAGATGGTCTGCGGGCTGACAGCCTCCCATTCGTCAAAGCGCATCGGCCGGTTGTCCAGTGCCGAGGGCAGGCGGAAGCCGTATTCGACCAGGGTTTCCTTGCGCGAGCGGTCACCCTTGTACATGGCGCCAACCTGCGGAACGCTGACGTGGGACTCGTCGATCACCAGCAGGGCATCGGCGGGCAGGTAATCGTAGAGCGTGGGCGGCGGCGCGCCGGCCGGGCGCCCGGACAGGTAGCGCGAGTAGTTCTCGATGCCGTTGCAGTAACCCAGTTCGAGGATCATCTCCAGGTCGAAACGGGTGCGTTGCTCCAGGCGCTGGGCTTCGACCAGCTTGTTGGCCTTGTGCAGGTACTCGAGCCGGTCCTGCAGCTCTTCCTTGATGCCCTCCACCGCCTCCAGCAGAGTTTCCCGCGGGGTCACGTAGTGGCTCTTGGGGTAGAAGGTGAAGCGTGGCAGCTTGCGGAAGACCTCGCCGGTCAGCGGGTCGAAGGCGGCGATATTCTCGACCTCGTCATCGAACAGCTCGATGCGGATGGCCTCGAGGTCGGATTCGGCCGGGAAGATGTCGATCACGTCACCACGCACACGGAATGTGGCACGGGCGAAGTCCATCTCGTTGCGGGTGTATTGCAGGTCGGCCAACCGGCGCAACAGGGCGCGCTGGTCGAGCTTGTCGCCCCGGTCGACGTGCAGGACCATCTTCAGGTAGGTCTCGGGGCTGCCGAGGCCGTAGATGCACGACACGGTGGTGACGATGATCGCATCGCGCCGTTCCAGCAGCGCCTTGGTCGCCGACAAACGCATCTGTTCAATGTGGTCGTTGATCGAGGCATCCTTCTCGATGAAGGTGTCCGAGGACGGCACGTAGGCCTCTGGCTGGTAGTAGTCGTAGTAGGAGACGAAGTACTCCACCGCGTTGTTCGGGAAGAACGCCTTGAACTCGCCATACAACTGCGCCGCCAGGGTCTTGTTCGGCGCCAGCACCAGGGTTGGCCGCTGCACCTGCTGGATGACATTGGCGATGCTGAAGGTCTTGCCCGAACCGGTCACCCCTAGCAGGGTCTGGTGCGACAGGCCTGCGTCGATACCCTCGACCATCTGGCGGATGGCCTCGGGCTGGTCGCCGGCCGGCTGGAAACGGGTGACGAGCTGGAACTCGGACATGACGGACCTCGCGGTAACGCAGTAACTGTAAATTTAGCCAGTAGTCTATACCCAAATGCGCCCGCCAGGGGCCGGAATCAAGGCCAAGCTGTGAGCGCGCATTACGGTGGACCGGGCATTTCGACCAATGGTCGAAAAATATTTGCGCAAATCGCCGGAAAACCTGCGCCCGACTGTCGCAGTGACCGGTCGGTATCACTATACTGACTCCCCGTTTGTGCACCGCTTCAGTGCATTCGGCTGGAGCGTGTACGCCCTATCACTCTCCAATCAGAGCCGAAGTAACAATGAGCCTGTTTTCCGCTGTCGAGCTGGCACCCCGCGACCCTATCCTGGGCCTCAACGAAGCATTCAACGCCGACCCACGTACCGACAAGGTCAACCTGGGCGTAGGCGTGTACTGCAATGAGGAAGGCCGCATTCCGCTGCTGCGCGCCGTGATCGAAGCCGAAACCCAGCGTGCAGCCCAGCACGCCTCGCGCGGCTACCTGCCGATCGATGGTATCGCCACCTACGACCAGGCCGTGCAGAAACTGCTGTTCGGTGCCGAATCGCCACTGCTGGCCGCTGGCCGCGTGGTCACCGTGCAGGCCGTGGGCGGCACTGGCGCTCTGAAGATCGGCGCCGACTTCCTCAAGCGCGTTTCGCCGAATGCCGTGGTTGCCATCAGCGACCCGAGCTGGGAAAACCACCGGGCGCTGTTCGAAAGCGCGGGTTTCCCGGTGCAGAACTACCGTTACTACGACGCGCCGAGCAACGACGTCAACCGCGCCGGCATGCTCGAAGACCTCAACGCCCTGCCATCCGGTTCGATCGTCGTGCTGCACGCCTGCTGCCACAACCCGACCGGCGTCGACCTGACCCTGGACGACTGGAAGAATGTTCTGGAAGTGGTCAAGGCCAAGGGCCACGTGCCATTCCTCGACATGGCCTACCAGGGCTTCGGTGATGGCATCGGCGAAGACGCCTTTGCCGTGCGCCTGTTCGCCGAATCGGGCATGGAGTTCTTTGTATCCAGCTCGTTCTCCAAGTCGTTCTCGCTGTATGGCGAGCGCGTCGGCGCACTGTCGATCGTCACCGCCTCGAAAGACGAAAGCACCCGCGTCCTCTCGCAGGTCAAGCGTGTGATTCGCACCACCTACTCCAACCCGCCGACCCACGGCGCGACCATCGTCGCCACCGTGCTCAACAGCGCCGAGCTGCGCCAGATGTGGGAAGCGGAGCTTGGCGAGATGCGCGAACGCATCCACGGCATGCGCAAGCAGATGGTCTCGCTGTTGGCCGAATACGGTGCCAAGCGCGACTTCAGCTTCGTCGGCCGCCAGGTGGGCATGTTCTCCTACTCGGGCCTGACCGTCGAGCAGGTTGCCCGCCTGAAGAACGACTTCGGCATCTACGCGCTGGACACCGGCCGCATTGCTGTCGCCGCGCTGAACCAGAGCAACATCCACGTGGTCACCAAGGCCATCGTTGAAGTGCTGTAACTGATTGATTTGTCAGGAGGTCGCTTGACTTCCTCCTGGCAATCGGTAAGATACGCGCAGATTCCGCGATAGCTCAGTCGGTAGAGCAAATGACTGTTAATCATTGGGTCCCTGGTTCGAGTCCAGGTCGCGGAGCCAAACACTGAGAGAGCCCCCGTATGCGCAAGCATCGGGGGCTTTTTCGTTGTCTGGCGGAAGATCTTTGGCGCCTGTGAAATCGAGCGCCGCCCGCGCGGCGCATCGCGGATGAATCCGCTCCTACAGTCATGCGCCAAGGCGGCCAACCATGGCGTAACAGGTTCGGCACGTTGCAACAAACCGTAGGAGCGGATTTTCTCCGCAATGCGCCGCGCGGGCGGCGCTCGATCTCACAGGCGCTGAAGATCTCCAGCCAGGCATCTCAGGGCCCACACATCACTTCCTGACCGGCTCAGTCACCGGCTTGCCTTCATCCACCAGGCTCCATACGAGCAATTTGGCAGGCCGGGTCTTGCTGGCGTTTCGCGAAACGCTGTGCTCGGTGCCGGGCGCTTCGTACCAGTACTCACCGGCCGTGTAGGTTTTTTCCTGCTCATCGTTGAGTTTCGATACCACCGCCCCTTCCAGCACATAGGCCATTACCGCCCCGGGATGCTGGTGGGCAGGTGAAGCTTGCCCGGGGGCATAGCTGACCGTGAGCATGACGGCGCTCTTGCCTGGGGCATTCGAGGGCTGTTGTCGCTGAAGGACTTTTACTGGGTCTGCGGCGTCGCCGTGGGCCCAGGCAGTGGCCTGGCCACCCAGCAATCCAGCGGCAATAAGCAAGGCAAACGAAAAGTTGGCAGATTTCACGGGCTTTCTCCTGACTGGCGATTGCCTGCAGGTTAGGCCCGGCGGCACAGGGTGCAAACGGCCAATCAGAAGGAAAAGCAGGGGGCCAGCCGGAACGCTCTCAGCCATTGCGCCCGATCGGATAGAACACGCCATGGCTCCACACCCCGAGCCACTCCTCGCCATCGATTACCCGCGGCACCGCCAGGTCGACCAATTGGTAGAACACATTGCGGTGGATCAATGCCTCGAGATTGCTGCGCATCAGTACATAAGGCGACGGCTCCTGGGTCTGGGGATCGATCTCGACCCGCAACGGGTTCTGCGGCCCGGCCTCAGCCTGATCCTCGACATTGCTGGTAAAGCGCAGCACCTGTGCCTCACCACTCCCTAGCACCTCAAGCGTCACGGCCACGAATGGCGCATCATCGACGCGGATGCCGACCTTCTCCACCGGGGTAATCAGGAAATAGTCATCGCCATCGCGGCGTATGATTGTCGAGAACAGGCGAACCATTGGTTTCCGCCCGATGGGCGTACCCAGGTAGTACCAGGTCCCATCGCGGGCAATACGCATGTCGATATCGCCGCAGAAATCCGGGTTCCACAGATGCACCGGCGGCAGCCCCTTGTGCTTGGGAACTTGCGCCAATAGATCGTTGGCCTTGCCGGAATCCGTCATCGCCCTGCCCTCACTCGCTCATGCCCAGGAGGCTACGAGCGTACTCGCGCATCGGTGCGCCAAGCAAATCCTGGGGCGACTGGTCGTGGAACGTCAACAAACCGCCGCGGCTCTTGATGCGTACCGTGTCGATCAGGTAGCGCGTGTTGGTCTCGATCAGCATCATCTGGACGACACCGGTGTCCCAACCCACGCGGTCGACGGCCTGCTCGTCATACCATTGGTCGCCGTTGCCGATACGGTCATCCGTGCGAGCGAACCGGGTATACAGGACATAGTCGGCGCCCACCGAGCGGGCCTGGGTAATCGCTTCTTCGAGCCCCAGCGGCGCTTGGGCGCGACGCACCAGCGGGAAATACTCGATGAAACTCTTGAATGCCTCCTCGGCCACCACGTTCTGCTTCGGCAACGGCCCCTTGCCTGGCGGCATGAACGCGCCTTGGCCGATGAAGATGAACGAATCAGGCTGCAGACGAATCGACAAGCTACGACGGGTATCGCTGTGGTCGAGCAAGCCGGCGTCGCTCATGTGGTAACGGACGCCTTCGCCCATATCGCTGACATTCATGCAACCGCCCAACGCCATCAGCGTCAGCAGCAAGACCAGGCTACGCATCTTTCCTCCAGTGACCGGTGACGAAAAACCGGCGAATAGCCGGCGGATGCAGCTTTTGCGCCAGCTTCAGCCGCCGATCACTTTCATCACCATCACCCCTCCTGAAAACGCCAGTTCCTGCTTGTCTGCCAAGGCTTTTACCAGCAGCCGCTGCAAGCCAGGGAGCGCCTGATGACGGGGTTTCTCCAACAGGTCGCCGATAAAGTGACGATTGCCGGAGGACAGGCAGCCGTGCAGCCAGCCGGTAGAGGACAGGCGCAGCCGCGAGCAGGTGCGGCAGAACGGCACGCTTTCATTGGCGATGACGCCGAAATGGCCATGCCCCGGGATCTGGTAGCGCAGCGCCGTAGCATCCGGCGGTGCGTCGACCGGCTGGTAGGCATGACGGCCGCCGATCACATCGAGCAAGGCATCGAGCCCGACAAACTGCTGCAGGAACGCATTGTTGTCCCGGGCCAGGTGGCCCATGCGCATCAGCTCGATGAAACGCAGCTCGAACCCCCGCGCCATGCAGTAATCGAGCATCGGCAGCACCTGATCGAGGTTCTGCCCACGCATCGGCACCATGTTGACCTTGATCCGCATGCCCATGGCGCTGGCCTGATCCATGCCCGCCAACACGCTGGCCAGGTCACCGCCACGGGCGATGCGGCGGAACGCGTGGGGATCTAGGGTATCGAGGGACACGTTCAAGCGGCGAATACCGGCCGCCTGCAGTCGTGGCAGCTTGCGCGCGAGCAGCTGCCCATTGGTGGTCAGCGTGATGTCGTCAAGGTCGAGCTTGGCTACCGCCGCCAGAAAGGCATCCAGTCGAGGGCTGACCAACGGCTCGCCACCGGTAATGCGCAAGCGCTCGATACCAGCAGCTTCGATAAGGTAGGCCACGCCCCGCGCCAGGGTATCCGCGGACAGTTCATCCTGGGCTGCTACCAGGCGCTTGCCGTCCGGCACACAGTAGCTGCAGGCGTAGTTACAGGCAGCCGTCAGGCTGACGCGCAGGTTGCGAAAACGCCTGCCTTGACGATCGACGATCATGGATGACTCCGGCATGGATGAATCGGGGCTGGCAAAACTTGACTCATGGTTCAAGTTTTTGCAAGTCCCCTTTACACCCCGGGCTCACCCGCTGACGACAAGTGCCTTTAGTGAGTGGCTTCCGGATCACGCTTGCGCTTGTTGCCCATGCGCACGCCGATATCCATGAGAAACTGGAAGAAGCCTTCCTGATCTTCCAGCACGTTGCTCCAGAACGGCGAGTGGTACAGCGCCACGGCGCCATGTACCAACGCCCAGGCGGCGCAGTAGTGGAAGTACGGCGGCACGTCTTCAAGCTTGCCTTCGCTGATGCGGCCCTTGATCAGCTGGGTCAGGCGGTCGAAGTTGGACGCGCGGATGCTGTGCAACTGCTCGACCATTTCCGGTACCTGATTGCCCTTGACCACCTTCTCCTCCAGGCGGTCGAACAGCCGGTAGCGCTGCGGGTCGCGCATGCGGAACTCGAAGTAGGCGCGCGACAGCGCCTCCTTGTCGCGATCGACATCGGCCGAGTGCAACAGCGCGTTCAGGTCACGCTCATAGTCGAGCATCAGGCGCAGGTAGATCTCCGCCTTGGACTTGAAGTGCTTGTAGATCGTGCCTTTGCCGATCCCCACGGCGTCGGCGATCATCTCGACAGTGACGCTGTCTTCACCCTGTTCGAGGAACAGCTTCAAGGCTGTATCGAGGATTTCCTGTTCGCGACGGCGAAACTCACGGACCTTACGAGGTTCTTTCTGCATAGGAAGGACTGGATGACATTGAAGCGGTTTATTATGCCTAACTTGCAGCAAATTGCACGGATCATCCAACCATGTCTATGTTTCTCGATGAGTTTGCCCAGGCGCCGGGGCTGCGTTACCTGAACCACGCGGCCATCGCGCCCTGGCCACGCCGGGCCAGCGAGGCCGTGGCACGCTTTGCTCAGGTCAACGTGCGCCTGGGTGCGAGTGACTACCCGGCATGGCTGGCCACCGAACGCAGGCTGCGGGAAAGGCTGGCACGCCTGGTCAACGCCCCATCCCAGGCAGACATCGCATTGGTGAAAAACACGTCAGAGGCGCTTTCGCTGGTCGCGTTCGGCCTCGACTGGCAAGCCGGTGACCAGGTGGTGATCAGCGACGAGGAATTTCCTTCCAACCGGGTCGTCTGGGAAGCCTTAGGCGTGCATGGCGTCGAGGTAACCAAGGTGAGCCTTGCCGGGCCTGACCCTGAAGCAGCACTGCTCGCGGCCTGCGGCCCGCGTACACGCCTGCTGGCAGTGAGCGCCGTGCAGTTCGCCAGCGGCCTGCGCCTGGACCTGCCCCGCCTCGGTGAGGGCTGCCGGGCGCGCAATGTCCTGTTCTGCGTCGATGCCATCCAGCAGATTGGCGCCCTGCCTTTCGACGTGCAGCGTTATCAGTGCGACTTCGCCATGGCCGACGGCCACAAGTGGATGCTGGGCCCCGAGGGCATGGGCTTGTTCTATTGCCGGGCGGCACTGCGCCCGCAGTTGAAGCTGCACGCTTATGGCTGGCATATGCTCGAACGGTTGGGCGACTTCGACCGCCGCGAGTGGCAGCCGGCACGCAGCGCAAGGCGTTTTGAATGCGGCAGCCCGAACATGCTGGGTGCGTGCGCCCTGGAGGCCAGCCTGTCATTGCTGGAGGAGCTAGGCATGACAGAAGTTGGCCGGCACTTGCAACTGCGGGTCGAGCAACTGCTTCAGGGCCTGGCCAGTATTCCCGGCGTACACCTGCATAGCCCGGTATCCCCGGAAAAACGGGCGGGCATCGTTACTTTCAGCCTTCAGGGGCAGGACAACACGACTGTCTATCAAAGCCTGTTGGCGGAGCAGACGATCTGCGCATTAAGAGGGCCAGGTATACGATTTTCGCCACATTTCTATTCCAGTGAGCAGCTGATCGACGAAGCTGTCCAGCAAGTACGGCGCCTGGCCATGCACTGAGGGAGGAAGGGACGGCAGGCGTATTCCAAATCTGTTTAAAAAACGAACAGAGAAGCACTGGCACTGTGCCAAACCTGACCAATACTTGAAGTGTTGGCGCGGCGCATCCCCCCCAAGTGGCGCGCCAATAAAGGTGCTCAGGGACCGCGTACCTTTGTTTTACTCCTAATGGTCTTAACCCGGATTCCCCCCCCAGAACCCGGGTTTTTTTTGCCCAGGGACAGCCACCCAGCTCTGGCTCTGGCTCTGGCTCTGGCTCTGGCTCTTGCTCTTGCTCTTGCTCTGGCTCTGGCTCTGGCTCTGGCTCTGGCTCTGGCTTTTGATTTTGCTTCTAAGCGCGCGGTAGTTCAGGCAACGCGAAATGCGACTTCAGGAGGCCGAGCGCAGGCGTCTGGAGGGCCAGGGTGCGCAGCACCCCTTCGGCGTAGCCGAAGGCGCGAGATGTAGACTTGCGCAGCAAGTCGTAGGCCGCGCGGGCCCGGAAGGCGCCGGAGCGAGGGGACCCCGGAGCGCAGCGCAGGGGCCGGATGATGGGAGCCAGCGTTTTTTGGTTACTTTTTGTCGCGTTTGACAAAAAGTGACCCGCCGTAAGGGCGGAAAGGTGAGTGTGCGTCGCCATCGTCAATGAATGCGCTTAGAAAAATCAAAACTATCGCATTGGCTTTTTGCTTTTTGCTTTTTCAGAAGTGGGCCTTTGAAACTGGTCTACATTCATTTGCCATGGTGGCGCTGAATCACCTTTCCGCCCTTACGGCGGGTCACTTTTTGACTGGGCAAAAAGTAACCAAAAACCCCGGCTCCCATCATCCGGCCCCTACGCTGCGCTCCGGGGTCCCCTCACTCCGGCGCCTTCCGGGCCCGCGCGGCCTACGACTTGCTACGCAAGTCTACATCTCGCGCCTTCGGCTACGCCGAAGGGGTGCTACGCACCCTGGCCCTCCAGACGCCTGCGTTCGGCCTCCTGAAGTCGCACTCTGCGTCGCCTGGACTATCGCGCGCTTAGAAGCAAAAGCAAAAGCAAAAGCAAAAGCAGAGCTAAAGCGATTGGTCTGGATTCAGGCCACTCGCGCCAGCGGGAACAGGCGCTTGAAGTTGCCCGTGGTCTGCTCCGCCAACTGCTGGTAACTGACCCCACGCAACGATGCCACATACTCCGCCACCTCCCGTACATACTGCGGCAGGTTCGGCTTGCCGCGATACGGGATCGGCGCCAGGTACGGCGAGTCGGTTTCAACCAGCAGACGGTCGACCGGCACCTGCCGCGCCACCTCGCGCAGGGCATCGGCATTGCGGAAGGTGACAATACCGGACAACGAGATGTAGTAGCCTAGGTCCAGCGCCGCCCTGGCCATGTCCCAGTCTTCAGTGAAGCAGTGCAACACGCCCGCCTGCGGCAGGTTCGCTTCACGCAACAGCGCCAGGGTGTCGGCCCGCGCCGCACGGGTATGCACGATTACCGGTTTGCCGGTCTGCCGCGAGGCCTCCAGGTGCAGGCGGAACGACGCCTGCTGCAACTCGGCGGCTTCCGGCTCGTAGTGGTAGTCCAGGCCGGTTTCGCCGATCGCCACCACATGCGGGTGCGCCAACTCGCGCAGCAGCCACTCCAGCGCCGGCGTCTCGCCCGGCGCAAGGTCCAGCGGGTGCACGCCCACCGAGCAGTCGACATCGGCGTACTGCTCGCTCAGCGCCTTCACCGCCCCGGCATTTTCGGCGCTGACGCCAATGCACAGGAAATGCCCGACCCCACGCTCGCGCGCTGCCTGCAGGGCTGCATCGAGGGAGCCCTGATGGGCGCTCAGGTCAAGACGGTCGAGATGGCAATGGGAATCTACGAGCATGGGAGGCGGCACACATGAAAAGATGGAGAGTCAGCGGGAACCGGGCAGCTGCAGCCAGTGGCCCAGCAGCGCTTCCAGCAGCAATACACGATTGAGGTTGGCTTTGCCGAGCACCTTCTGGCGCTGTTCGAGGATCCATGCCTGGACCTCCAGCACCTTGCCCTGACGAGCCTTCTGCGCGAGGTACTGCACCACCTTGCGCATGTCGGCCAAGCCCAACCCCGCTTCATCCTGGGTCAACTGGTAGCGCAGGATCAAGTGCGACCAGTCGCAAAACCAGTCGAACAGCAACAGCAACGGCACATTGCTCCAGGCCTCGGCCAGCTGACTGGGCGATTGCTGCTGCTTGAGCAGCTTCTTTACCCCGTCAGTCACCAAGGCCCGTTGCTCACGCACACCTTGCGCTTGCAGGCTGACCGCCATCAGCGGCGAACCGGCGGCGAGGGTCAACAGCTCTTCGCGCTCGGCCTCGTCGCTCTCGGGCAATGCCGTGGCCAGCCAGGCCTGGCTCTGCGCCAGGCTGGGCTGTGGGCAGACGACTTGCTGGCAGCGGCTCTTGATCGTCGGCAACAGGCGGCTGGGCTGATGACTGACCAGCAGCAGCACGGTATCGCCCGAAGGCTCCTCCAGGCTCTTGAGCAAGGCGTTGGAAGCGTTGACGTTCATCGCCTCGACCGGCTCGATCAGCACCACTTTACGCCCGCCCAGCTGCGCCGTCTGCACCACGAACGACACCAGTTCGCGCACCTGATCGACCTTGATCGGCTTGTCGGCCTCCTCCGGCTCCAGCACGAAGTTATCCGGGTGGCTGCCTGCCTTGAGCAACAGGCACGACTTGCACTGCCCGCAGGCATCCAGCGCCTGCGGCTGCTGGCACAGCAGACGCGCCATCAGCCGTTCGGCCAGGGCGCGCTTGCCGATGCCCTGCGGCCCGTGCAGCAGATAAGCGTGGGCGTGGCGGGCGCGCCCGGCCAGTTGCTGCCACAGCGCTTGCTGCCAGGGGTAGGCCTCAGCCACGGCAACGCTCCACGATGCCCGGCAACAACGCATCGATGGCGCGCTGCACGGCCTCCAGTGGCTGGGCGGCGTCGAGCAGGCTGTAGCGCTGCGGCGCGCCGTGGGCGCGTTGCAGATAGGCCTGGCGCACGGCTTCGAAGAAGGCCTGGCCTTCCTGCTCGAAACGGTCCAGGCGACCGCGAGCGGCAGCACGGGCCAGGCCGACCTCCACCGGCAGGTCGAAGACCAGGGTCAAGTCCGGACGCAGGTCGGCCTGGACGAATTGTTCCAGCGCAGCGATACGCTCCACCGACAGGCCGCGGCCGCCGCCCTGGTAAGCGTAGGTGGCATCGGTGAAGCGGTCGCAAAGCACCACTGCGCCACGGGCAAGCGCCGGGCGAATCACTTCGGCCAGGTGCTGGGCACGGGCAGCGAATACCAGCAGCAGTTCGGTGTCTGCGGCCATCACTTCAGCGCTTGGCGCCAGCAACAGCTCGCGGATTTTTTCAGCCAGCGGCGTACCGCCAGGCTCGCGGGTCAACACCACGTCCAGGCCCTGCTCACGCAGGCGCGCAGCCAGGTAATCGCGATTGGTGCTCTTGCCCGCGCCTTCGGGGCCCTCAAGGGTAATAAACAAGCCGCTCACTGGCAGTCCTTAATGTTGTTCGTCGGGCGTTGCCGCGTCGGCCGGCGCGGCGTCGCTGGCAGGATCCTGCTCGGCGGGTTCGGCCGGGTCTGCAGGCGCACTTTGCGGCGCCGGGCTGGACCGGTAATCCGCACGACGCTTGAGCTGAAACTCACGCACCGCCGAGTTGTGATCGTCCAGGTCATCGGAAAACACGTGGCTGCCATCGCCACGGGCCACGAAGTACAGGCTGGTGCCATCGGCCGGGTTGAGCGCGGCATGGATCGCCTCCCGCCCGACCATGGCGATCGGGGTCGGTGGCAGGCCGGTCATGGTGTAGGTGTTGTAAGGGGTCGGCTCACGCAGGTCGGCGCGGGAAATCTTGCCGTTGTAGCGCTCCCCCATGCCATAGATCACCGTCGGGTCGGTCTGCAGCATCATGCCCAGGCGCAGGCGGCGGACGAAAACCCCGGCGATTTGCCCGCGTTCCTGGGGAATGCCGGTTTCCTTCTCCACCAGCGAGGCCATGATCAAGGCCTGGTAGGGATCACGGTAAGGCAGGTCAGTGGCGCGCTCGGCCCATTCCTTGGCCAGTACTTCGTCCAGGCGCATGTAGGCCTGCTGCAGCAGCTCGACGTCACTCATGCCGCGCACGAAGCGATAGGTATCGGGGAAGAAGCGGCCTTCAGGGAACACACCGGTGTGGCCGAGCTTGTCCATCACTTCAGCGTCGGAAAGGCCATCCAGGGTGTGCTTGAGCTTTTCATGCCTGGCCACCGCCGAACGCACCTGGCGGAAGGTCCAGCCTTCGACCAGGGTCAGGTTGTACTGCACTACATCGCCACGGCGCCAGACGTCGAACAGTTGTTCCACGGTCATGCCGGGGGTGAGGCGATACTCGCCGGTATGCAACTGCGTGCCGGCCATGTTGAAGCGCCAGTACAGACGCAGCCAGACGGCGTCATCGAGCAAGCCTTCGGCCTGCATGCGATAGAACATGCGGTTGGGGTTGGTGCCACTGGGCACGTCGAGCAGGCGCTCTTCGGCCACATGCAGGGGCTGCTCCAGCACCGAGTTGATCTTCCAGGCCGACCAGCCCAGGGCCAGGCCGGCGAGGATCAAGCCCATTTCCAGCAGCAGCAGGAATTTGCGTCTCACGAATTCAGGTATCCAGTAACGTACGGGCAACGGCCTGCAGTTTACGGGTGAGTGGGCCCGGCGACCAGTTCAGCGCGGCAATTCCGCGCACGGGCCAGACGCCATAGACACTGTTGCAGACAAACACTTCGTCCGCCTGTTGCAATTCGTCGAACGCGATATCCCGCACCTGTACCGGGATGCCCAGCCGCTGCGCCTGCTCCAGCAGGGCACCGCGCATCACGCCAGCCACGCCGCAACGGCTGAGGTCAGCCGTGAGCAGCACGCCATCGCGCACCAGGAACAGATTGCTGTATACACCTTCGACCACCCTGCCCTGCCCGTCACGCATCAGGCCTTCGGCATGTTCGCTGTCCTGCCATTCGGCACGGGCCAGCACCTGCTCCAGGCGATTGAGGTGTTTGAGACCGGCCAGTAACGGTTGTTCCCCAAGCCGGGTCAGGCAGGGAAAAAGCCGCACGCCGTGCTCGGCATGTTCGACAGGATAGCTGGGCAAAGGGCTGCCCTGGAGAATCCGCCGCGGTGCAACGCCGGCAACCGGCGCGTAGCCCCGCTGGCTGTCGCCACGGGTGAGGACCAGCTTGGCGACTCCGTCACCGAGCTGACGGGCAAAGCGCAGCATTTCATCACGCACCAGCGCCAGATCGGCGTCGATCATCAGCCGCTGGCAGCCCAGCGCCAGGCGGGCCAGATGGCCGTCCAGCAGACTGGGCCGGCCAGCGCGCACGGCGATGGTCTCGAACAGGCCATCGCCGTAGGCCAGGCCGCGGTTCTGCAAATTGATCGCAGTCGCGGGCTGGCCGTCGATCCAGCTGTGCATCAATCGGCGAACCGGCGGAACACCAGCGAACCGTTGGTGCCACCAAAGCCGAACGAGTTGGACAACACCACGTCGATCGGCATGCTGCGCGCCTGGTGCGGTACGAAGTCGAGGTCGCAACCTTCGTCCGGCTCATCGAGGTTGATGGTCGGCGGCGCCATCTGGCTGTTGATCGCCAACACGCTGAAGATCGCCTCGACTGCACCGGCGGCGCCGAGCAGGTGACCGGTCATCGACTTGGTCGAGCTGACCGCCAGCTTGTAGGCATGCTCGCCGAACACACGCTTGATCGCCGCGACTTCAGCGATATCGCCGGCCGGGGTCGAGGTACCGTGGGCGTTGATGTAACTGACCGCTTCAGGCTGAATGCCGGCATCGCGCAGGGCATTGGCCATGCAACGGGCAGCACCTTCACCGCTGTCGGGCGGCGATGTCATGTGGTAGGCGTCACCGCTCATGCCGAAACCGACCAGCTCGGCATAGATGGTCGCACCACGGGCCTTGGCGTGCTCCAGTTCCTCGAGCACCAGGGCGCCGGCACCGTCGGACAGCACGAAGCCATCACGGCCCTTGTCCCACGGACGGCTGGCACGGGTTGGCTCATCGTTGCGGGTGGACAGCGCCCGAGACGCACCGAAGCCCCCCATGCCCAGGCCACACGCAGCCATTTCGGCGCCACCGGCAATCATCACGTCGGCTTCACCGTAGGCGATGTTGCGTGCGGCCATGCCAATGCAGTGGGTGCCGGTGGTGCAAGCGGTGGCGATGGCGTAGTTCGGCCCCTGCAGCCCGAGGTGGATCGACAGGAAGCCGGAGATCATGTTGATGATCGAACCGGGTACGAAGAACGGCGAAATACGGCGCGGGCCTTGCTCGTGCAAGGTACGGCTGGTTTCTTCGATGTTGGTCAGGCCGCCGATACCCGAGCCCATGGCCACGCCAATGCGCTCACGGTTGGCGTCGGTGACTTCCAGGCCGGCATTACGCACCGCCTGGAAACCGGCCGCCAGGCCGTACTGAATGAACAGGTCGAGCTTGCGGGCCTCTTTGGCCGACAGGTACTGCTCAACCTCGAAGCCTTTCACCGAGCCGCCAAAACGGGTGGAGTAGGCAGACAGGTCCGTATGCTCGATCGGACCAATGCCACTGCGGCCAGCCAGAATGCCCTGCCAGGTGCTCGGTACATCGGTACCCAGTGGCGACAGCATGCCCATACCGGTGACCACGACGCGTCTACGCGACACAGTACTCTCCTTTTCTAATCACAGAGTTTCTTGCCATTGCATTCAAGCAATGGAATGAAATGGCAACAAGCTCTCGTAGCGAGCGAAACGACGGCGCTGGCTCGCAAAGAAAAAACCGCACGCCGGCAAAGGCAGTGCGGTTCTTCTCGACAAGAAGCGTCGACTACAACGTCTTAAGCCTGGTGGTTTTTGACGTAGTCGATTGCAGCTTGAACGGTAGTGATCTTCTCGGCTTCTTCGTCAGGGATTTCGGTCTCGAATTCCTCTTCCAGAGCCATCACCAGCTCAACGGTGTCAAGCGAATCGGCACCCAGGTCATCGACGAAGGACTTCTCGGCAGTCACTTCCTCTTCCTTGACGCCCAGTTGCTCGGCGACGATTTTCTTGACGCGTTCTTCGATGGTGCTCATACCTAGTTTTCACTCCTAATGGACATATGTCAGGCAGCTGGCCGGTGACCAAGTTTATAGAAAGACGTTCGCTTTTCAAGCGGAACGCAGCTTCCCTTTAGCCACCGCACCCGCTGCCTGGAATCTGGTTGCAGCTTTATAACGGATTTTAGGCTCGCAGTATGACTCTTTTTTGAAGCAATCCGTCACATTGAGTTGCAGTTTTACATGTACATCCCGCCGTTGACCGGCACGGTGGCGCCGGTAACGTAGCCAGCGCCGTCCGACGCCAGGAACGAAACCACCTTGGCAATTTCGTCAGCCTGGCCCAGGCGGCCCAGCGGAATCTGGGTCTGCAGGGCTTCGCGCTGCGCTTCTGGCAGTTCGCGGGTCATGTCGGTATCGATGAAGCCCGGGGTCACCGCGTTGACGGTGATGCCACGCGAGCCGACTTCACGTGCCAGGGCGCGACTGAAGCCTTCGAGGCCGGCCTTGGCCGCCGCGTAGTTGGCCTGGCCGGCGTTGCCCATGGCCCCGACGACCGAGCCGATGCTGATGATACGACCCCAGCGCGCCTTGGTCATGCCACGCAGCACGCCCTTGGACAGACGGTAGAGGCTGTTCAGGTTGGTGTCGATCACGTCGAACCACTCGTCGTCCTTCATGCGCAGCATCAGGTTGTCGCGGGTGATACCGGCGTTGTTGACCAGAATGGCCGGTGCGCCGAACTGCTCACCAATGGCGCCCAGCACGGCTTCCACGGACTCGGCGCTGGTGACGTTCAGTTCCATGCCGGTGCCGGCGATGCCATGTTCTTTCAGGGTGGCGGCGATGCGCTCGGCACCGGAAGCCGAGGTGGCGGTGCCGATCACGGTCGCGCCCTGGCGGCCCAGTTCGAGGGCGATGGCCTGGCCAATACCACGGCTGGCGCCGGTGACCAGTGCAACTTTACCTTGCAGGCTCATGCAAGCTTCTCCAAATCAGGCCAGCGCCGCGCGGGTGGCGGCGACAGCGTCAGGGGTATTGAGGTTGTAGGTGGTCACGCCGTCGGCGCAACGCTTGTTCAGGCCAGCCAGGACCTTGCCCGGGCCGCACTCGACCAGGTTGACCGCACCGTTGGCGGCCAGGGTCTGCACGCATTCAACCCAGCGTACCGGCTGGTACAGCTGTGCCAGCAGGTCGCGCTTCAGGGCATCGAGGTCGGCGGCGACAGCGGCGGTGACGTTCTGCACCACCGGGATCTGCGGGGCCTTCCATTCGATGGCGTTGACGGAGTCGGCAAAGCGCTCGGCAGCCGGCTTCATCAGGGCACAGTGCGATGGCACGCTGACCGCCAGCGGCAGGGCGCGCTTGGCACCCTTGGCCTTGCACAGTTCCACGGCGCGGTCGACCGCAGCCTTGTTACCGGCGATGACCACCTGGCCTGGCGAGTTGAAGTTCACGGCGCTGACCACCTGGTCTTCGGCCGCTTCGGCGCAGATTTCCACCACGACGGCGTCATCCAGGCCCAGGATTGCAGCCATGGCACCGTGACCGGCAGGCACGGCTTCCTGCATCAGCTGACCACGACGTTCGACCAGGCGCACGGCATCTTTCAGCGACAGGGCGCCAGCGGCGACCAGGGCGCTGTATTCCCCCAGGCTATGGCCGGAAACGAACGCCGGTTGTGCGCCGCCCTCTTCCAGCCACAGGCGCCACAGGGCGATGGAGGCGGTGAGGATCGCTGGCTGGGTCTTGTCGGTTTGGTTGAGTTGTTCTTCCGGGCCTTCCTGGACCAGCTTCCACAGGTCGTAGCCCAGAGCCTCGGAAGCCTCCTTGAAGGTCTCGATGACCACCGGCTTTTCAGCGCCGAGTTCGGCGAGCATGCCCAGCGACTGGGAACCTTGACCGGGGAAGACGAATGCGAGGGATGCAGACATTGAACAAGCCCTTATGATCTTGTCATCGGATAGGGTGCGCCGGGCCTTGGGCCGGGCGCGGAATCTGAAAACTTGGATGGAAACACAGACCAAGCGGTCACATTTAAGCACTTCATCGGCGAAATGCCTAAGGCAACAAATCTTCGAGGCGACCATGCAGCCGCTGCGGGAGGTTTTCCTGGATCTCGATCAGCGCTCGCTGGATCGCGCTCTGGAAGCCCTGCACGCCCGCCGAACCATGGCTCTTGATGACGATACCCTGCAGGCCGAGGAAGCTCGCGCCATTGTGCCGCGCTGGCGCCAGGTCGGCCTGCAGGCGCTTGAGCAACGGCATCGCCATTGCCCCTGCCACCCGCGACAACGTACCGCCCTTGAACAGCTTTTCGATACGCGCGCCGATCATGGTCGCCAGACCTTCGCTGGACTTGAGCAGGATGTTGCCGACAAAACCATCACACACCACCACATCGGCCTCACCGCGGTACAAGCCATCACCTTCGACGAAGCCGACATAGTTGAGGCCACGGGCGTTCTGCAGCAGGGTGGCGGCCAGCTTGACCTGCTGGTTGCCCTTGATGTCCTCGGTACCGATGTTCAGCAGCGCCACGCGTGGCCGGTGAATACCCAGGGCCTGGGCAGCCACGGACCCCATGACGGCGAACTGGTAGAGGTTTTCGGCACTGCAGTCGACATTGGCGCCCAGGTCGAGCAACTGGCAGTAACCCGCCTGGGTCGGGATCGCCGCGACCATGGCCGGCCGATCGATACCCGGCAAGGTCTTGAGCACGAAACGCGACAATGCCATCAGCGCCCCGGTATTGCCGGCACTTACGCAGGCCTGGGCCTTGCCGTCCCGCACCAGTTCGAGGGCGATGCGCATCGACGAGTCCGGCTTGCCGCGCAACGCCTGGGATGGCCGCTCGTCCATACCGACTACCTCACTGGCGGCGACAATCTGCAGGCGCGCGCGATCCGCAGCCGCAAGGCCGCTGACAAGATCTTCAAGGAGGGAGGGTTGACCGACGAGGGTCAGGTGCAGCGAGGGGGTAGCCGAAAGGCAGGCAATGCTAGCCTGGACAATGCTGCGGGGACCGAAGTCCCCGCCCATTGCGTCGATCGCGATGATCTGAGCGGACAAGGATTACTCGTCAGCGCCCTTGTCGACCACTTTGCGGCCACGGTATACGCCTTCTGGCGAAACGTGGTGACGCAGGTGCACTTCACCGGTGGTCTTTTCTACCGACAGCGCGTTTTCCGACAGGGCGTCGTGGGAACGGCGCATGTCACGGGCAGAGCGGGATTTTTTGTTCTGCTGAACAGCCATAATTGATTAACTCCTAAACGTTTGGGTCACGCTTTAACTGCGCCAAAACACTGAACGGGTTGGACCGCGATACCTCGTCCTTGCTCGATTCGGGCTCGTCTGCGCCCGCCGGCTGCTGGCATTCTTCCGGATGGTGAGCAGGCACGATAGGCAAGGCGAGCAGCAGCTCCTCCTCGACCAAGGCCTGCAGATCCAAAGGATCTTCGCCCAGTTCCAGCACGTCATAGCCTTTCGGCAACGACTGGGTATTCGCACCCTCCTTCACCACGGCGTAAGTACATTCGCTGTGGATCGGCAGGGTGACCAGCTCAAGACAACGCTGGCAAACCATTTTGACTTCGACGTCCAGCTCGCTGTGGATAACCACCACGTGCTGTTCATCTCGTTCAAAATCGAACTTCGCCTGCACCGTACCGACATCGTCGGAAAGCGGGTCGCAGAGTCTTTCCAAATCAGCGAGTTGCAGCGTACCAGTGATGGATACGCCTCGGTCGGCTAATTTGCGCGGGTCAACGTGAGGTGGAATCGGGTCATTCAACATAGGCGCAGCATTCTAGGGATGCCCCCCGCCCCTGTCAAAGGAAATTAGGCGGCATCTCGCATGTTAGAATCGGGTTCAACTGCCCAGGAGTCTATCATGCTGCCTCTGTTGCTGGCTTCCAGCTCTGCCTACCGGCGCGAACTGCTCGCGCGCCTGCGCCTGCCCTTCACCTGGGCAAGCCCCGACCTAGACGAGCGACGCCTGGCTGACGAACCCGCCGTGGATCTGGTGAAACGCCTGGCCAGGCAGAAGGCCGAAGCGCTTGCCGCCAGCCATCCGGGGCACCTGATCATCGGCTCCGACCAGGTCGCGGTATTGGGCGAGCAGATCCTCGGCAAGCCGCACACCTTCGATCGCGCCTGCGAGCAACTGCTCGAAGCCAGCGGCCAGCAGGTGACCTTCCTGACCGGGCTGGCGCTGCTCAATACCGCAACCGGGCTCTGCCAGGTCGACTGCGTGCCGTTCACGGTCATCATGCGCGAGCTGAATCGGGAGCAGGTGGAGCGCTATGTGCAGGCGGAGCAGCCGCTGGATTGCGCGGGGAGCTTCAAGGCGGAAGGATTGGGGGTGAGCTTGTTCCAGAGCACCCATGGGTGCGATGCCACCAGCCTGATCGGGCTGCCACTGATTCGGCTGGTGGATATGCTGACGCGGGAGGGGGTGGTGGTGCCTTAGCCTGGCTTGGGATTTTTTGCGCCTGCGAGATCGAGCGGCGCTCGATCTCACAGACACCACAAGACGCACGACAGACTCAGCGCAACTGCGGCCCCTGGAACCCCATCCACATGGCCAGATGCTCGGCAACGCTGGCACCGATGCGCTTGGAGAAGCGATCGAACGGCGATTCCTGCACGGTGTAATCGACCAGATCCTTTTCACCGACGATCTCACGCGCCACGTAGCTGGCACTGCCCAGCCCATCCACCAGCCCCAGTGCCTTGGCCTGCTCACCCGACCAGACCAGGCCACTGAACAGCTCCGGATGCTCCTTGTCCTTCAGGCGGTCGCCCCGCCCCTGCTTGACCATGGCGATGAACTGCTGGTGCGTGGTATTGAGCACACCCTGCCAGAACGCACGCTCTTCAGGTTTTTCAGGCGAGAACGGATCAAGGAACGCCTTGTGCTCGCCAGCGGTGTAGGTACGACGCTCGACACCTAGCTTCTCCATGGAACCCACGAAACCATAGCCGGCCGCCGTCACACCAATGGAACCGACCAGGCTGGCCTTGTCGGCATAGATCTCATCCGCGGCACTGGCGATGTAGTAAGCCCCGGAAGCGCCCAGGTCGGCTATCACTGCATACAACTTGATATCCGGGTGCTCAGCACGCAGGCGACGGATCTCGTCATACACATAGCCTGCCTGCACAGGGCTGCCGCCCGGACTGTTGATGCGCAGGACCACCGCCTTGGTCTTGGGGTCCTTGAACGCATCGCGCAGGCTCTTGACGATATTGTCGGCGCTGGCCGCTTCCTGGTCGGCAATCACCCCGCGCACTTCAACCAGCGCCGTGTGATTGCCACTGCGCGACGCGGCCTTGTCCACATCCATGAACGGCAGGAACAGGGCGAGAATGCCAAACAGGTAGATGAAGGTCAGGAGCTTGAAGAAGATCCCCCACCGCCGGGACCGACGCTGCTCCTGGACCCCGGCCAGCAAGGTCTTTTCAAGCAACTTCCAGCTCTTCTGCTCGACACGAGCCTCTTCGTTCCGCGCTTCACGCGCTTCGCGAGCGAGACGCTCCTCTTCGGTCTCGTTAACCGGCGCTTTCCACTCGTCAGCCATGCTCACCTACCTTGGAATTGGACTTGCCTGGAACCAGCCAGCCACTCGCGCAGCTGGGAAAAATGATCGATGCATACTTGCGGACCAAACTCGGCCAGTGCCTGAAGCGACATCGCACCGTAGCCCACCGCCACCGAATGCATGCCGGCATTGCTGGCCATTTGCAGGTCGAATGCCGAATCTCCGACCATCAGCGCCCGACCAGGTTCGACACCACAATGCCCGAGGATTTCCTCAAGCATGAGCGGGTGAGGCTTGCCACGGGTTTCGTCGGCGGCACGAGTGACATCGAAGAACCGCTCCCAACCATTGGCCTTGAGCACCCGATCCAGGCCGCGGCGCGCCTTGCCGGTCGCTACTGCCAGGCGATAGCCCTCGGCACGGAAGGCATCCAGCGATTCGACCACACCTTCGAACAGCGGCGAAGGTTGCTGATCGAGGGCCATATAAATGTCGGCGTAGTGCTGACGGAAGGTTTCGACCTGCTGCGGATCAAGGTGTGGATACAGTGTCGAGATGGCCTCCCCAAGCGCCAGACCAATGATGCCCTTGACCGCACCCTCAGGGCTTGGCGCCTCGCCGGCACGCTCGGCAGCGGCATTCATCGCCTCGACGATGCGGCCAATGGAATCGGCCAGGGTGCCGTCCCAGTCGAAAATCAGCAGCTCATAGTCACGGCGCACTCAAACGCTCCACGGTCTTGGCCCAGACTTCGTCCACAGGCGCTTCGAGTTTCAGCTCGCCGCCATCTGGCAGCGGCACGGTCAATGCGTAGGCATGCAGGAACAGGCGCTTGCCACCCAGTTCGCGGATCTCGCGGCTGAAATCCTCGTCGCCATACTTGCTGTCACCGGCGATCATGTGCCCGGCATGCAGGGTATGCACACGAATCTGGTGGGTGCGACCGGTGATCGGGCGCGCCTCGACAATGGTGGCGAACTCGCCGAACCGGCGCAGCACGCGGAACAGGGTCAGCGCTTCCTTGCCCTCATCGTTGACTTCGACCATGCGTTCGCCGGAGCGCAGGTTGCTCTTGAGCAGCGGGGCGTTGACCTGCTTCTTCGAGGTTGGCCAGTGACCGCGCACCAGCGCCATGTAGCGCTTGTCCACGCCATCACCGCGCAAGGCCGCATGCAAGTGGCGCAGCATGCTGCGCTTCTTGGCGATCATCAGCAGGCCGGAGGTGTCGCGGTCCAGGCGGTGCACCAGCTCCAGCTCCTTGGCGTCCGGGCGCAGCTGGCGCAGCGCCTCGATCACGCCGAAGCTCAGGCCGCTGCCACCGTGCACGGCGATGCCGGCTGGCTTGTTCATCACGATCAGCGCCTTGTCTTCGTAGACGATGGCGGCTTCCAGGCGCTGCAGCAGCCCCTGGGCCACCGGCGCCGGCTCGTCACGTTCGGGCAAGCGCA
Organism: Pseudomonas urethralis; assembly: GCF_021602465.1. Taxonomy (NCBI): domain Bacteria; kingdom Pseudomonadati; phylum Pseudomonadota; class Gammaproteobacteria; order Pseudomonadales; family Pseudomonadaceae; genus Pseudomonas; species Pseudomonas urethralis. The sequence continues at coordinate 91,934 of NZ_BQIJ01000007.1, forward strand.
CGGGCGGCACGCGCACGATATCGCCGGCCTGGATCTTGTACTCGGGTTTGACCCGCCCCTTGTTGACGCGCACCTCACCCTTGCGCAGGATGCGGTAGACCAAGGTCTTGGGCACGCCCTTGAGCGCGGTGATAAGAAAATTGTCGATGCGTTGGCCGGCAAGTTCCGGCGCGACTTCGATCAGCTGGACGCCGGAAGTCGGGGGGGTATTGGTCGTCATGGAGGGGATCATAACAATTATTTATGGAATTGAAGCAGTTAATCATTACTGCTATAGTCGCGAACGCCGCCAAAAGCGGCAGGCCAGTGAAACCAGGCCCTGGGCCGGTTCCTGACCTACGCAGTTCTCCAGGACGCGAGGCCGTCCTACGGGGTTTTCGCCAGTTTACCGAATTGCCTGGAATCGCCACCAGCGCTGTGTAGAGAAGACCGAAAAAAAACGACAAGTGTGGTTTTTCACCTGCTTCCCGATTCTTTTCGCTGCACCTCTGCCCGCCCCCGTCGCTTCCACGCAACGCAAGGCGAATGCTTCGGAAATACCTGCCTTGGACATGTAATGGCGTCAGCTTCCCGTTCGAAGCTGGCGAAAAATGCAACCCGTTGCGGATTCAGCGCGCGGCAGCACCCGAATTATCAGGGATACGTGCAGGGTGGAGATGCACAGCCCTCGGACCGTGTAGCACCGCGTCCGGCCACCGGCCCACTGAATGGCCGGCGAGCGGATAAGGTCCTGAACAGATGCCTCCGGGCGTCCACGGCTGACGGTTGATTCCTCCTCCTGACTGAGTGCACGAGGCCCGCTTGGTTGATTCGGATACCCATTCGAAGCCACCGGGGCCTGGTAGGCACCGCAGCAAACAGGACGCGTCGTCGCGACAACGGCAGGCTGGGCAACCGGCTGGTGCCGAACGTTGCTCGACACGGGGGTGGCCCGGCCACCCTTTGCGCACCTTGGCACCGACCATGAGAAGTCGTGTGTGCCGCACGCCGTTTCCGGCAGCCCGGAAACCGACGGTACAACATGAAAAGAATGCTGATTAACGCAACTCAACCTGAAGAGTTGCGTGTAGCCCTGGTGGACGGCCAACGTCTCTACGACCTGGACATCGAGTCCGGCGCGCGCGAGCAGAAAAAGGCCAACATCTACAAAGGCAAGATCACCCGGATCGAGCCCAGCCTCGAAGCCGCCTTCGTCGACTTCGGCTCCGAACGTCACGGCTTCCTGCCGCTGAAGGAAATCTCCCGCGAGTACTTCAAGAAGTCCCCTGAAGGCCGGGTCAACATCAAGGAAGTCCTGAGCGAAGGCCAGGAAGTCATCGTCCAGGTCGAGAAGGAAGAGCGCGGCAACAAAGGCGCCGCCCTGACCACCTTCATCAGCCTGGCTGGCCGCTACCTGGTGCTGATGCCGAACAACCCGCGTGCCGGTGGCATCTCGCGCCGCATCGAAGGCGAAGAGCGCAACGAACTGCGTGAAGCCCTGAACGGCCTGACCGTACCGGGCGACATGGGCCTGATCGTGCGCACTGCCGGCCTTGGCCGCAGCAGCGAAGAAATGCAGTGGGACCTCGATTACCTGCTGCAACTGTGGACCGCCATCAAGGAAGCGTCCCAGGACCGCGCCGCACCCTTCCTGATCTACCAGGAAAGCAACGTCATCATCCGCGCCATCCGCGACTACCTGCGCCAGGACATCGGCGAAGTGCTGATCGACAGCATCGATGCCCAGGAAGAAGCCCTGACGTTCATCCGCCAGGTGATGCCGCAGTACGCCAGCAAGGTCAAGCTCTACGAAGACAGCGTGCCGCTGTTCAACCGTTTCCAGATCGAAAGCCAGATCGAGACCGCCTTCCAGCGCGTCGTCGACCTGCCGTCCGGCGGCTCGATCGTGATCGACCCGACCGAAGCCCTGGTGTCCATCGACATCAACTCGGCGCGCGCCACCAAGGGCAGCGACATCGAAGAAACCGCCCTGCAGACCAACCTGGAAGCGGCCGAGGAAATCGCCCGCCAGCTGCGCCTGCGTGACATCGGCGGCCTGATCGTCATCGACTTCATCGACATGACGCCGGCGAAGAACCAGCGCGCCGTGGAAGAGCGTGTGCGTGAATGCCTGGAAGCCGACCGTGCCCGCGTGCAGGTTGGCCGCATCTCGCGCTTCGGCCTGCTGGAAATGTCCCGTCAGCGCCTGCGCCCATCGCTCGGCGAAAGCAGCGGCATCGTCTGCCCGCGCTGCTCCGGCACCGGCATCATCCGTGACGTCGAATCGCTGTCGCTGGCCATCCTGCGCCTGATCGAAGAAGAAGCCCTGAAAGACCGCACGGCCGAAGTACGCGCCCAGGTGCCGATCCCGGTCGCAGCCTTCCTGCTCAACGAGAAGCGCAACTCGATCACCAAGATCGAACTGCGCACCCGCGCCCGCATCATCATCCTGCCGAACGACCACCTGGAAACCCCGCACTTCGAAGTCCAGCGCCTGCGCGACGACAACCCGGAAGTGCTGAACAACCAGTCCAGCTACGAAATCGCCGCCTCCGAAGCCGAAGAAGCGCCGCAGCCGACCGCCACCCGCACCCTGGTTCGCCAGGAAGCTGCGGTGAAGACCGCCCCGGCCCGCGCCAACGCCCCGGTACCGAGCACCGCCGAAGAGCAACCTCAAGCGGCCGCACCGGCAGCACGTGCGCCGAGCGCACCTGAGCCAAGCCTGTTCAAGGGCCTGGTGAAGTCGCTGGTCAGCCTGTTCGCCGGCAAGCAAGAGCCTGCCGCCGCACCGGTCGTCGCTGCCGCTGAAAAGCCGGCCGCCGAGCGCAGCCAACGCAACGAAGAGCGCCGCAACGGTCGCCAGCAGAGCCGCAACCGCAACGGCCGTCGCGATGAAGAGCGCAAGCCGCGTGAAGAGCGTGGCGAGCGCGCCCCGCGTGAAGAGCGCCAACCGCGTGAAGAACGCGCACCTCGCGAAGAGCGCGCCCCACGTGAAGAACGCACACCTCGCGAAGAGCGCGCTCCGCGTGAAGAACGCGCCCCACGCCCGCCACGCGAAGACCGCCGTGGCAACCGCGGCGAAGAACGCGTACGCGAATTGCGTGAGCCGCTGGACGCCGCACCAGCCGAACGCGAAGAGCGTCAGCCGCGTGAAGAACGGGTAGCCCGCGAGGAGCGTGCACCTCGTGAAGAGCGTGCCCCACGCGAAGAACGCGCACCTCGCGAAGAACGTGCCCCACGCGAAGAGCGTGCCCCACGTGAAGAACGCGCCCCTCGCGAAGAACGCGCCCCGCGTGAAGAGCGCGCACCTCGCGAAGAGCGCCAGCCTCGCCCACCGCGCGAAGAGCGCCAGCCACGCCCGGCCGAACAAGCCGCCGAGCAGGCTGCCGAGCTCGCTGAAGAGCAACTGCCGAACGAAGAGCTCCTGCAGGATGAGCAGGAAGGCACCGATGATGAGCGTCCGCGTCGTCGCTCCCGTGGCCAGCGTCGCCGCAGCAACCGCCGTGAGCGTCAGCGCAATGCCAATGGCGAGCTGATCGAAGGCAGCGAGGAAGAAGGCAGCGAAGAACAGCCGCAACAGCACCAGGCCACTGCGCTTGGCGCCGAGCTGGCTGCCGGCCTGGCCGTCACCGCCGCTGTCGCCAGCAGCCACATCAGCGCCAATGCAGAGGCTGAAGCCAACCAGCAGGCCGAACGCGCCAGCGCGGAAGCTGTGACCACTGAAAACAGCGAAGTCGCCCAGCCGACCGAGCAGGTTGAAGAGGTTGCCCAGGCCGAGCAGGCAGCCATCGCCCCCGTGGTCGAACAGCCAGTCAGCGGCCCCGTCGCCGTGGTCGAAGCCGGCGTCGAGCCAGTGGTCGAAGTCGCACCACAGCCGGTGGCTGAAGAAGCCCCTGCCGCTGCGGAGCCAGTGCTCGTTGCCGAAGCGCCGGTCGCAGTGCCTGCCGCTGAAAATGCACCCGCCGTTGAAGCGCCAGTTGCCGAAGCGGCGGTCGTCGAGGCCGGCGAAGCCGAGAAGGCCCAGGTCGTGGTCGAGCAAGCCCCCGTCGCCGAGCAGCCAGCGCCTGTGGCCGATGCCCAGCCTGAAGTGGCCGCAGAACCTGCACCTGCAGTCGTCGAAGCCGCACCGGTAGTTGTCGAGCAGGCCCCTGCGGAACAAGCTCCGGCCGCCACCGTAATGCTGCCAAACGGCCGCGCCCCGAACGACCCACGTGAAGTGCGTCGCCGCAAGCGTGAGGCCGAGGCTGCTGCCAAAGCCGCCGAGGAAGCTGCCAAGGGCGTGCTGGAAACCGCCGATGAGCAAAAGCCTCATCACGGTTGATAGCCAACGCTGAATGAAAAAGCCCCGCCAGTGCGAACTGGCGGGGCTTTTTCTTGGCTATCTGTTTACCCACGAAGCGGGCAATAGCGGCAGATCGATCAGTACAGGTTGGGCTCCATCTCCAACGCCACCCCGAACCGCTCCAGGATATCCGCCTGGATCCGCTGCGCCAGCGCATGCACCTGCGCACCACTCGCCTGGCCATAATTGACCAGCACCAGCGACTGCAACCGATGCACCCCGGCATCTCCCTCGCGATAACCTTTCCAGCCCGCTTGTTCGATCAACCAGCCCGCTGCCAGCTTCACCTGGCCGTCAGCCTGAGGATAAGCGACCACACCCGGATACTGGGTACGGATGCGCGCCACCTGCTCAGCCGACACGACCGGGTTCTTGAAGAAGCTCCCGGCATTTCCCAGCTCGGCGGGGTCCGGCAATTTCTCGCGACGAATGCTGCAAATCGCGTCACTGATCGCCTGCGCGGTCGGTTGTTCGACGCCCTGCTCCGCCAGCCGCTGGCGCACCGGGCCATAGTCCAGATGGGCCTGCAGCTCATGGCGCAGGGCAAAGCGTACACGCAGAATCAACCAACGCCCCGGGTTGCGCTTGAACACGCTGTCGCGGTAACCGAAAGCACAGGCTTGCAGGTTGAAATCGCGCAGTTCTCCGGTTTCACGGTCCAGCGCAGTCAGGCCGGCGAACACATCCTTGATCTCGACCCCATAGGCGCCGACATTCTGCATCGGCGCAGCCCCCACGGTGCCGGGGATCAGGCTGAGGTTTTCCAGGCCGCAGTAGCCTTGGGCCAACGACCATTGCACGAACGGGTGCCAGGGTTCACCCGCTTGCGCTTCGACCACCACACGTTCGCCATCGTCGCTCATCACCCGCCGACCACGGCTGGCCATGTGCAACACCACTGCGTCGATATCGCGGGTCAGCAGCAGGTTGCTCCCGCCCCCGATCACATGCACCGCCAGCTCGCGCTGGCGCGCCTGAGCCAGCACCTCGCGCACGTCTTCATCGCTGTGCGCCTGGGTGAAATAACGGGCTTTCACATCGATGCCAAAGGTGTTGTAGGGCTTCAGCGAAACCTGTTCCTGCCAGACCGCTGTCATAACCGCCCCTTGATTTCCACGACCAGCTCGCGGCACGCAGCCTCGATCAGGTCGAGCACCTGCTCGAAGCCCTCGGCACCGCCATAGTAAGGGTCCGGCACCTCGTCCAGGGCCGCGCCATAGCGGCGCAGGAACAGGTCGAGTTCGCCAGCGGCGTCGTGTGGGCGCAGGGCGCGCAAGTGGCCAAGGTTGCTTTCATCCATGGCCAGGATCAGGTCGTATTCGGCGAAGTGCGCCGGCTTGACCTGCTGGGCACGTTGCTGCGACAAGTCATAACCACGCGCCAGCGCAGCCTTGCAGGTGCGGCTGTCAGGTGCCTTGCCGACATGCCAGCCGCCGGTACCGGCAGACGCCACATGCACCTGCTCAGCCAGGCCGGCCACCTGCAACTGATGGCGCAGCACGCCTTCGGCGGTGGGCGAGCGGCAGATGTTGCCGAGGCAGACGAACAGGATGCGCATCAGGCCTCCAGCAAGCGCCGTACGCGCTCCAGGTCCTCAGGGGTATCGACGCCCACGGCTGGCGCTTCGATAGCATCCTCGACGTGAATGCGCACGCCATGCCACAGCGCACGCAACTGTTCCAGGGCCTCGGTCTGCTCGAGCCAGCACGGGCCCCAGCTGACGAAATCCTGGAGGAAGCCGACGCGGTAGGCGTACATGCCGATATGGCGGCGATACGGCACGCCTTCCGGCAGCACGTTACCATCCCTGGCAAAGGCATCACGGGCCCAAGGCAGCGGCGCGCGGCTGAATGTCAGGGCCAGGCCGTTCTTGTCGCTGACCACCTTGACGGCATTGGGGTTGAATACCGTGTCCGGCTCATGGATCGGCTCGGCCAGGGTGGCGATACCCGCCTCCGGGTGGGCAGCCAGGTTGGCGGCCACCTGGTCGATGATCACTGGTGGGATCAGCGGCTCGTCACCCTGCACGTTGACCACGATGGCCTCTGCCGCAAGGCCCAGGTGCTCGGCCACTTCGGCCAGGCGGTCGGTGCCCGATTCATGGTCGGCGCGGGTCATCAGCACTTCGGCGCCGAAGGCCTGGCAGGCTTCGAAGATGCTGGCGTCATCGGTGGCGATGACCACACGGCTGGCGCCACTCTTGCGCGCCTGCTCCCAGACATGCTGCACCATCGGCTTGCCAGCAATCGGCAGCAATGGCTTGCCTGGCAGGCGCGTGGAGCGCAGCCGGGCAGGAATGACCACGGTGAAGTTCACGCTCATTTGTCCAGGCGCTCGTCATCGGTCAGGGTGCGCGCCTCGCTTTCCAGCATCACCGGGATGCCGTCGCGGATCGGGTAGGCCAGGCCCGCGCCCTTGCTGATCAGCTCGGTCTTGTCGGCGCTGAGCTTGAGCGGGCCCTTGGTGATCGGGCAGGCCAGGATATCGAGCAGTTTGGTGTCCATGGAAGCGTCCTTGAGGCCAGATGGCCAGAAATTGAAGAAGGGCTCAGGGCTTACGCAGCAAGCGCTGCAGCTGGCTGTCGAACCAGGCGCCAAAGGCTGGCGTGGGCTGTGCCTTGACAGCCAGGTACCACCAGTCATCGCCAGCGAAGGCCCGGCATTTCACCGCATCCTTCTCGGTCATGACCAGCGGCAGCGGCGGGCTGAATGCCAGGCTTTCGGCGCTGAACTGCGCGTGGTCGGCAAAGGGATGCGGCACCGGTTGCCAGTTTAGCCCCAGCAGGGTATTGAAGAAACGTTGCGGGTTGCCGATACCGGCAACCGCGTGCAGGCGCTGGCCTGCCGGGAAATGATCCAGCCCACGGCGCTCGCCGCTGCGCAGGTTGACCAGGGCGGAAGGCTGCAGGCGGAAAGCGAACCCCTCGTCGCGGTCTTCACTGGCGCCGTTGAACAGTACGGCGTCGGCATCCTGCAGCCGCTCGGCAGGCTCGCGCAGCGGCCCGGCCGGCAGGCAACGGCGATTGCCAAGGCCACGGGCAGCATCGATCAGCACCAGTTCAAGGTCACGGGCCAGGCGGTAGTGCTGCATGCCATCGTCACACAGGATCAGGTCCAGTGGCTCGCTGGCCAGCAGCGCCTTCACCGCAGCAGATCGGTCAGGGTCGATCATCAGCGGCACATCCGTGCGCTGGACGATCAGCAAGGGTTCGTCGCCGGCCTGTGTGGCTGGCTGGCTGGCGTCCACACGCCATGGGTAGTGTGGCGGCCTGGCACCGTAACCACGGCTGACCACGCCAACCTTGAGGCCCTGGCGACGGCAATGCTCGATCAGCCAGAGAATCATCGGCGTCTTGCCGGTACCGCCCACGGTGATGTTACCCACCACGATGACCGGAACCGGCGCCCGGTAACTGGCGCTGTCCCCGCGGAGAAAACGCGCACGCTTGCGCGTCACCACGCGCCGGTACAGCGCTTCGAGCGGGCGCAGCAGTGCCAGGGCCGGATGCCCGGCATACCAGGCGGCGATCAAGCGGTCGGCGAGCGCCATCAAGGTGTCCCCTGGGCAGCCTCGACGGTGGTCATGCGCAGGTGGCTGAAACCGAGCTTGCCGGCGGCATCCATTGCGGTGATCACGGCCTGGTGCGGGGTCTTGCCATCGGCGCTGATGGCCAGCGGCAACTTGTTGTCACCCCCCGACTCGCGCTCGATGGCCTCGGTCAGGGTCGCCAGGTCGCTCTTGGGTAGCAGGTGATTGTTCACCGAATACACGCCATCGGCGCTGATGGTCACTTCAACCAGCTTGCCCTGGTCCGCCGGCGGCTGCTCGGCGCTCGCCGCCTCGGGCAGCTCGACACGCAACTGGGTCTCGCGGGTGAAGGTGGTGGTGACCACGAAGAACAGCAGCAGGACGAACACCACATCGATCAGCGATGCGAGGTTGATGTCGACGTTCTCCCGCTGGCGATTGCGCCGGAACTTCACGCCTTGCCTCCGGCCACTTCCACTTCGCGGTCGCCCTGGATCACCTCCACCAGCTTGATCGCCTCCTGCTCCATGCCCACCACCAGTTCGTCGATGCGGCGCAGCAGGAAGCGGTGGAAGAACACCGCCGGGATACCGACCATCAGGCCGGCTGCGGTGGTGACCAGGGCCTTGGAGATACCACCGGCCAGCACCGCGGCATTGGCGGTCATCTGCGAGCCCATGAAGGCGCTGAAAATGTCGATCATGCCCAGCACGGTGCCCAGCAGGCCGAGCAGCGGCGCCATGGCGGCGATGGTGCCGAGGGTGCTGATGTAGCGCTCGAGTTCGTGGATGACGCGCGAGGCGGCTTCCTCGATGCACTCTTTCATGATCTCGCGGCCATGGCGCGAATTGGCCAGGCCCGCCGCGAGGATCTCGCCCAGCGGTGAATCGGCACGCAGGGCCTTGAGCTTGTCACTGGTGAGTTGCTTGTCCTTGATCCACATCCACACCTGGCCCAGCAGGTGCGGCGGGGTAACGCGGCTGGCGCGCAGGGTCCACAGGCGCTCGACGACGATAGCCATGGCGGCGATGGAACTCAGAATGATCGGCAGCATCATCCAACCACCGGACTTGACCAATTCCCACACAGTAAACGCCCCTCTGGAAAAAGGCCGCCACTCTAACACAGGAGCGCAAGGGGCTCATCTGCCGGAGGTCAGGGAAATGGCAGGGCCGGCCTCTTCGCGGGCTTGCCCGCTCCCCCAGGTATCACGCCAGAAACGTCGCTGCCGCCGCACACCTTCAACTTCACCTTGCCCGCCCAAAACCAAGCGCAAAGCCCCGTCCACCGCCGTGTCATGCACCAATACCCCATGCCGCCCATACCGCTCGACCACCTGAGCATGCGGATGCCCGAAGCTGTTGTTACGCCCCCGCGAAATCAGCACCCCCCGCGGTGCCGTGGCGCGGATGAAGGCCTCGGTGGAGGATGTACGGCTGCCATGGTGCGGCGCCTGCAGCCAATCGATAGCGGGCGTTTCGGTATCCGCCAGCCAAGCCCGCTCGGCGCCGGCCTCCATATCCCCCGCCAGCAACATCCGCTCGCCTTGTGCCTCGACCATCAGCACGCAGGAGCGGTCGTTACTGCTTTGCCCGTCCACCCAGCGCCATAGCGAAAAATACACGCCGTCCCATGTCCATTGCTCACCACTGGCACAAGGCTGCAACTGCACGTCATCCAGCGCTTCACCGCCAATTGCCCGCTCGACCGGCAAGCTGCGCAGGATGGCCGCAGCACCGCCGGCATGGTCGGCATGGGCGTGACTGATCAGCATCAGGTCCAGGTGGTCCACCCCCAGCTTGCGCAGGGTTGGCAGCACCACCCGCTCGCCCAGATCGATCTCGCCCTTGGCCGGCCCGGCGTCGTACAGCAGGGTGTGATGCTGCGTGCGTAACAGCATCGCCAAGCCTTGGCCGACATCCAGTTGCCAGACTTCAACCTGCCCATGGGGCACCGGCTCCCTCGGCACCCACAAGGCCAGCAGCATGACCCCGCCCAACCCACGCAGCGGCACACCGCGAGGCAACAGCACCAGCAACGCCCCGATATACACCAGCAACCAGGCCCACAGCGGCAGGGCCGGCGGTATCCATGCCGGCCGCCACTCCGCCATCAGACCCAGCAGGTGGAACAGCATATCCAGCAAGCCACCCGCGACCCACAGCAGCCCCTCACCAACGCCCGCCAGCGGCAACAACAGCGTACCGAGCAATGCCAGCGGCAATACCGCAAGGCTGACCCAGGGCACCGCCAGCAGGTTTGCCGCAGGCGCACTCAGGCTGACCGGCAACCCCGTGGCCAACAGCACCGGCAGCAGGCCGACGGCGATCACCCACTGGGCCCGCGTCCACGCCTGCCAGGGTCGCCAGCCGCCAAGCCGTGCCGCAAAGCTGTAGATCAGGATCGCCACCGCCGCGAACGACAGCCAGAAGCCGGGGAGCAGCGCCGCCAGGGGTTCGGCCAGCAATACCAGGTTCAACGCCAGCAGCAGTGGGAACATCGCCCCCAGCTGGCGAAAGCGCAGACGCCACAGCAGCACCACCGCCAGCATCAAGCAGGCACGCTGCACCGGCACGCCCGCACCGGCCAGCCAGCCATAGCCCAACGCCGCCGCCAGTGCCAGGCCGCACGCCCACGGCAACCATGGCCACCCCTGCGGCCAGAGCCCCCAGCGCGCCAGGCCCGCAACCAAGGCATACAGCAAGCCCGCGACCAACCCGATATGTTGCCCGGAAATCACCAGCAAGTGCACCGTACCGGTCGCCTGCAACGCCTGCCACTGTTCGCGGGCCAGGCCCGCCCCGTCGCCGAGCACCAAGGCTACCAATGCCGCCTCCTGCCCCTGGGCATCGACCTTCAGCAGGCGCTCGCGCAGTGCGTCCCGCCACCCTGGCGCCACTGAGCGCATCAACTGGCCCGCCTTGACCGTGCCAGTGGCGCCGATACGGCGGGCCAGCAGCTGCGCCTCGCGATCCGGGCCATGCGGGTTCAGCAACCCGGCCGGGCGCTGCAAGGTGACTGCCATGCGCCACTGTTCGCCAGCATGGATGGTCGGGCCATCGAACCAGCTCAGCTGCAGACGCCTTGGCAGTTCGGCGCGGCGCGAATGCGGCTGCTCCAGCTCGAAGCGCACGCCCTGCGCGGTGCGCGTCGGCAACCCGACGACACGGCCTTGCAACCATAACGTGCGGCCATCCAGGCCGGGGGCCAAGCGGTCATCCAGCGCCAACTGCGCCGACCAGCAAGCCCAGCACAGCCCCAGCAGAAAACAGCCCAGCGGCCACAGGCGGGTGCACGCGCAGGCGCCACCCACCAGCAACAGCAATAGCAGCCACCCGACCGACGGCAATGCGGGGAGAAAGCCCAGGCACAACAGCCCGAGCGCGAGCGCAAACATCCCTGTGCGCATGAGGTAGAGCTCCAGAAGCGGAATCGCTTACTGAGGCATAGACGAAAAGCCGGCATGGCCCGCTCAACAATTGTCACAAACTCTAAACGAGGCTGAACGCGAATAAAGGCATACTGCCCCAATCAACGCTCCGGGAGCCTACATGCCGCGCCGACTTTTCAAACGCTACATGCCGGATCCGACCAGCATTCGGGAACACAAGTCCTTACGCTTTTTCGGCAAGCTGCTGCACGACCCGAACCTCTGGCACCTGAACCGCCACTCAGTGGCGCGGGCAATGGGGGTGGGCCTGTTCGCGGCGTTGATCCCCATTCCCATGCAGATGCTGCTGGCTGCGGCGCTGGCAATTCCGGTGCGCGGCAACCTGCCGATCGCCGTCAGCCTGGTCTGGCTGACCAACCCGCTGACCATGCCACCGGTGTTCTTCGTCACCTACATGACCGGCGCCTGGCTGATGCAGATCCCGCCGCGCTCGTTGCCCGACGAGCTGACCTTCGAATGGATCACCGACCAGCTGGCCACGCTGTGGCAGCCGTTTCTGCTGGGCTCGGTGGTGTGCGGGGTGGTGCTCGGCGTGGTCGCCTACTTCGCCACCCTGCTGTACTGGCGTTGGTGGATTGGCCGGCAGTGGCGCCGGCGCAAGCAACGGGTGTCAGGCGCGCATGCCGCGGCCGCTGACCAGCAGGCGCACACACAGCACGTAGAGCACCGCAGTGGCCACCAGCATGAAGGTGATCGCCGTGCCAATACTGATGTCCGACACCCCTAGGATGCCGTAGCGGAACGAGTTGACCATGTGCAGCACCGGGTTGGCCAGCGACACGGTCTGCCAGAACGGCGGCAGCAGGTTGATCGAGTAGAACACCCCGCCCAGGTAGGTCAGCGGCGTCAGCACGAAGGTCGGGATGATCGAGATATCGTCGAAGTTGCGTGCGAACACCGCGTTGACGAAGCCCAGCAACGAGAAGATGGTCGCGGTCAGCAGCACCACGATCACCGTCACGCCCAGGTGATGCACCTGCAGGTCGGTGAAGAACAGCGACAGGATGGTCACGATCACTCCGACCGCCAGCCCCCGCAGCACGCCACCCAGCACGTAGCCGACCAGGATGGTGTGCGGCGACACCGGCGACACCATCAGCTCTTCGATCGAGCGCTGGAACTTGCTGCCGAAGAAGCTCGACACCACGTTGCCGTAGGAGTTGGTGATCACCGACATCATGATCAGGCCTGGCACGATGTATTGCATGTAGGTGAAGCCGCCCATGTCGCCGATCTGCCGGCCGATCAGGTTACCGAAGATGACGAAGTATAAGACCATGGTGATCGCCGGCGGCAGCAGGGTCTGCGGCCAGATGCGCAGGAAGCGCCGCACTTCGCGATAGACGATGGTCTGCAGGGCGACCCAGTTGGTGCGCAGCTCCACACTCATACGGCCACCTTCGACAGGTTTTTTTCCACCAGGGACACGAACAGCTCCTCGAGTCGGTTGGTCTTGTTGCGCAGGCTCTGCACTTCGATGTTCTGCAGCGCCAGCTGGCCGAACAGCGCGGTGATGCCACTGTCTTTTTCCACCTGCACTTCCAGGGTGTGCGGGGTCAGCAGCCGGCACGGGTAGCCCTGCAGCACAGGCGCCGTTGCCAGGTCCTGCTTGAGGTCGAGGACGAAGGTCTCGACATGCAGCTTGCCCAGCAGCTGGCGCATGCTGGTGTTCTCGACGATGGTGCCGTGGTCGATGATGCCGATGTTCCGGCACAGCTGCTCGGCCTCTTCCAGGTAATGGGTGGTGAGGATGATGGTGATGCCTTTCTGGTTGAGCTCGGTGAGGAAGCTCCACATCGAGCGGCGCAGCTCGATGTCCACGCCCGCGGTCGGCTCGTCGAGGATCAACAGGCGCGGCTCGTGGATCAGCGCACGGGCGATCATCAGACGGCGCTTCATGCCGCCGGACAGCGAACGCGACGGCACGTCACGCTTGTCCCACAGGCCCAGCTGGGTCAGGTACTGCTCGGCGCGTTCCTTGGCGATTTTCGCCGGGATGCCGTAGTAGCCCGCCTGGGTCACGACGATGTCGAAGCACTTCTCGAACTGGTTGAAGTTGAACTCCTGCGGCACCACGCCCAGGCAGCGCTTGAGCGCCGAAGGCTCGCGGTCCAGGTCGTGGCCGAACACGTTGACCGTGCCGCTGGTCTTGTTGACCAGGGTCGAGAGGATGCCGATGGTGGTGGACTTGCCGGCCCCATTGGGGCCGAGCAAGGCAAAGAAATCGCCTTCGGCGACGTCCAGGTCGATGCCCTTGAGGGCCTGGAAGCCGTTGCCGTAGGTCTTGGTCAGCTGTCGGATGGACAGGGCGGAACTCATAGCGGGTCACTTACCGAAGAAAAAGGTGCAGGACACGCCAGGGCAGATCACTGGCGCAGTGAGTGCGGCCATGGTGCAAGGCCAGGTCGCACATGTACAGTCATGTGTATTGATAGTGACTATCGAAACAGCCGTGGTGTTCGATCAGGTCAGCGCGGTCATCACGGCGGCCTGATAAGCCGGGCGGGCCTTGAGGCGCGCATACCAGGCTTCCAGGTGGCGCATCGCCGGGCGTTCGATGGGCATTTCGAACCAGGCGTAGACGAAGCTACCCAGTGGGATGTCGCCCATGCCGATCTGGTCACCGGACAGGTACGGCTGTTTGGCCAGGGTCTCGTCTGCAATGGCCAGTAACTGGGCGCATTGCTTGTGTGCGGCGTTGATTGCCACCCAGTCGCGCTGGTCTTCCGGGGTGCGCAGCAGGCCCCAGAACAGCGGGCGGAACGGCGCGGCGAAGGACGAGGTGGTCCAGTCCATCCACTTGTCGGCCAGGGCGCGCTGGCGAGGGTCCTGCAGATACCAGCCTTGCTCCGCGCCATACTCGGCGCACAAGTAGCGGACGATGGTGTTGGACTCCCACAGGGTCAGGTCGCCGTCCTCGAGCATTGGCACCAGGCCGTTGGGGTTGCGGGCGCGGTAATGCGGCTCGTTGACCACGCCGAAGGCGCCGCCGGCGTCGATCGACTCGAAATCCAGGCCCAGTTCGTGGGCGATCCACAGCGCCTTGCGCACATTGCTCGAGTTCTTGCGGCCCCAGATCTTCAGCATGGCAACGTCCTTATGAATGCAGAGGTGGGACAGTCTACTCCAGGCAAACGATGCGCTGAAACTACCGCCGCCACACCCTGTCACTGTTCTGAACCTGCCGTTCACAGTGTTGCGTCTAAGCTGTCTGGGACGGCTCAAGCCCCCCCTGGTTCCAAGGAGGACCGATTATGTTGCTGTTGTGGTTGGTAGTGCTGGTGATCGGCGCGGCGTACCTCACGCACCGGCGCCTGGCGCCCTTGCAGATTCTCGGCATCATGGCGGCCTACGTGCTGCTGATGGGCCTCTTCAGCAACGCCCCTGGCTGGCTGCTGACCCTGATCTGGATCGTGCTGGCGCTGAAGATCGCCCTGGTGGCGTTGCCGGAGTGGCGCCGCAAGGTGTTCAGCGGCCCGGTGTTCAAATGGTTCCAGCGCACCCTGCCGCCGATGTCGCAGACCGAGCGCGAAGCCATCGATGCCGGCACCGTGTGGTGGGATGGCGAACTGTTCAGCGGTCGTCCCGACTGGCGCACCTTGCTCGCGTACCCGGCACCGAAACTCAGCGAAGAAGAACAGGCCTTCATCGATGGCCCGACAGAAGCGCTATGCGCCATGGTCAGCGACTGGCAGATCGGCCAGGACCTCGACCTGCCGCCCGAAGCCTGGGCGCATATCAAGCAGAATGGCTTCTTCGCCCTGATCATCCCCAAGGAGTACGGCGGCAAAGGCTTCTCCGCCTACGCCCACTCACAGGTGGCGATGAAACTGGCAACCCGCAGCGGTGACCTGGCCTCCACGGTGATGGTGCCCAATTCCCTTGGCCCCGCCGAATTGCTGCTGCATTACGGCACCGATGAACAACGCAACCACTACCTGCCCCGCCTGGCACGTGGCGAGGAAATCCCCTGCTTCGCCCTCACCGGCCCCCTGGCCGGCTCCGACGCCGGTGCCATGCCCGACACTGGCGTGATCTGCAAGGGCCAGTGGAAGGGCGAAGAGGTCATCGGCCTGCGCCTGAACTGGGAGAAGCGCTACATCACCCTGGGCCCGGTCGCCACCTTGCTGGGCCTGGCATTCAAGGCCTACGACCCGGACCATCTGCTGGGCGAAGAAGAAGAACTGGGCATCAGCCTGGCACTGATCCCCACCGACACACCTGGCGTGGAGATCGGCAAGCGCCACCTGCCCCTGGGCGCCGCCTTCATGAACGGCCCCAACAGCGGCAAGGACGTGTTTGTGCCGCTCGACTGCCTGATCGGCGGCCAGGCCATGCTCGGCAAGGGCTGGATGATGCTGATGAACTGCCTCTCGGTCGGCCGCTCGATCTCGCTGCCCGCCGTGGGCACCGGTGCCGCCAAGTACACCAGCCTGGTCACCGGCCAGTACGCCAGCATCCGCGAGCAGTTCAACGTGCCGCTGGCAGCCTTCGAGGGCATCCAGGAATCACTGGCGCGCATCGGCGGCAACGCCTGGTTGATGGACAGCGCCCGCCTGCTCACCGCCAAGGCCGTAGACCTGGGCGAAAAACCCTCGGTGCTGTCGGCGATCCTCAAGTACCACCTCACCGAGCGCGGCCGCGAATGCATCCAGCACGCCATGGACGTGCATGGCGGCAAGGGCATCATCATGGGCCCGAACAACTACCTGGGACGCAACTGGCAGGGCGCGCCGATCTTTATCACCGTCGAGGGCGCCAACATCCTCTCGCGCAACCTGATGATCTTCGGCCAGGGCGCGATCCGCTGCCACCCGTTCGTCCTCCGGGAAATGGCCCTGGCCGCCCGCGAGGACCGCGACCAGGCGCTGGTCGAGTTCGATGACCTGCTGATGAAGCACATCATGTTCGCCGCCGGCAATGCGGCCAGCACCCTGGTCTACGGCCTTGGGCTGGGTCGTCTGGAGCGGGTGCCGGGCGATGCCCTGAGCCAGGGCTACTTCCGAGCCCTCAACCGCCAGGCGGCGGCATTCGCGATGATGGCCGACCTGTCGATGATGCTGCTGGGCGGGGCGCTCAAGCGCCGCGAACGCCTCAGTGCCCGCCTCGGCGATGTGCTGAGCCACCTGTACCTGGCCAGCGCCGCGCTCAAGCGTTATCACGACCAGGGTTCGCCCGAGTACCTGCAGCCGCTGTTGCGCTGGGCCATGGAAGAAAGCCTGGGCCAGGCGGAGCGTGCACTGGACCGCCTGCTCGACAACTTCCCCAACCGCTTCGTCGGCTGCGCACTGCGGCTGCTGGTGTTCCCCTTTGGCCGTCGCCATACCGGCCCCAGTGATGAACTGGATGCCGAGGTGGCCGAGCTGATCGGGCGACGCAAGGGCGACCCGGCGCTGGAAGAGTTGCTGGCCGGCTGCTACCGCCCGCAGGCAGAAAACGACCCGGTCGCAGCCCTGCAACGGGCCAGCGACCTGCTCGACGACACGGCGCCGCTGCGCAAGGCACTGCATCAGGCCATCAAGGAAGGCAAAGTCCAGCCAGGCCCCGGCCAGGCCGGCATCGATGCCGCCGTCGAGGCCGGCGTGCTGCAACCCGGTGAAGGCCAGCGGCTGCACGCTGCCGAACAGGCGCGGCGCAGGGTGATCGATGTCGATGCCTTCGACAAGGCGCAATTGCTCGCCGAGCCCGGCAAGGTACGCTGACCCTTCGCGAGCACCGGGGGGCGGCGTATACTCCGCCCCCCGTTTCAGCCATACCGAGGACCCATTCCATGGCCAACCCCTACCTGGAATATCACCTGCAACTGCTCCAGCACCTGCGCACCATCCTGGTCGCATTGGGTGAAGCAGAACAGGTGCCGGAAGAAAGCCACGCCCTGTTCCTCGAACGCTTCGACGAACTGCTGACGCTGTTGCCGCAGGACCCGCTGGAAAGCCAGTACCTGGGCCAGGACCTGATCTGTCAGGTGATCCAGCGCTACCCGCAAATTGCCCACCTGGTGCCACGTGACCTGTTGTGGTTCTTCGCTGGCGACTGCCTGCACTTCATGCCGGACGAAGAGCTGGCGCTTTACCAGCAGCTTGAAGAGCGTCGCTTTGAGGCCGAACAGGCAGGCGAACCATTTGACTGGAATCTCGAAAAGCAACTGCTGAGCCACAGCGCTCCTGGCAATACTCACTGATCTGATTGCATAGGCGCTCTGGTCATACCAGAGCGCCCATGCAGTTTCACACCGTCAGAGTAGGCAACAAAGCGAAAAGTCACACAACTAACTCACTTATTCCTACAGCCTGATCATACTCATGACAATTAGAATCAGCACCGAGGCAATAATTGGAAACACCCAATTCACACCTCGCTCTGAAATCTAACTAACCCATTCAATCAGGTTATGTCATGAAGAAGTCCTTAGTTCTATCGCTCGGCCTGCTTACTGGCCTGGCAGGCAATACTGCGTTCGCTAAAACCGGCTCGATATTCCTTGAAGGCAGTATCACACCTGAAACTTGCCCTATCGAAGTCGTCAACCCTGGCGACGGTGGTGCGAATGACCGCGTCTCTATGGGCGACATTCCCGTGGGGCGGTTCACCGGCCCCAACATTGAAGTCCGCGGTGCTTCCTTTGATATCCGCATACCCGATAAAGCGACCTGCGCCATCGACAAGGACAACGCCTTCGTGAAGTTTGATGGTGATGCAGACATCAGTGGCGATTATTTCAGGGTTGACCCCGTTGCAGACGCGGCAAAAAACGTCTCGATCGTCATCAGGGACCGCACCACGGCCTCAATCAAACCCGGTGAAACCTCGGTTGATTACCCACTCAACGCTACAGGCCCAACCGACCTTCGGTTCGACGCCTATTACCGCTCCACCGCAACCGACGTAACTCACGGCCCTGCATCGGCGAAAGTTAGCTATACCGTCGACTATCGTTGATAACCCTTTAATTCTGTGCCTTCTGGCACGAGCCAGACCATCCAGGCGTAATCATGCGTCTGGATGCAGCGAGTCACCCGATGATCAAACAGTTCATTCTCACGATACCCGTTCGTGTCGTCGCCTGCGCCTGCCTGAGTTTATCGATGCTCACCGTTTCGCTAACCAGCCATGCTGCCTTGACATTGAACAGTACCCGCATCGTTTTCAACGGCGACAAACGCAGTTCATCCGTGGTCATAAGAAATCCGTCAAAAAATACCTATGCCGTACAGACCTGGATAAACACCGAGGCTGACGACAATACGACCAGCGTACCCTTTGCTACGTCCCCGCCCCTGTTCAAGATCAATCCGAGCGGTGAACAACTTCTGCAAATCAATGGACTGCCCAATACATTGCCACACGACCGCGAGTCGCTGTTTTTCTTCAATCTGCAGGAGATTCCGCAAGCCACCACCGAGACCAGCAACCAACTCAACATTGCCATGCGCACACGCGTCAAACTGTTTTATCGGCCGGCAAAGCTCAAGGGCAAGCCTACAGACCACCTGAAGTCGCTGACGTTTTCCGTGACTGAACGTGACGGGGTGAAACAGTTGCTGGTCAACAACCCTTCGCCGTTCCACATCACCTTCATTCGCCTGAAAGTGGATGGCCAAGGGCAGCAACACACGCTGAAGAATACCGCCATGCTGGCGCCGTTCAGTGAACGACTGTATCCACTGCCCGGCATCGCTCGAACTGCTGGCCTGCAAGCGCATTTTTCCGTCATCAATGACTACGGTGGCTACACCGACCCGCTGAGCGCGCCTGTCCAACCGGCCAACTAGGGCCTGCCCCGCACGCATCCAGGAATCGTCATCATGATCCCCTCCTCACTACGCTGGCGCACGTCGCGCAGGCAGCGCAGCGCCTTGCTGTGCCTGCTGGGCAGCTCGTCATTGCTCGCAATGCCCGGCACACAAGCCGACCCAGTATTTCAGAGCGGGTTCCTGCGCCAGGTACCTGGCCAGACCGAAGAAACCAACGCCTGGTCCCTGAGCCTGTTGACCAGCGATCAGGCACTCGCGCCTGGCCGCTACCGGGTAAGCGTACAGGTCAACCTCGAGCCTGTCGGCCAACACGAACTGGACTTCCAGCCTGGTCCGGACGAAGCACTGCTGCCGTGCCTCCCCGCCGCACTGCTTGGCGAATGGGGGCTGCGCCTGGACGCATTGGCCAACCCGGATGACCAGGCCGCAACCTGCCTGGATTTGCCGGCAGTGGTCCCAGGTGCGCAGATTGTCTTCACCCCGGGGGAGTTGCACTTGGCCCTCTCGATTCCACAGATCGCCATGCGCCGGGACAGCATCGGCCAGGTCGACCCTTCACGCTGGGACAGCGGTATCAATGCCGCATTCGTCAACTATCAGGCCTCCACACTGCAGGGCCACAATCGCTATTCTGGCCGTTACACCAGTAATGACCTGTACCTGAACAGCGGCATCAACCTGGGCGACTGGCGCCTGCGCAGCAGCCAGTCGTGGCGCCAGGGCAGCCAGGGCGAGACCGAATGGACCCGGGCACAGGCCTACGCCCAGCGCGATATCCCGGGCACCCGCGCCAACCTGACGATTGGCGAGACCTTCACCGAAGGTGACGTGTTCCGCTCGGTACCGATCACTGGCGTGCGCGTGGCCTCGGACATGGGCATGCTGGCCGACAACCAGCGCGGCTACGCCCCGATCATTCGCGGTGTTGCGCAGAGCCGGGCGAAAGTCGAAGTCTGGCAGAATGGTTATCCGATCTACTCGACGTACGTGAGTGCCGGCCCCTATGCCATCGACGACCTCAGCACGGCAGGTAGCGGCGAACTGGAAATCGTCCTGACCGAGGCCGATGGTCAGGTACGCCGCTTCAGCCAGCCCTACTCGACCATCAGCAACCTGCTGCGCCCAGGTGTCTGGCGTTACAGCGCCACGCTCGGGCAGTACAACCCTTCCAGTGATTTCGATACCCCCCTGCTCTGGCAGGGCACGCTGGCCATGGGCTCGCACTGGAACACCACGCTTTACGGCGGCCTGATGGCCAGCGAATTCTACCGCGCAGGCAACCTGGGGCTGAGCAAGGACCTGGGCAGCCTGGGTGCCGTGGCCTTCGATGTGACCCAGGCCTACAGCGCAATCGATAATGCCCATGAACGCGAAGTGCAGGGTTCCAGCTATGCGCTGAAGTATGCCAAGGCCTTCACCACCCAGACCAACTTGCGCTTTGCCGGCTACCGCTACTCAACGCAAGGCTACCGCGACTTCGATGAAGCCGTGCGCCAGCGCAACCACGACGCGAAGTACAACGGCAGCCGTCGCAGCCGCCTGGAGGCGTCGGTGCACCAGAATCTGGGCAAGGCCAGCTCGCTGACGTTGACCCTGTCGCAGCAGGACTACTGGCAGCGCAGTGCGACCCAACGGCAATACCAGTTCAATTTCAACACCCATCATCGGGGCGTTGGCTACAACCTGTTCGCCTCACAGTCGTTGACCGACCGCTATGGCAGTGATCGTCAGTTCGGCCTGAGCGTGACGATGCCCTTGCATTTCGGTCGCTCTGCCAATGCCAGCTTTGACCTTCAGCACAACGCCAGGGGCTACAGCCAGCGCGCCACGCTCAACGGCAGTGACCACGAGCGTGCGCTAAGCTACAGCACCAGCCTGAGCCGCGACGAGCACGCGCGCCAGACCGCCGCGCTGTCGCTCGGCCATCAGGCGCCCTATGCCAGCCTGGGTGCGGGTTACACCGAAGCCGACGACTATCGCAGCCTGTCACTGAATGCCAGTGGCGCCGTGCTGTTGCATGCCGACGGGCTGGAATTCGGCCGCTACCTGGGGGACACCGCTGCGTTGATCGAAGTCCCCGGCGTGGCCGATGTCGGGCTGCAGAACGCAACCGGAACTCGCACCAATGCGCGCGGCTATGCACTGCTGCCTTACCTGCAGCCCTACCGGAACAATGCGGTGGTACTGGAAACCGACCGCCTTGACCCACAGGTGGAAATCGACAACGGGGTCGCCCAGGTGGTGCCACGCCGAGGTGCGATCATCAAGCACCGCTTCGAGGCTCGTCACGTTTCACGTCTGGTGCTGACCCTGCACGATGCCCACGGCAAGCCGCTGCCCTTCGGAGCCCAGGTACGCGGCGAAGATGGCGACCCTCTCGGCATGGTAGGCCAGGCCGGCCTGGTAATGCTCACCACGCCAAGCCATGCGCAGCCGTTGCACGTGCGCTGGGGCGACCAGCCTGACACCCGCTGCGAACTGCACCTGGATGCAGCTGATGCACCCATCGTCGACGGCTATCGCCTGCAAACCCTGACCTGTCTCTAGCAACCCGCTCGCGCGACAGCCGTGCCCGCGGCTGCGCGCCTCAGGACCCCCATGAAAACCATCAACAAGACCCTGTGCCAGGCTCTGCTGGCCACCCTGACATTGCCTGCGGCACACGCCATGGCCATGACTAACGATGAAAACTACTGTGAGTTCCAGGAGCTGCGCAGTGGTTACCTCAAGGTCCATGTTCGCGAAATGGGCACACTGTATGTGCCACGCGATGCGCGAATCGGCACGACGATCGGCACACCAGGCTCGCCCGACCCCACCGCCGACCAGAACAATCTCGTCCTGACCTGCTCGACCTACGGCGAGCGCATCAATTTCGAACACAAGGCCGTACACGGCATCCATACTCACGTGCAGGCGGTTGACGGGCAATTTCACCGTGCCCCCATTCTCAAGACCAACATCCCGGGGGTCGGCGCGATCGTAGAGATGCTGGCCCCGTTTCTTGGCGGCGCCGATCAGTTCATCCCCGACAGCTACCCGCCAATGGTCCCCTTCACGTCCTACTACGAGCAGACCCGGCTGAGTCCGGTCGCGATAGGCTCGTTTCGTCACAGGCTCACCCTGGTCAAGACCGGCGAGCTGACGCCGGGCGTGCATCAGCTGGATGGCCCGCTGGTTACCGGCCACCTGGGCTGGAAGGGGTTCGGCAAGGTCCAGGAGTTTTCTGTCAGGGCAACCATCATCCAGACCCAGTGCGAGGTGCAGGCCGATGCGGTCAGCGCCAACCCGGTGGACCTTGGCCATTGGAACACCAGCGACTTCACCCATCTCGGCTATACCACCCTGCCAACCGACTTCCAGATCCGCCTGAACAACTGCCAGGTAGACCCTGACGAGGATAACCAGACCCTTGCCACCATCGAGCTCGATGGCAGCAATGGCTCTGGTCCGGTCGGCCCTCCGGGTGAAAACGTGTTCAGCCTGACTCACGACTCCGAAGCCCGTGGCATGGGTATCCAGATGCTTTACAACGGCGATCCGATGCCCCTGAACCAGGAGCTCGACCTGGTGCCCGTGACCCGCGGCAACGTAACTTTGAACTTCAAGGCGCGCTTCTTCCAGACCGAGCCGAGCAGCGCCGTGCGGGCCGGCTCGGCCAAAGGGGCGCTGAACTTCACCATTCGCTACCGCTAGGCACGCCAAGGCCGGCCATCAGGCCGGCCTTGGCGCATGGCATGCCCCTCAGACGGGTGTGGTACCGGACAGTATGTTCTCCGGGTCGAAGTCGTAGCGGCAGTGTTCGCCTGTGGGCGTGTCGACCCTGCGCAGGCGGTTGAGCGCGTCATACACCAGCACCCGGCCCTGTTCGTCCTGGATCAGGTTGCCATTGCGGTCATACCGGAGGTCGATGGCCGGTTGCGAAGCAGGCGGGACGATCTTGCTCAACTGTGCCGGGTCTTCGGGATTGTTGAACTCGTACAAGGTCCGCTGCGGTGTCCCGCCTGGGCTCTGGGTGATCACCGAGATGATGTTGTCTATCCCGTCGAAACCGAATGTCTGCCTGGCAATGACTTGCCCGGACGGATCGACAGGTGCTTCAGGGCCATCGCAGGTATAAACCTGCAGCCGGCCGCGCCGGTCGTACAGGTAGGTCTCATGGCGCAGCAGCCTGGCTTCACCTTCGTCACTGCCCTTGGTGCGCTCTTTGAGGATCCGGTATTTCAGGCAATCGAACTCGTCGTAGTCCTGCTCCAGGGTTTGCAAGGTGTCACCAAAATCAAAGGTGCGCAGGATCTCCCGGTCGAATTCGTCGTATTCGAGCAGCGTCGCCAAGGTCTGCCCGGTGCTGACATCCGTGGTAATGAACGAGGCCATGCGCCCGTGATGGTCATAGGCGAAGGCCGTCTCCAGCAGCAACAGTTCCTCGGCTGGCGCACGCCGTAACCGCAAGCGCGCCGCGTCGGGCTGCGGCGCGTAAAGAGCAGTCCTTTCCAGACGCCCGAAACGGTCGTAATCATAGAGTTGGGTCTGGCCCAGCACATCCATATAGGCGCGCAGGCGACTGCGGAAACTGTAGTCGTAGATCATGGTGAACGGCTCGCCACCCACGGTACGCAACTCGCGCTTGACCTCGCCATTGCTGAGAAAATAGCTGCGGTCCACGCTATAGGACGTATTCTCGTCATCCCCGGGCTCTTCGCAATGCGTCGGCCTGGCGTTCTTGGGGTCGAAATCGTAGCGTGCCGTCTTCCCGGCAAGGACCCGTCTGACCGGCTCCTCTCCCAGCGCTGGCTCATAGAAGTACTCGATCCGCGTGCCGTCTGGCGCGACCACCCAATGCGGTTGCCGCTCACCTTGGTCATACTCGAATGTCTGGACCCGACCTCCGGTGGTAGCACTGACTCGCCGCTCGAGACCATCGAAGGCCTGCTCGCCCAGCAGTTTGGCGGTCGCTTCAGTGTTACCGACCTTGATCTTGACTGGCAGGTCGTTGCGGCTGTGCCCGGCATAGGTGCGATACACCGTGCTGACACGATCCCCCAGGCGATGCTCGAGCACGCGGTCGAAGGCGTCGTATCGGTACTCCTCGATACGCTGGCCTACCCCGCTTCCTTGCGTGTCGCGGCTGAGCCTGCCGAGTCCGTCGTATTCACTGGTATGCACGCTGACGCTGGTCTTGCCATCCAGGGCAAAACGCTCGATCCGGGTCGGCTTCTCGAACAGGTTGTTCCAGGTTTCGGTGATGCCGCTGATCCTGGTGCGGCTCAGTTCACGCCAGGTGCGATGCACCGGCCCGCCTTTACTGGCCACCTGGTCGATTTGCTCGACGTCGGTCGTGCCATCCGGGTTCAGCACCGAATACTGCTGGCCCCAGTCGTCGTAGCGGATGTGGCGGGTCAGTTCCAGCAGGCAATCGCCCAGCCAGTCGATTTCGGTTTCCTCGATCAGCTGGTCCAGTTCGTCGTACAGCGCCCGATAGATCGGCCGTGACGCACCGGCGAAGGTCTTGCTGTCCTTGTCCTCGCGCTCTTCGAAAATGGGCCGATTGGCGCCATCGAAGCACGTGTGGGTCTCGATTTGCTTGACGTCATACGCCCACTGCTGGGCCTGTTCATTGTCATAGGCGCAGAGGAAGTATTTGTAGGTTCGCTCCGCCATGAACGGTTTGCCGTGTGCCACGGTTTCACGTGTCACACGGCGCAAGGCATCGTACTGATAGCGGATTTCGGCATCGTTGTCGTCGCGGTTGAGCAGTGGCTCACCGGTTTCCAGCGAATGCTGCAAGGTAATGGTCTTGTGCTCATCGTCACAGCCCACAAGCTTCTCCACGGTCTGCAGCGCGCGCTCGTCTTCCAGCACGCTGTAGTCGTAGTGGGTGACCGTGTCGAGAACCGTGCCCCCATCGCCGGGGTAACTCACGGTCTGCCTGCTGATCCGCCCATAGCTGAAGCGCTCGGCCGGCGCTTCATGGTAAAGCCTGCTGATTCGCTCCAGGAACATACCGGGCGGGCTCCCTGCTTCGCTCAGGGTCTCGCTTTCCAGCAAGCGCCAGGCTTGCTTCAGGGCGCTGCCCAAAGGCGCCAGCTCGCAGTACT
The DNA here is from genome assembly GCF_021602465.1 of Pseudomonas urethralis. Taxonomy (NCBI): domain Bacteria; kingdom Pseudomonadati; phylum Pseudomonadota; class Gammaproteobacteria; order Pseudomonadales; family Pseudomonadaceae; genus Pseudomonas; species Pseudomonas urethralis. The sequence goes on from NZ_BQIJ01000007.1 coordinate 117,086, forward strand.
GATATTCCTGGATCAGTGTGGGCGCCGCCCCCTGGCCGGCAGCCGGCTTCACGGTCCGGGTCTTCAGGTTGCGTACGAAGCCCTGTTCATCTCCCTCCTCGGCAGCCGTGTACCAGACATTGGTTTCCAGTACCCCGGTCGGTAACAGCCGGCTCAGCACGTTGCCGTGGCTGTCGTATTGGCTGACCTGCCGCTCTTCGCGTTGCCGGCTCGGGTTGCTGATCAGCGACCAACGCTGGGTTTCTTCATGGGGCAGCTGGAAAAAGGCGTCCTGATCCTTGAACGTGCCAGGCTTGTCAGCGTAACGGGTGATGGATTGCAACAGCTTGTCACCCTGGGCGGTGGCTTGCTCAAGAAGCAGATGGAAGCGGTTGAACGTACGCGTGATCCAGCGCACATCTTGCCCTTGCACTTGGTGGATCTCGATCGACTGGTAGGTGTAGCCCTCTGCCACCTTATAAAGGTTGTCCAGCCCATCGTCAGACCATTCAATGGGTTCACCACCGCCGAGGAAGTTGAACGGGCCAGGGTACTTATAAAGCACCACTTTGCCCGCCTGGCCGAAGCGCGCGTCCGTTTCATGGCGGCTCACCCGCGGCAGGTTTCCACGCCCGGCGGCAATTGGAAATTCGTGCCCGCCATCTTCATAGTACACACGCTCGAGCCCGCCATAAGGTGTTCTCGATTCACTCAGGCACAGGTACCCCAGCACCTCTTTATAGCTGAAGCGCCAGCGGGCCCGGTTGCCGGTGGGCAGGATGATTTCACTGACACGGTGGTCGCTCTCGCTCAAGGTCATCTCATAGCGGGCCAGCTGGCCACCGTCATCCCCTGCGAAGGGGTGGCAGCGAATCTCGACACGGCTGTCGTCAATGCGCTTTAGATCCAGCAGCCAGTCATGTTCATCCCATACTTGGTTCAACAACATGTGGCCGTTGCCGAACGGCAGGTAGTGCAGGTAAAGCACGTGCCCAAGCGGTGAGTGCAGCTCCACGGGCAGCGCCACCTCGCCCTCCCCCGAGCCCATCACTTGCAGTATCTCGACCAGCCCGGAGCGGTGCTCCACCCGATAACGTTCGGCGTCGCCAGGCCCGGGCAGGTCACGATAGAGATCGAAGTGCCTGAGCTTCTGTTCGTCCATGGTCAGCCGCGTTCCGGGCTCGGACGAGTTGTGGAACTGGTAGGTTTCACCACTGCTCAAGGTCACGATGCGCTTGCGCACTTGTGTCAGTTGCAGGTTCCAGCCTTTACCGAACCCGGAATCTTCGATGTTCAGGGGGCTGTAGAACAGCCCCAGCTCGAAGCCTGGGCCTTGCAGGTCATTGCCTTTCAGTTCCGGTAACCGGATCGAGACAGTGTATTGCCCGGTGCGCGGGTCAACACCGGTTTGAATATAGGACGAAAAATTGAAGGCATTGGAATGTACCGATGTCGAGGCACTCATCTTTCAGCTCCTTGCGTAGATCAAACAGGTCAGAGCTTTGCCGGCGTTACCGACACGCAGGAAAGTTTGCCTTCGATGTTGCCATGATCATATTCGTCGGCGAGCAGGAGCATCCCCGGGACCACGACCTTGTTTACTTCCGCCCCCCTCAGGGTTTTGATATTGACCCAGGAGGTGCTAGACGGGTTTTTAATTGCTTGCAGTTGGAACCGCCAGTCCCCTGCACTACAGTCTTTTTCGGAAGACAGCCTTACGACTGTCGTCGAAGGAACGTTATTGAATTTAAAGAAGGTGGCCACATTATCCCCACAACCGACGTCCGTCATCTTATAGTATTTCGTACTTCCATCCGTCGTCGGCTTGGGTAGCGTGATGGTACACATCTTGCCACTCGGGTGCTCCGGCTGTTCCATTTTTTGTGCAAATTCGATCGTGCCTCCGGACATCGGCAGAGTTCCTGCATTGGCTGTAAGCGTGGTGCTGCAGGCGACCAGCGAACACGCCAGCAGGCTCATCATCATATGAAGTTTCATGCGCAAGTTCCTCACTCTTTGTCATTCAGGCGGACAATCGAGCCAGCACTGGCCGACGGTCGCGAGGGCACACTGTGTACCAGCACATTGCGGTCGCCGATGGTGTCAGCAGACAAATAATCTATTTGCAGCAGATGCACATTGCCCTTTTCATCGCGCAACTGCACGCGCAATGGCTTGGACATTTTCTTGAATTCTTCCATCTCGCGAACATCGCCGAGGTAGCGATTCATATTGCGGAAGTTGGCGATGACCAATAACCCTGCTTCATATTCATTGGCCACCGACCGCTCATAGTTCAACCCTTCGAAAACCTTGGCAATTGCCGGGTCGAACGAAACGCGCTCCGGCTCGGCCTCACCATGGTTCTGAAAGAGGTAGCCGGTGTAGCTATGGAAGTTCTCCCAAACATACGGACTTTCCCAACGCACCATCGACGCATTGACACCACCGTCACTGTCACTTTCCTTGGCCTTGACGAATTCCGCGGTGTAGAACGTCCCTTTGGTGTAGTCGAGCAACCAGTAATCATCGGTCACCGGATGCAGGTCAAAATCTTCATGCTCCGGATCAGCCCCGCCTGAACTCCCGCCGCCCCCGGCCACACGCTTGCGGACCAACGTGTAATCCGCAGTCTTATAAGGTAGTGGTGTAATGACCTGGACCTCGATGGTGCCATTTCTATGCTCGGTGCTATTGGAGTAGAACCACGTCCCGCTCGCCGCCTGGAAACCCGCATAGAACACTTGCGAGCCGGAGACTCCGCGCCGGTGCAGGTATAAGCTCTCGCGAATGGTACGGTCCTCCACGCCACGTTCCGCTGCAGGCTGCGCCGCCCGCTCATCGGGCCTCATGACCCCTTCATTGGCCAAGACGAAACGGTTTGGCGCCCGGCTGGTGCGCCACACGTTGCCAAATACCGAGCCAATCCCTTCCTCGTTATCACACAGGCCGGCAATCTTCTGCCCCGACCGGTCGAACAGCGTCAAGCTCGCAATCTCCGTTGGGCTCAACTTGTAATCCTTGCCATCCTCTTGATCGGTTGTCACGGTGATCTCGACTTCCAGTTGCTGGAAGCCATTGGACGTCACCGCGCCGCGCGTGCCTTCTGGGCTCTTGCCGACGGTGATGTCGAAACGATTCACCGTCGTCCAACTGTTCAGTGCCCGCACCTGGGTCTCTTTGACCACGCTGTAACCGGCGGCGAACACCACACCATTGCGCACCACTTCACAGGCCACCACGTTGGGTTGTGGCACATTGAGCCCGGAAGCGGTGAACTGGCCCGACGGCGAGACGCTGCCCGGCCCGGCCAGCATCCGCCAGCGCCTGCTTGCATTGGGCATGATCCGGTTCACTTCGCTCAGCTGGGTAGCAACACCGAAGCCAAGCTTCGGCACGAAGGGCGGGTCGAGCGAAACCAGTGGCTGGTTATGCACGAGCACAAGCGCGCTATGGCCCTTTTCGACAGTACTGGCCCGCAGTTGCTGTACGCCCATGATTCGTCGGCCAACTCGCTGATGCGGCACGAACCGCGATCGCCCGTTACCCAGCCGGGCAATCTCGCCCAGTTGCTGCCCCTGCATTTCGAACGAGGCCGAACCTTTGCCTGCATTCCACAACTCGACCCCGTTCGCACTTTGCTGCGGGCGATAGGTGCCCACGGCGGGCATCGCCAGTACTTCCTGGGAAATCACCTGTGCGCGGGCGACGCCGCGATATGTCTGACCCTTTTCCACGTATTCAGCGTGAACGATGATCGTCAGCAGGTCCTGGCCCATTTCTTCGGCTGAAGGGGCTGTGTACAGACCCTTGGCATCGATCGAACCATGGCCTGCGTTATCGTGGCTTTGCGGATTGAGCACCGACCAGGCGCTGGCCTGGATCGGCTGGTCATTGCCATCGTGCAGTACGAACTGCTGCGTCTTGCCCGCGACCACCACGGCGCCCTTGGCCGGCTTCACCGTCAGGCTGGTACGCAACGGGTCGATGTTGCCGAAGATGGCCCGGTCCACCTCTGTAACGTCGTCTTTCTTGATAAAGGCATTGAGGTCAGGGAACAACAGCCGGGCGAGCAGCTCCAGTCCATCCTCGGAGGCGTGGCCAAGCAGGTCCTGGTTCAGCACCAGTGTCGCCGAGTAGTCACCATCGGGCACCAGGTAGAGGTATCTGTCGTCAGGCAGCTGACCTTTGCCCGGCTTGCCACGCAACTCCATGAACACCAGTACCGCACCGTCCCCGTAGTTGTTCGCATCACGTATTCTCGCACCGGCTGCCGCCTGGGTGCGCAACGTGAATTGCGTCGGTGTCAGCGGGCCATAACCCCTGAAGTCCACGGTACCCAGTTCGAACATGGCGCAACGGGCAGGCATTTCAACCATCCAGGCTTCCAGTGCCTTGACCAGTTGCGTGTTGAGGTCAGCTTCATTGCCGAACAGGTTGCTGCTGAATGTCGCGCCTCTGGCCAGGTTGAGCGCAATGCGGCCATAGGGGTCGACCTCTCCGCGCACGGTTTCCAGGTCGACCTCCATCTGCAGCCAGTAATTCAGCGCCTCGGTGATCTCGAAGCTGCCGACCAGCCGGCTGCTGTTGCGCACCGTTCCTTTGATGATGTTCAACGTCAAAACAGCCTTGGAGTTGCTAATCGAAGCATTGCTGAATGACAGCAAGGGCGAGCCGAATTCCAGCCCCTGAACGATCACGGCCTCGTCCACCCCCGCGCGAATCAACGTGTAGCTGAACGGCGGGAGGTAGTTGTTGTCTTCAAGGCGCGCCAGGTATTGCTGCTCCAGCAAGCGGTTGAGCCGGTGCCGGCTGTAGGCCGCGACTGCACCCCAGCCCAGGGTCACAGAGCCCTTGCGCATGATTTCGCGCAGTTCTTCCAGTGAATTGGACATGACTTCAACCTCCAAACGATGGTGATTTGGCCACCCGCAGCCCTGCCGGGTGGGCAGCGCGACGCGCAGCATCGAAGTGCAGGGACAAGGGCAGCAGCAGGCTCAGATGGCCTTCGAAAATGAAGGGCGTATCCGGTAGTGCCCATTTGGCAGTGATCAGCGCGAAGCGCGCATCGCTGTGCGCGGATGCCGCGGAGTATCGGCCTGTGCTTTCGTCGATCTCCCCGGTACCTTCGATTGGCAACTTCCACTGGGTATCAGGCATGACCTGGCCATAGACCCGCCCGCGCAACTGCAGGTCGCCATCCGGCAGCTGCTCGACTTCGATCACCAGTTCAGGCCGGCGCTGGCGTACCAGCACATGGATAGAGCGCGACTCGCCGGTCACCGTGTTGCGCACCCTGACTTCGTCGAGCAGGTAGGTCACGTTGTCTTCAAGCTTGGCACCTGCGGTGTAGGTGCAACCCCTGCCATCGCCGTGGGGCGTGACCGAGCCCCGCCCGGGTTCACCTTCATCGACCACCGACCAGACGAGGGCACCGACCAGCGTGCCCGCGGTAAAGGTCAGGCTGTCCTCGAAGTAACAGACCTGGATCAACGGATTGGCCGTCAAGCTTGCGGGCGACACAGTGGCCATGCTGGTGCTGCGCTGACCGGTAAGCGGATCGGTGGCGATGATCTGGAGCCGCACAGGCTCACCCAGCATGGCGTGCGCGGGGGGTGCGCGGTACTCACCGCTGACCGGGTCGATCCGGCCAAGGTCACCGACGGTACCCGGCAGCGCCTCGCGCGACCACACCAACCCTTCGCGGTGTGGCTCGACGCTGAACGTGTGCCGCTGCGCCGGTTGAAGCAGCATCGGCCGATCGACAATCCGCATACCGGCGGCGCCATGGCCCCTGGCGAACATGGCCATGCCATCGGGTAGCTGGAAGTGGAACGGCAGCAGGCGTTCTCCGCCTGCCAACGACAGGCCTGCCATCACCTGTTCCGGGATCATCGCGGTCAGCTGCCTGGCCAGGCCTTCGAGCACCGCCTGTTTGATGACGAAGGCGACAAACGCACAGATTTCCTCGCGCACTGCCGGCAGCATGTCGGTTGGCAAGCCGCTGACCGGGGTCACCTCGGCCGCCTGTTGCCACGGCCACAAAACCTGGCCCAGCAGCATGCAGCCAGCGCTTTCCTCGGGCGATACAGGTTCATTCAGCGTGAACGCGGTCTGCAGGTCGAACTGGAAGGTCGCCGTGTGGGCTTGCCAGGCGCCCTCGGGCTTGGCTTTGTAACTCAGCCTCAGCGTGCAGTAGGACTTCCAGTGCTGGCGGACTTCATCATGCTCGAAGGTGACACTGAGCGGTGACTGGAAATCCGCCAGGGGTGCCGTCGCCTGTTCATCGACCGCGGCACCCGTGCAGCAGGCGCAGCAGCAGGTCTGGCCATTGCCGGTGGCCATGGGCTGGCTACCCTCGGTGTCAAGCGGCGCCCCGGCCCCCACGGCAATGTCGAATGCCTCGCACGAGAACTTATAGTTGTTGCTCTCATACGTGCTGGGGTGCACCTGCAAACGGCCGGCCTTGGCGTCCAGCCGTTGCAAGGTCTTGTCCAGATCAAAGCGGGCATCGAACGCCCCACCCTCGAGCATCTGCGCCAGGCCGGTGGCATAGGCGGCACGATGCAGGAAGCGTGTCGTCAGCAGCAGTGTACTGTCGACAGGTTGCGCCAGGTCATCGGGGAGCAGGAACGGGTAATCGGACTGTTCGCCGGGAAAGTTGCCCAAAGGGCCATTGTTCACACCCGCGAATACCACCAGCGCAGGCTTGCCACTGGCCTTGCTGACGTGGGTGCGCACTTCACTATGACGGACTTGCAGGTAAGGGTTGGCGGACAGCCCCTGAAAATCCACCAACGGGTAAACCTGCCGGGCGCTGCCCAAGCTACTGACCACATCCTTGAATAGGCGCCCGGCGGCCAGCCGCTGCGGCAAGCCGCCGCCCAGGTCCAGTTCGGTGTCCGTGCCTTCGCGCAGGTCGGCGCGCACCCCTTGGGCATCGGCCGTCAGCGGCAATGTCTGGGTCACCCGCAACGGGTCGAGCAGATCATGCACCGACAGGCCAAGCAGCCCTTCGGTCTTGTCCATGACCAGATGGGTCCCGCCTTCCAGGGCGATGCTCTGCCGGACCTTGGGCGACGTATAGTTCGCTTGCAGTTCCACCAGGGACGGCGCCCCCATGCGGTAACCGGTGAGGATATGGGTGACATCGGAATTGGGCAGGGCGACTTCACCTTCGATGTCGCCCAAGGCGCTGTCCTCGTGGCTGTAATGCGCCAATGCAACCAGGTCATTGATCGGCTCGGGACGTGTGGCGAACGTCAGGTCCCAGTTCAGATGGCTACGGTTTTGCTTCATCCAGGCTGTGATGGCCGAGGAATAATGGGTAGGCATGATGTGGCCCCGCTCAACTGATGTGCTGAAAGGTATTGGTGTGTGACGCCGGGCGATTACCTGCGCGTTGCCCTTAGCGCCGCCTGCTCAAGGTCCTGGTAGGCCCTGGTGTGCTCGCCCAGTGGCAGCGGCAGCACGATGAAGCCCTCGAAGTTGAACGGAAAATCAGGTATGGGCACCCAGAAGGCACGGACCACGCAGAAATGCGCGGGGCTTTCGGTGGCGGCCTGGTAGTAGGGCTTGCCGGTTTCATCCGAGGCGATCCGACCTGGGCCATGCACCACCGACAACTCGCTGATACCCACCTGGCCACCGGCGGTGATCGACAGCCACACCTTGCCTTGCTCGACATCGCGCTGGTCCACCAGCACATCAGCGGGACGTTTGCCGATCATCTGGGTAACGAGGCAGAGGTTGCGGCTTTCACCGGTCAGGCTGTTGCGCACCTCTATCTCTTCGACGATGAACGACCTGTCGGCCAGGTCCCCACCAGGAACGTAGGTGTTGGCCGTGCCCGTCTTGTGCGTCAACGTGCCAAAGGGCTGCGAACCGAGGATGCGCCAGTGCAGTTCACCTGGGTCGATACAGTCGGCCTTGAGGTTGACGCCGGCGTCGCCCACCTGGCAGACCTCCAGCAACGGGCTGATCTGCAGGGCGTTCTTGACCACGGTCAGCAAGGCCGAACTGGCAAACCCTGTGCGCTCATCCGTGGCAGTGACACGCACCCGGGTAAATTCACCGCGGATGCCTGTGGCGCCAGGCGCCAGGTACAGGCCCTTGATGTCCTGGTGGAACCCTCCTGTCTCATCTGTCGAACCCTCTATCCGCTCGACCGTCCAGTTCACGTCGGCTTGCGCTGGGACCGTGGCAAGCTGCAACTTGCCACCATGGATCACCATTTCTTCCAGTGGTGTGGCAGTGAACGTGGTCAGCCGTGGAGCGACCTTGCCGAAACAGGCGATGTCACGCGGCAGGTGTTGTTCATCACTGAGTATCGCGCCGCCGAAATTCAGCTTGATGGTCTGTTCGATCACATCACGCATGTACAGGTCGGTTCGAAGGTCCTTGGCCAGCGCGGCTCTTAACGAGAGGAAGGCACCCTTGGTGGTGACATTGTTGCGAAATGCATTGAAAAAAACGCTGAAACCCCAGATCGCATGCTTTGCGCTCAAGGTTTTTTCAGCGTCCTCAACCGGCGCCCCCCATATTTTTTTCAGATTACCGAGGGAGTATACATCGCTCTTGAAGTGCTCCAGCTTCAAGGTAGCGCCTTGAATGTCTTCTGTGGTCCATTCCCCTTGGATGATCAAGCGAACGTCGCAGGTCCAGTAGCCAATCAACGATTTCCCCCAGAGCCAGGGATGCGGCGTGGCGCTGATTTCGACGTAGTTTTCAAAAACCACGTGAGCTACTTGATCGGCTATCAGCTCCATGAACACTCGATCCTTTGATACACGAAACTTCAGCAGGTCCTTGACCGGCAGCTCCGCGGTGACCGTACGAACATGCGCCTCACAATGAACACTGCCGCGGTCGTTCTCCTCCTCATAACTGTCGATATATCGGTCATCCTGAACGAGGAGCTCGCCCGACACTGCAGTCGCGGTAAGATCACCGTTATCCTCACGCTCGATCTTCAGTTCAAGGTTCTTGAAATACTGCCGCGGGAGACCTTTGACCACGGTTGCCAGCGCGACTCGGTAACGCTCAAGCAGTACGGTCGCCGAATAATCGTCACTGTCATCGGGAATAAGGTAAGGGTATTCCGGGCCTGGCAGGTCCTGCCCCCCGGTACTGGCAACCATGCTGACCAGCCCTACCAACGCGCCGTCCACGACCTCGTCGGTGTTTTCCAGCGGCGCCTTGCCGACCGCAGGATTACGCTGGGTGCGCAGCAGGAACGATTCAGGTCGCAGCAAATCATCATCGCCGTGTTCGATACGGCCGAACGACCAGATGCGCTTCTCATCAGGCAGCGCCCTGAACAGCGCCTTGAAGAAATCGCCTCCCAGCGTGCGAATGCGCGTGGAGTCAGAGAAGGTCAACACAAAGTCGTCACTGTTGCGCAGATCCAGCGTCAGCGATCCGTCGTCAGCCACATACCCAGGCACATCGGACAGTTCGAGCCGCAAGCGCAACTCGGGACCGACCAACGGCTCTATTCGATCGATACGCTGCGGGTACCAATAGCCGCCGACTTGCTTCAGGCCTACCTGATTGCCGCCGAGCACAGTCATGCGCAAACTGGCCCGCGAACTGGTGATATCGACATTGTCAAATGACAAACGTGGATGGTCCAGAATAAAGTTCTGCATATAGACCTTGTAACCATTGTCCGGCGGCGTTTCACCGTTGACAGGGGGCAGGTACGACTGCGTGTTGAAACGCCGTATATATTCCTGGGTCAACAAGGTATCGGACTTGTCTTTCTGGATGAAAAAAACCAAATCGCGCCCCAGCATCCAGTCGTCGGACTTTAATACGTCCAGCACGACCTGTTTTGAATTACCCGACATGAGCCACCTCACGCTTGAATGTATTATCAAGAAACCAGATCAGTATCCACCGAACGGAAATCCCGCCACGTTTCGCCATCGTCGAAACTTGCAGATGCGATCAATCTAAACGGCACGTTCAACTTCAGGCCTTTGAGAAACTCTTTGGGAAGCGTGGCCTCGATACCGTCGTAATATTCGTCCTCTGACACTTCGGTTTTGAGCGGACGCAAGATCTGACTGACGGGCTTGTCCGCTTTCGACGTCCCTTGCACCTCGATGCCCAGCAACTGACCGGGTGCCATGAACGTCCACGGATCCAGGGTGCACACGGCACCACTGGCCGGGACCTTGCTCAATGATAATTTTCCGTCCTCTTTGCCCTGCACCTGGACAAAGGGGTAGTTGTCATTATCGAAATCGACTACCCGCAGCTCGAACTTCTCTGACGTGCGCGGTATTTCGCCTGTACGGGTGACCGAGTAGTACACCCACAAACGCCTGCCCAGATTGGCGGCCATGGCCGAGCGCGGCACCTTGAACAGGTGACGGTCGCCAGAGATTGGCCGCGGGATGATGACTGCACCGGTACTGCCATGGCCTTCCCAGTGCAGGTTCACTTGCGGCGCAGGCAGCTCGCCGTCACCGAGTTCCGCTTCCGCAGGAATTCGCACTTCGGCGCCAGCGGTCAGGTTGAGCGCGTGGACCCAGCCCTGATGCGCCTCGTCCCCCTGCTCCTTCCTGACATGCTTGATTACCGGTAGAGGGAGGTGCAGCTTGCGCTGCAAGACCACTTCCAGTACCTGCGAACGCCTGCTCACACCTTGGCGCGCGAACTCATAGCTGAACACGATTCGCTTGCCGCGGTTGACCTCGCTCTGCAGCCATTCACGCTCCAGGTGAAAAGCCAGGCGCTCGCTGTCCAGCGAGCTGACATCAACGCGCAGGCTGCGCAGCGTGACCTCTGGCCCTATGGCATAGAGCACCAGCGAGTCGCCCAGCGCCAGTTCCGCATAGGCTTCGACCTCCAGCCACAGGCCATCGCGATAGGCGTCGTCATCCGGATCGAGCGTGCTTCCCGTATGCCCGGCGATCCGTGGTGCCGCCAGCAATGGGGCGGGTTGCGGATCGGTCGGCTCGGGCCAGACAATATCGAAACGCTGCACCGGCGACCGGCTGCTGCCGCCATCGGCGAATTCGATGCGATAGTACAAAAAGGCGAAGCCATACAAATAGTTATAGATATCGCCCAGTTCCAGATGCCATTGCAGCGGCTGCCCGAGGTCTGACGCCTTCACCTCGAACTTCTGTTCGATCGGCGTGCCTGACGCGAATTCGTCGTACCAGGGCTCCCAGGTCAGGAAAACCTGGTCGCCGCTGGCCATGGCGGCATAAGGAGCGGTCGCCAGCACTACCCCCTCAGGCTTGAGCGCACTGACATCGATCAAGCCATCATGTGCATCCTGCAGGTGAGCTACTGCTAACGTCCAACTGTCTTCAACCGCCCGGTCAACATAAAAGAACCGCCGCCTGGATTCGTCACCCACAGGGTTACCAGCGGCATTTAGGCGCATGAACGAGTAGAACACCTGGCCACCGCTCAAGTCTCTGATGCGCGGGTTAGCGACCGAAAACATCCAGCGCTGCTGGGGATCCAGGCTCAAGACCTCGCGTGGGACAAATATGTCATCGACCGTGTTATCAGCCCTGCAACCGCGCCAATTGATAAGTATCTGATCGCCGACGTCGATACCGGGATAGGTAATCCAGGTCTGCAATGCTGCGCCGCCTAACGCCTCGTAATCCACCGAGTTGGTGCGTTCATCAAGGTGCTCGATCTCAGGCATGTCCATGTATTCATCTCCGCCGCTAACGGGACCAGACAGTAAGTGACCGTAGATATAGCACCGCGCCTGTGCGCCGACACCTAGCAAAACTACCAGGTGCCAGCAGGCCAAACTTAACTTATTGTCGGGACGTGCTCGCAAGCAGGTGGCTTTGATCCCGCGGAAGCAGCCAGCGGTACAATTCAAACACTGAACGAGAAACTTCACGATGAGTACGGAAACTTCGTTGCACTCCAACGCCCTGAACTTCATGAGTTTCATGGAGAGCGGCGTCGATAGCCGCACCGGGCAGTACACCTTGTCGATCAAACTTCCTGAATTGTCTGCCAATTACTTCTGTGGGCCCGACCTTGAGCTGAGCGTGAACTTCAATCCGCTCAATATCCTCGATTCGGGTTGGGGCAGAGGCTGGAACCTGTCACTCACGCAATATTCCCCGCATAGCAAAGTCATCACCACCCATCGCGGTGAATCGTTCAAAGTGACGGGCAATTCGGGTAAACGCCTGATGATGTCCGAGCAACGCCTGGCGCACTTTCATTTCTACAGGGAACCTGCCGGGCCGGGTGGCGACGCGCGCTACCGCGTGGTGCACCGTTCGGGCCTGGTGGAAATCCTTCAAGAAATGGGCAGCGACGAGGGGCGCATGGCGCTACCGGTGGAGGTCTACTCGGCCACTGGGCACAAGATTGACCTCACGTACAAATCGTTCAACCAGAACTACAAGATGCTCTGGTTGATCAGAGACGCGCATCGCACCCTGCTGGAAATCGAACGCAAAGATGGTTGGATCGAGATGCGCGAACGGCCTGATCAGGGTGACAACGGCGAACCCGTTGCCCTTTATACGATGAACCTGAGCAATACCGACTGGGTCACATCGATCGTACTGCCGACCGATGAGCTGGCCAGTTGGCGCCTGGACTACACAGAAATGCTCGGCCTGCTGTGCGTGAGCAAGGTCGAGCCCCCCACGGGGGCGCGTGAGTACCTGTACTACGAGGACGAAGGCCACCCGTTCCCCGGTAGCGCAAGGCCGCTGAACCTGCCACGTGTCACCCGGCATGTCATCGAGCCGCGCGGTGGCCAGGCCAAGTTCCAGCGCTGCTATGACTACCCGGGGACGAACAACTTCCTGGGTAATGGGGCCGGGGTCGACTGGTCTGACAATGGGCTGGACAACCTGTACGAGTCGGCGAGGTTCGACTTCCAATACCAGAGTATCGAAACCCTGTGTGACGCGCAGGGCACCGAACTGCGCAGCACCACCCGCACCTTCAACCGCTTCCATCTGCTGACCTCGACCAAAACTGTGCAGAACAACAACGTTCACGAGGTCACCACCACCTACAACCTGGTGGAGGGGAAATTCTACGATCAGGACTCGACCCTGCAGCTGCCCATCAAGGAGGAAACTCGCTGGTCGTTGGCCGACGATATCACCCGCAGCCGCTTCGAGACCGTCGAAACCCGCTACGACAGCCATGGCAACATCACCTGGCGCAAGCTGGCCAATGACGTGATCGAGACCAAGTGTTGGTATGGTATCGACGCAGACGAAGGCTACCCCGGTGATGCCAATGGTTTTGTCCGCCACCTCAAGAGCAGCACCACCACCCCGGCCAGCGGCGGTGAGGGGCAGGCGCCTACCCTCACACGTCATTACCGATACCGGGCGCTGGCACCACTGGCAGGCACTGGCTTCACACTCAATCCCATGGTTGTCGAGCACAGTGAAACCCTGGTGGATGAGAGCAACCCGGCACAACCGCTGGAGCAGACGTTCTACGCCTACATCGACGCGCCAAGCTCCACGTTGCTGCATGGCCGCCGATACCAGGAACTGCTCAAGCGCAACCAGACGGAAACCACCACGCAGTACCAGTTCAAGGCGATGGTCGACCCATTCACCCAGCATCAGGTACTGGAAACCCGCAAGACGCTGTTGGGCTTTGACGACACCCAGCGCACGACGGTGCAACGGCACTCGCTGTTGCATGGCGAGAAGCTTTATGAACTCGATGAGAACGGCGTGCGCAGCCAATGGGTATACGACGCCCTGCACCGGGTCAAGGAAGAATGGCTGTCGCCCGATACGCCGTTCGCGGCCAGCCGAACCTACGCCTATGCGCTGTGTGCCAGCGACGATCACACTGCCTACTATCGCGTCAAGAACGCCCGCGGCATCACCACCGAAACCGAACTGGACGGGCTCGGCAGGCCGGTCATCGAACGCCGCGACAACATCCTCGAGGCCAGGCCTGGCAGCTTGTTCGAAACCCTGGCCATTCAATACGACACCTTCGGCAACCGAATCGAGGAACGTGTTACCGACTGGCTGGAAGGCAAGCAGTACCGCCAGCTGACGACCAGAACGCTGTACGACGACTGGGGCGAGGAGTGCTGCAGCATTGGCCCGGACGGCGTCGAACAGCACAACCTGCTGGACCCGATCGGCAACGCCACCCACAAGGGCGCAATCCGCTACAGCTGGCGCGAAGGCGGGGACGTGCAAGCGCGTACCCACCTGCTCAACCGCAACGGCAGGCGCGTGCGGTTCAGCCGCGAGGCACGGGCCATCAGCGGCAAGACCGAGACCTGGCTCAACCGCTTCAACAAACCGGTATTGCGCAAACGCCTGGATGCCCTCGATGAAGTCGTGGGCGAACGCCGCTACAGCTATGACGGCCTCGGGCGCACGCTGAGCGAAACCGATGAGCGCAACACCACCACTTGGTTCACCTACGACGCCCATGACCGGATGCTCACCACCCGGCAGCCGAACAACACCCTGCTCAGCCTTGCCTACGCCGAACATTCCAGCGAAAACCTGCCAGCCAGACTGGTGGTGACCCCGGCCAATGTGCAACTGCCCGCCCGCCAGATCGGTGCCCAGTACCATGACGGCCTGAACCGGCTGATCGGCGCCACCACCGCTGACCGGATCCAGTACTTCGTGTTCCGTGACGGTGAGTCGATGCCGCGCCAGCGCATCACCCCTGCCGGAGAAACCATCGAGCTGGACTATAACCCGCAACTGACCGATGAGCCGATCAGCAGTACCGCGCCCGAGGACCTGGCCCGCTTCGCCTACGACCCCACCAGCGCGCGCTTGCTGAGTAACGAAAATGGGCAAGGCAAGCGGCGTTTCGATTACAACAAGGCCAACCAGGTGATCGCCGAGCATTGGGATGACAAGGACAGTGGCAAGACCTGGAGCCGAACCTATATCAGCACCTTGCAGGACCGCGTGACGCACATCGGCGAAGCCAATGGTGTCGATACCACTCACGAATACGACGCCCATGGCCGCTTGGCTTCCACCCTTCAGGGGCAGCTGCAGGCAAAGTTCGAATACGATGACCTGGGTCGCGTGCAATTCATCACCAGCCATGACCTGACCGGCAAGCGGTCGCTGCAAACCGAGATCGAATATGACGACCAGGACCATGAGGCCAGACGCATCTGGCGCCAGGCCGGGCAAGTGGAACGCACGCTGGAGACCCGCTGGGGCGAGGACGAACTGTTGCTCGAGCGCACCCTGCAGGTCGACGGCAAGTCGCGACTGGTCGAGGTCTTCGGTTACGACAACCATGCGCGCCTGAACAAGTACACCTGCACGGGCCCTGACCTGCCCCGCGATGAGCTGGATCGCAGTATTGCCTCGCAGGTGTTCAGCTTCGATGCCTACAACAACATCCACTTCATCACCACCAGCTTCACGGGCGGGCCCCGGCCGGAACGGGCCGAATTCGTTCGCGCCGACCGCGACGCCTGCCAGTTGCAGCGCATCAAGTACACACCCGCGCGCGCACTACCGGACCCTGAGTTCAGCTACGACGCCAATGGCAACATGACCCGCGACGAGCTGGGCCGCACGCTTCGCTACGACAGCCAGAACCGGCTGCTGGGCCTGAACAACCCCGGCGCCACCGATACCTACGGCTACGACGCCAACGGTACCTTGGTCAGCAGGCCCGAGGCCGGCAAGCGGACGCTGCTGCTGCATGACGGCCTGCGTTTGCGCATGGCCGTGCGTGACGGCCTGCAGACCCTGTACCTGCACCACGGCGAGCAACCGCTGGGGCAGCAGCAAAAAGGCAGCGGTGCGCAATCGCCGCTGCTGCTGCACACCAGCGCCAGCCACAGCGTGATCGCCGAGAGCCAGGCCGGCAGCACCCGTGGCATTCGCTACACCGCCTATGGCCAGCGCCACGCCGACGAACCGCTGCTCTGTGACCTGGGCTACAACGGCGAAGCCCTCGACCCGGACAGCGGCTTGTACCTGCTGGGCAGTGCCCGCCTCTACAACCCGAGCACGAAGTGCTTCCACAGTGAAGATCCCGGCGGCCCGTTTGGCGAAGGGGGGCTGAATTACTACGCCTATGGCGACAACAACCCGGCGATCTACCGCGACCCGACCGGGCATTACAGTATTGGTTATAGCGGACAGAGCCGGTCCCTGGACGACCTGAGAGTGAAACAGTTCACACCGCGTGTCGTTCTGGGCGTGATGGGCTGGATCGGCCTGAGCGTCGGCATTCTCATTGCAGCCGTTGCCTCGGTGGCAGCCATCGTAATGACCGCGGGTGTGGCAGCGCCAGCGATGGCGGCCGCCTGGAGTGCCGCCGGCGGTGGCCTGGCGGGTACAGGTGCGGCAATTTCAGCAGGGGTATCGGCGATTGCTGCGGTATCGCTGGCCACCGGCATCAAACTGGCCTCGGGGATCGCTGCGGCCACGCTTTCGGTTGGCGGCACGGTGGTACAAACGGAAGCGATCCTTTCAGGCCATGAAACGCGGAGCAATATTGGGGCAATTCTGAACTATGCAGGTGCTCTTGTAGGGGTGGCGGGGGGCGCGATTGGGCATCTCGTAGGTTCAGTTACGAAAGCGCTATCGCGCGTTGGCATGTATGTATTGGCACAGTCTGCGGCGGGACCCGTCGTCACCAGCACGTTCAACGCGACGCTGTCTGCAACAACCGCAGCGGCCAGTGGACTCTCATCGATAAACATGTGGAGAGGAGCCTATCCAGCTCCCTCCCCATTACCCAGCAGACTTGCATGGCTAAACCAGTTCAGACAACCCCACCCCGGTCCAAGTACATCCACAAGAATCTAGTGAGTTCAATCCACTCACCCCATACAAGCAAAAGCGACATACAAACTCAATCGTGATTACACAATCACCGCTAAAAAAAGCGGTATCAAGCGCTGCTGACCACAATGTAGATTTTGTAACTGGAGAGCACACATGAAAGCACTAAACTTTCCTGGTTCCGACAGACTCACTAAATCCCGGCGCAAGTATCTGAAGTTACAAGATGCCCTTACCAAAGCGGCACGGGCTGAATTGACCGAGCCCGACGTCCAGGGCATTGTCGACCGCAATGACGGCACATTGCACAAAGACTGTTTGAAAAGCGACCTGATTGTCGAAATCCCCGAATGGCCGTTTCTACCCGAGGATCCTGGGGATTACGTGACACTGCAGCTTCAGTTTGCCTTGACCGGTGCAGAGGGCGCTTACACGGCCATAGGGCCTGTCGAACGTTTCGACTACCCGCTGACGTCCGACATGTTTCCGCTCGAACTGTCGTTCCCCCAACAGTCCATTCCACGCAACGGCAAACTGTGGATTCGCTACGAGCTTTATGACCATTTGCCCAACCGTTTTCTCTCAAAGCCGATCGAATTGATCTGCGACAGCGTTGCACCTTGGGGTGATGAGCCGGCCCCCCCGCTGATCCCGGTGCTCCCCGTCACAGGCATCATCAACAAGGACTACCTGACCGCCAAAGGCGGCATAGAGCTGGAAATTCCGGCCTATCCGGACAAGGTAGCGGGCGACAACTTCCAGCTTTTCTATCTGAAGGAGTGGCCCGAGGAGGACGCGGACTACGAAAACCCGGTCGCCGTGGGGGCGGTCCCTGACGACCTCAAGATCACCCTGCCGGCAGATGTAGTCACGCCCTTGGGCGATGGCAGGTTCTACATCGTCTACTACCTGTTCGACAAAGCATTCAACCGCAGCCGCATCCGCTTGCCGGCCACGGTCGATGTGGTGCTGACCGACGAGCCCGCTGCCCTGCAGCTGCCAAGGGTACCACTCGCGCAAGATGACGGTGTGCTAAGCCTGGCAGACGCACAAACCAAGGCGGTATTCGTGGAGGTCGATGTTTACGACAATCACCAGCACGGAGACCGGATCGCGGTCAAGTGGGGCTCCAGGCCGCTTGACAAGGAACAGGTAGGTTCACGCGGATTCCCTATCCCGATCCGCGTGCCCGATGAAGTCCTGCGTGACGAGTATGGCAAGGCTACCGGCGTGGTATCTACCCCGGTCAGTTATCAGGTCCTGCGTGGCGAAGCCGCCTATGGCCCTGCAGCCGACAACTTCG
Organism: Pseudomonas urethralis; assembly: GCF_021602465.1. Lineage (NCBI taxonomy): Bacteria > Pseudomonadati > Pseudomonadota > Gammaproteobacteria > Pseudomonadales > Pseudomonadaceae > Pseudomonas > Pseudomonas urethralis. Next base: position 135,143 of record NZ_BQIJ01000007.1, read on the forward strand.
CTGTCGACTTTTCCGTGGTCGGCCCAGAACGCCCTGACCCGGACGACGGCTGGCCGGACCCGGTCAACGACAAGATGCTCGCCCCACAAATCATCAGTTTCACTGGCCAGACAGACGCAATCATCCCGGCCGACCGTGGGCAGGAGGCCTCCCTGACCTTCGAGGTTTTCGAAGGCGCGGTCGACGGCCTGGTGGTGGATTTCTACTGGGGCGGCACGCGGGTGACCGAGGCACAATGGATTGTCGATCAGGTGCCCGGCACCGAGAAGACCGTCACGATACCTTGGGACTATATCCAGGATGCGGGCAACAACCCGGCGTTGCCCGTGCATTACGCCGTTCACAGCGGGGTCGAGCCGCGCAACGAGCAAGAGTCGATTATCAAGTTCGTGGCGGTGTCGGCCATCGACATGACCCCCGACGATCTTGAGTTCCTCGGCGTGACAGACCGCGGCTGGCTGAGTTGTGCCTCGATCTGGGACCCCGCCAACCCCGGTGCGGCCCCGGCGATCAGGGTCCAGGTACCGCCCTGCAGCCGCTTCAATGTCCCGCCGAACACCACGATGCGGCTGACCTGGGTGGTGTATGACGCCACGTCAGGCGGCAACCTGATTCCCGGGCTCGAGAAGTCAGAACCGGTGATGTTGAGCGCGGAGCAGATCAACAACGGCTTTGTCTGGCGGGTCGAGCCCTACGACGTGCACATCCAGCCGATCTTTGGCGTTGCGCCGACGGGCGGACGCGCAGAGGTGAGCTACGTCATCGAGATGCCGACGGATATTGTTTCCGACCCCACTACAAACAGAATCAATATTTCCGACCAGAGCACGGGGGGCTCCTGTGACTTGAACATGCCATAAGCCACTACCAGCAGCGGCCTGCAGCCAGGGCCGCTGCCGTCCGGCAAAGCAAGAATTTTCGCTTAATTAAGTAGGGGTTTTCCTACATTTATTGCGAATTGGCGCGCCTAACCTCGCGGTATCGAGATCCTTCTCTCATCAAAAAGGGAAGGGCCTTACAGCAAATGTTCGTTTGGAGGTTACCCTCATGCCAATTCGCCTTCTTCATACCCTTCGTCAATGTTCACGACCTGCTCAGCTCATGCTGGCCGGCCCACTGCTTTTTGCCAGTGCTGCCTATGCGGAAAACCCCATCCACGACGATACCCAGCTCGATGCCAACAGTACGCCGGACAGCTTCCGGGTATACGGCCCGGCTGTGCTGACCGCCACCGGCGCGACAACCTTTCAGATCGCCGCCGAGGCAGGCGCCACGGTGAACCTGACAGACAGCCGGGTCACCGCCGAAACCAATGCCAATGGCCTGGCGCTGATTGGCGCCAGTGCCACCGTGCAAGGCTCCACCATCCGCAGCAACACCCGTGGCCTGGCGCTGAATGCGGCAGGCGCTGGCAACGGCGCAAGCGCCATCATCCGTCACAGCGTGATCGAAGGTGGCACGCAGGGCGCAACCATCAATGCCAGCGCTGCCGAACTGCAGCGCAGCGAGCTGTGGGGCAGCGGTGACAGCAGCGAGGGCGTACGCCTGCTATCCGGCACCCTGGTTGCCAGGGATGGCAGCACCGTCAGCGGCGGCAACTATGGCGCGCGCATACTCGATGACAACGGGCGCGGATCCACGCTGGTGGTCGACAACAGCCTGATCGAGGGGCGCAACGGGCCGGCGATCGCCGTCGGCCGCGGTGCCGGTGCGCCGGCATCGGCGCAGATCGATGTGCTCAACGGGGGACGCCTGAACGCTGGCAGCGGTGTGCTGCTGCAAGTGGCGGACGATGCCTCTGCCACCCTGCGGGTCAACGACAGCCACCTGGTCGGCGATATCGTCGTCGCCAGCGGCGGTAGCGCCAACGTGCTGCTGGACAACTTCGCCACCCTGAAGGGCCGGCTGGACAATGTCGCCAGCCTGGGTCTCAGCAGTGGTAGCGAATGGACCCTGGTCGAAAACAGCCAGGTGACCGACCTGACCCTGGATCACGGTGCCGTGCGCTTCGGTGGGCCTGGGGAATTCTTCACCCTCTCCGTGGCCAACCTCGCCGGTAACGGCACCTTCATCATGGAGGCCGACTTCAGCACTGCACAGGCCGACTTCCTCAATGTAACCGGCAGCGCCAGCGGCGACCACCAGCTGCTGATCAGCGCCAGCGGCAGCGAGCCAGCGGCGGACAACAGCCTGCACGTGGTACACAGCGCCGCTGGCGATGCGCAATTCTCGCTGCAGGGCGGCCCTGTCGACCTGGGCGCCTATTCCTACGACCTGGTGCAACGCGGCGGCAACGACTGGTACCTGGACGCGACCACCCGCACGGTCAGCCCCGGCACTCAAACGGTGATGGCATTGGCCAACGTCGCGCCCACCATCTGGTACGGCGAACTCGGCGTGTTGCGCAACCGCATGGGCGACGTGCGCCGCAACCCTGGCAAGGCCGGTGGCTGGGTGCGCAGCTACGGCAACCAGTACAACGTTTCGGCGGCCTCCGGCGCGGCTTACCAGCAACAGCAACAAGGCCTGTCGATCGGCGCCGATACGCCCCTGGCAGCGGGCGATGGCAACTGGCTGGTAGGCATCACGGCCGGCTACAGCCATTCCGACCTGAACCTCACCCGCGGCGCGTCGGCCAGCGTCGACAGCTACCATGCCGGTGCCTACGCCACCTGGCTCGACGCCGACAGCGGTTACTACATCGACACCGTGGCGCGCATCAACCAGTTCCGCAACCAGGCCGACGTGCGCCTGAGCGATGGCAGCAAGGCCAAGGGCGACTACCGCAACCTGGGCGCCGGCGTGTCGCTGGAAGCCGGGCGCCATCTGCTGCTGGCCGATGACTGGTTCCTCGAACCGTTCGCTCAGCTGTCCGGGCTCGTGGTCCAGGGCAAGGATTACAGCCTGGACAACGGTATGCACGCCGACAGCGAAAAGACCCACTCGCTTCTGGGCAAGGTTGGCACCACGGTCGGGCGCACCTTCAGCGCCGGTTCAGGCCGTAGCGTACAGCCCTACTTGCGGGTGGCGGCGGTTCATGAGTTCGTCAACGACAACCAGGTGAAAGTCAACGACAACCGCTTTGGCAGCAACCTGTCCGGTTCACGCGGGGAGATCGGTGCCGGGGTGGCGGTCGCCTGGAGCGACAAGTGGCAGGCTCACGCCGACTTCGACTACAGCCACGGCAGCAAGCTGGAACAACCCTGGGGCGTGAGTATCGGCGCCCGTTACAACTGGTAGACACACAAGGGAAGGCCACGTGCCTTCCCTTTTTTCATGAGTGATGGAGAACGTTCATGACCAGCAACAAGCATTCCGCTAGCCCCAGCGTTCCAGTCCCAGAGCTGGACACCGCCCTCCTCATTCCCCCGACCGTGCCAAAGCTGGTGCCCGATGTCGAAGGGGGAAGATCCAACACGGTCGAATTCCGGGCAACCTACCTGCCCCTGAGGGTAGAGTTCAAGCAGTGGGCAAACTCGCACCCGGAAATTGAGGACGAGTATCTTTCCCTCTACTGGAATGATCAATTGGTCGAGAAGAAGACCTTCAGCCAACCCATCCGGCCTGAAGAGCTATTTATCATGGTGCCGGTCGACAAGTTGATTGAAGGCCCGCACCGACTGCACTACGAGGTGGTGATCTATACCGATAACCTTGCGACTTCGCGGCCGCTGGATATCTACATCGACAAGACGCCGCCAATGCTCGACCCGGATGATGATCGCCTGGGGCTTCCCGAGTACGTGATTCGCGAAGGCGTCACCGAGGAGTACCTCAAGGCCAACGATGATGAGCTTGTCGGCACAGTCCCGCCAATCCTGGGTGCGGAGCCCGGCGACGTCGTGAAGTGGTTTTTCAGCGACGACCCTGTCGGCCAGCAGATGGTCGACATGATGACCTTGACCCAGGAGCACATCGAAACGCGGGGCACGCAAAGTATCAGTAAGCCGATCGAACTCATCTTCCCGGGCAATTTCATTCGGCAGGCCGGAAACGGCGTGCGCTTCGTCCGTTACGAAGTGCAAGACCGGGCCGGCACCGCCCCTCAACGTGCCCTGGCTCGCTCGTTGATGGCGGACCCTTCCCCGCCACCGCGCGAATTGCCACCGCCACGCATCAAGGAGGCGCTTGGCAGTGATTACTTCAGCACCCTTGACCCCGCCAAGGCGACCAGTGGCGTGACATTTGTCATCCCGGACGATGCGGATATCAGGCCGAATGAAACCGTCACCATTTTCTGGGGCGAGCCTGGCACGCTCGGCGGTTACTCCACCAGCACGCCGATCACACCGGGCGCACGTGAATACCTGATCCCTCGCGTACATATTCCGCCGCACATGAACAGCCGCGCAGAGCTGTATTACCAGATCGACAAACCTGACGTCCCCCCTTCCCCTTCGCATTACGTGACGGTGCGCAGAATCGAAGGCCTGCCCATCGTGCAGTGCAGCGATATCCGCAACGGTGCGCTGAACCTGCGCAGCATGGGCGATCACGCCACTTTCACCCTGGACGACTGGTCGTTCCGTCATACCTCGCAGTACGTAAACGCCTGGATCGAAGGCGTGGACCGCCGCAATCCTTCGGTCGAGATCACCTTGCCCATCGCCACCGGGCTGAAGGTGCCCACCGAGGCAGGCATGATGGTGCTGGGTACAGTGGCGAAAACCGATCTGTTGAAGCTGGCGATCAACTATCAGTTCCGGGTATCGGTCGAAGTGACGTTCGACGACAAGGTGAGCTGGTTGCCATTCCCCGATGCGGCAGCCCAGCTGGAAGACAAGGCATAGCGCAGGGCAAAAAAAAACGCCACTCGAAAGAGTGGCGTTTTCTGTATCTGGAGCGGGAAACGAGACTCGAACTCGCGACCCCGACCTTGGCAAGGTCGTGCTCTACCAACTGAGCTATTCCCGCAATGTGAAGCTTTACCGCTAATCGGCGTGAAGCGCCTTGACGACCTTCACCACCACTGCACCGTGCGAACGCCACAGTATTTAAACTGGAGCGGGAAACGAGACTCGAACTCGCGACCCCGACCTTGGCAAGGTCGTGCTCTACCAACTGAGCTATTCCCGCATTTGGCGTCCCCTAGGGGACTCGAACCCCTGTTACCGCCGTGAAAGGGCGGTGTCCTAGGCCACTAGACGAAGGGGACACACAACACTTTTCAGTGCACCAGCACCTGAACCTCACGATTCAGACTGGATTTTTATTTCCTGCCCCGCCGTCAAGCGTTGCCGGAGAATCTGGAGCGGGAAACGAGACTCGAACTCGCGACCCCGACCTTGGCAAGGTCGTGCTCTACCAACTGAGCTATTCCCGCATTGGCGTCCCCTAGGGGACTCGAACCCCTGTTACCGCCGTGAAAGGGCGGTGTCCTAGGCCACTAGACGAAGGGGACACGCTGCTGGCATTGCTGCCTGCTTTCACTCCCTGCCGCGTTTCGCTGTGTGCTTTACGCTGCAAGTGGCGCGCATTCTATGGATGCTTGAAAGGGTCGTCAACCCCTTTGTAGAAATTTATTTAAATCAATGACTTCGGTCCATATAGACGGTGCCGCCAGGCGACGCCGAAGGATTGGCGTTGCTTTCCTGGCGCAGTCGTCGCAAAGTGCCATCACTTGAGGAAAGCGGCGCTCGGCCGACAAAGTGCAGCAAGGCGGCCACGTCGGTCCCTTCGCGGTAGCGGCCGCTACCACTACACTCTATTAAGTAAAACTTCTTGATGAGGCGTTAACGGTGACACCACTTCTGATCACTCTGCTCATCGTGGCGGGTATCGCGTTGCTGATCGTGATCGGCTACCTCAACAACGTGGTCGAAAACAGCAAGCTTGAACGCGCGCGACTGAAAGTCGAACTCGCCGACCGGGTGCGCCGCTGCGGCGAAATCACCGAGACCTTCCCGGGCCAGTTCATGACCCCGGCGCTCAAGCTGCTGCTGGCACGCCTGGAGCTGAACCTCAACCAGCGGCAACTGGCGCTGGACAAGCACAATGCGCAACTAAAGGCACGCGTCGCCGAACTCGAAGGGCTGATTGCCCAAGGCGAGCGCATTCCGGTGAATAACCCGCCCTGCCCGATCCAGACCGAGGCCAAGGCCAAGGATGTGCGCTTCTTGCTGGAAGCCCTGCACACCCAGATCGTCAAAGGCACCCAGGAAAACGTCCTGCAGACCAACGAAGGCAAGCACTGGGTCAGAGAAATCCGCCACATGCTGGTGCTGCTGCACATAGAGTTCTTCAACAACCTTGGCCAGCAGGCCCTGCAGCAGGAGCAGCCTGGCCAGGCGCGCCTGGCTTTCGAACGCGGCGTGCAATACCTGCGCAAGCAGCCGGAACCGAAAATGTATGAAGAGCAGCTGACCTATCTGGAGAAACTGCTGGCGCGGGCCAATGCCCAGGTGCTGGACAAGATGGAACCGGCGGAGAACGAGCAGAACGAACTGACCCAGGGGCTCAAGACCGATGACGAAGAGACCTGGAAGAAGCGCGTGATCTACGACTGATCCTTTGACCTGTACCGGCCTCTTCGCGGCTGAAGCCGCTCCTACGGCGATCGCGCGGTCCTTGTAGGCGCGGCTTCAGCCGCGATGGGGCCGGTACAGGCAACGCAACATCAGCAGTCGGTCAGCTGCAGAAAGATCGCCGCCAACCGTTCCAGCCCCACCTGATCCGCCTCACTGAAACGCGCCAGTTTCGGGCTGTCCAGGTCCAGCACACCAATCAACCGCCCGTCCTTCACCAGCGGAATCACCAGCTCGCTGTTGGACGCGCTGTCGCAGGCAATATGCCCCGGGAACGCATGCACGTCCTCGACCCGCTGGGTCTGCCGGGTGGCTGCAGCCGCGCCGCACACACCCTTGCTGAATGGAATGCGCACACAGGCCACCTGGCCCTGGAACGGGCCGAGCACCAGTTCCTCGTTGCGGTTGAGGTAGAACCCGGCCCAGTTCAGGTCATCCACCTGGTGGTAGAGAAACGCCGAAAACTGCGCGGCATTGGCGATGAAGTCGCGCTCGTCGGCAAACAGCGCCTGTACTTGCGCGGCCAGCAGGTTGTAGCCGTCGAGGCCGGTGCCACTGGCATTGAGGTCGATCATGTTTACTTTTGCTCCAGCAATTGCAGCCCGACCCAGTAGCGGGCGAACTGATAGGCACAACGGCCATTACGGTTGCCGCGCCCGGTTGCCCAGCGCACGGCGAGAATGTCCAGGGCTTCGTCACGCTGCCAGGCCAGGCCGGCAGGGCGGGCCAGCTGGCCGATCCAGTGTTCGACCACGTCGAGGAAGTGCTCCTGGCTGAACGGATAGAACGACAGCCACAGACCGAAACGGTCGGACAGGGCGATCTTGTCCTCCACAGCTTCGTTGGGGTGCAGCTCGCCGTCGACCATTTTCCAGTTTTCGTTGTCGCTCTGCTTTTCCGGCACCAGGTGGCGGCGGTTGGACGTCGCGTACAGCAGCACGTTGTCCGGTGCCTGCTCCAGCGAGCCGTCGAGCACGCTCTTGAGCACCCGGTAGTCGCCCTCCCCGGCTTCGAACGAGAGGTCATCGCAGAACAGGATGAAGCGTTGCGGCAGCTTCTGCAGCTGCTCGACGACCCGCGGCAGGTCGGCCAGGTGGTCGCGCTCGATTTCGATCAGGCGCAGGCCGGCGCCCGCATGCTCGGCCAGCAGGGCACGTACCAGCGACGATTTGCCGGTGCCACGCGAGCCCCACAGCAAGGCGTGGTTGGCCGGCATGCCGTTGATGAACTGGTGGGTGTTGCGGCCCAGCTGGTCGCGTTGCTTGTCGACACCGATCAGGTCGCTCAGGCGGATGTCCAGGCTGACTTCCAGCGGCATCAGGTAGCCCGTGCGGCCATCGCGCTGCCAGCGCGCCGCCAGGGTGGTGTTCCAGTCGATTTCCGGGCGTGGCGCCGGCAACAAAGGTTCGAGACGCGCCAGCACCGATTCCGCGCGTTCCAGGAAAGCATTCAAGCGAGCGTCCATGACGACTCCTACAAATTCAGATTCTAGGCTGCTGTGCCGGTCTCTTCACAGCTAAAGCCGCTCCCACAGGGATCGCACCCGTCCTGTAGGAGCGGCTTTAGCCGCGAAGAGGCCGGCACTGGCAAATGAGCAATCAAAGCCGAATGTGCGACAGACCCGCCAGTAGCCAAGGTTGATCGGCTATGCTTGCGCAGCGCAAGGAACGTTAAACCGGCTCGGGACTCATGGATATCAAGTTCACCAATCGCCTGTCATACAAGCAAGCCCGGTTGACAGTCCTGGTCGGCTTCATCCTGGGAACATTGCTCAGTCTCATCCAGATCGGCATCGATTATGCCAGCGAAGACGCATCCATCAACCGTGAAGTGCAGGCGTTGCTGCAAATCAGCCACAACCCGGCCTCGCGCATCGCCTACAACATCGATGCGGAACTGGCGCTGGAACTCACCCGCGGCCTGCTGGAGTCGCCAGCAGTCATCCGTGCGCGGCTGATCGACAACAACGAAACGGTGCTGGCCGATGTCGAACGGCCACGGCTCGAGGACCGCTACCGGCCGCTGAGCGACTTTCTGTTCGGTGAAAAACGCCAGTTCAAGGAACGCCTGTACCTGACCCACATGCCCGAGGAATACCTCGGCACGCTGTACCTGGACGTCGACACCTTCACCTTCGGCAGCCGCTTCCTCGACCGCGCCGAGGTCACCCTGCTCAATGGTTTCGCCCGCAGCCTGGTGCTGACCGGCATCCTCCTTGCGCTGTTCTACTTGATGCTGACCAAACCGCTGGTCACCGTGATCGCCGCCCTCACCGGGCGCGACCCGCGCCAGCCGGGGCAAACCCGGGTGGACTGCCCACCCGGGCACGAACAGGACGAGATCGGCGTGCTGGTCCGGGTCGCCAACCAGCAGTTCGTCAGCATGGCCACCGAGATCCAGCAGCGGCGCACCGCGGAAAACCGCTTGACGCAGTACCTCAACGAACTGGAAGACATCGTCTCGGCCCGCACCGAAGAGCTCAAGGCCAGCAACAATCGCCTCAGCCAGTCCAACCAGGAGCTGGAAGAGGCCCGCCAGCGTGCCCTGGACATGGCCCAGGCGCGCGCTGCGTTCCTGGCCAACATGAGCCACGAGATCCGCACCCCGCTCAACGGCATGCTCGGCATGATCGCCCTGGCCCTGGACAGCCCACTGGCTGGCGAACAGCGCCAGCAGCTGTCGATTGCCCACGATTCGGGCAAGGTGCTGGTGGAATTGCTCAACGATATTCTCGACCTGTCCAAGTTCGATGCCGGGCAGCTGGAACTGGAGCGCATCCCCTTCGACATGGGCGCCATGGTCGAGGACACCGCCAACCTGCTGTCGCAGAATGCCGCGCAGAACGTCGAGCTGACCTGCCTGATCGCTGGCGACTTCCCGAGCTCGGTGCTCGGCGACCCCACGCGGGTACGCCAGGTGGTCAGCAACCTGCTGTCCAACGCCCTCAAGTTCACCCGCTTCGGCCGCGTCGACGTGCGCTTGGCACGCATCGTCGGCGGTGTGCGCCTGGAAGTGCGCGACACCGGCATCGGTATCCCCGAAGCGGCCCAGGCGCGGATCTTCCAGCCGTTTACCCAGGCAGGCGCCGGCATTACCCGGCAGTACGGCGGCACCGGGCTGGGCCTGGCCCTGACCCGCAACCTGTGCAAGGCCATGCAGGGGCATCTGCACATCCAGTCCGAGCCTGGCTTTGGCAGCCGCTTCAGCGCCGAGCTGCCACTGCCCACCCACACCGAGGCCATCGCACCGGCCGCCCTGCAGGGCAAGGTCGTCGCCCTCAGCGACGCCGGCAGCGGCCTCAGCGAACTGCTGCAGGGCCTGCTGCCGGGCTGGGGGCTGGACTATCAACGGCACGACGGCCGCGCCACGCTCGACGCCAGCGTCGACCTGCTGATCACCGACGACCTGGAGCAGCTGTTCCAGCTGCGCCCGGCACTGAAGGCGCCGATCCTGCTGGTGACCGCCTATGGCAACTTCCTGCCCGGCGAGCAATCGGCGCAACTGGCGCCCTTGCACCAACTGGCCCGGCCATTGGCGCGCAACGCGCTGTATCAGACCCTGCGCCGCACCTTGCAGGGGCATGCCCCGGAGCACCCTCTGGCCACCCCGCTGCTCACCGCCACCGAAGGGCGTGCGCGCATCCTGCTGGTGGAGGACAACCCGGTGAACCAGCTGGTGGCCAAGGGCATGCTGGCCAAGCTCGGCTGCCAGGTAGAAGTTGCCACCCAAGGCGTCGAGGCCCTGGAATGGCTGGAGCGAGAAGACTTCGACCTGGTGCTGATGGACTGCAACATGCCGGTGATGGACGGCTACGAGGCCAGCCGGCGGATTCGCCAGAGCGGGCGCTGGCCGGAGCTGCCGATCGTCGCCCTGACCGCCAACGCCATGCCTGAAGAGCGCGAGCGCTGCCGCGCGGCAGGCATGAGCGACTACCTGGCCAAGCCGTTCCGCCGCGAGGAGCTACTGGCGCTGATCGACCACTGGGTGCCGCTCAGCGGCTGAGCAGGCGCTCGATGTCGGCTTGCAGCGCCTGTGGCTTGGTGGTCGGCGCGTAGCGAGTGACCTTGCCGCTGGCCGGGTCGACCAGGAACTTGGTGAAGTTCCACTTGATCTTCTGCGTGCCAAGCAAGCCTGGTGCACGCTGCTTGAGTTCGACGAACAGCGGGTGGGCGCCGGGGCCATTGACTTCGATCTTGCGAAACAGCGGAAAACTCACGCCGAAATTGGCCTCGCAGAACTGCGCGATGTCCCGCGCATCACCCGGCTCCTGCTGGCCAAACTGGTTGCAAGGGAAGCCCAGCACCACCAGGCCACGTTCGCGGTAGTCCCGCCACAGCTGCTCCAGCCCCTGGTACTGCGGGGTGAAGCCGCACTGGCTGGCGGTGTTGACCACCAGCAGCGCCTTGCCAGCAAAGTCGCCGAGCTTTTTCTGCTCACCGCCCAAGGTGACACAAGGGATGTCCAGCATCGATCCGGCCATTCTCAGGCTCCGTCACGGGGTTTGAAGTCCAGGCACACCGAGTTGATGCAGTAGCGCAGGCCGGTCGGTGGCGGGCCATCGGGGAACACATGGCCCAGGTGGGCGTCGCACTGGGCGCAGGTGACCTCGGTGCGGATCATGCCGTGGGAGGTGTCGCGGATTTCGATCATCGCGCTGGCTTCGATCGGCGCGTAGAAGCTGGGCCAGCCGCAGCCGGAATCGAACTTGGTCTGCGCGTCGAACAGCGGCAGGTCGCAGCAGATGCAGTGGTACACGCCAGCCCGGCGCTCGCTGTTGTACTTGCCACTGAATGGCCGTTCGGTGCCTTTGAGGCGGCATACCTGATACTGCGCGGGGTCGAGCATGGCGCGCCATTCTTCGAGTGTCTTGTCGATCTTTTGCATAAGTGAACCTCGGCAGGCTGAATTTCACCTCGCGCCGTCTTTTCCGTAACGCGGGTGGCACGTATATTAGTCGGCTTCGTGTGCAAGGCCTCCAGTCTGGCACCCGCGCCCCGCCCTTTCAAACCTTAGACGGCGGCGCCGCGTATTCTCAATCGGGATCACATCATGCAGTTCAGCAAATCGAACAAGCTCGCCAATGTCTGCTACGACATTCGCGGCCCGGTGCTCAAGCACGCCAAACGCCTGGAAGAGGAAGGCCACCGCATCCTCAAGCTGAACATCGGCAACCCGGCGCCGTTTGGCTTCGAAGCGCCGGACGAAATCCTCCAGGATGTGATCCGCAATCTGCCGACCGCGCAGGGCTACAGCGACTCCAAAGGCCTGTTCAGCGCGCGCAAGGCGGTGATGCAGTACTGCCAGCAGAAGGAAATCGAAGGCGTCACCATCGAGGACATCTACCTCGGCAACGGGGTGTCCGAGCTGATCGTGATGTCGATGCAGGCGCTGCTCAACAACGGCGACGAAGTGCTGATCCCGGCCCCTGACTACCCACTGTGGACTGCGGCCGTGAGCCTGGCCGGTGGCAAGCCGGTGCACTACCTGTGCGACGAGCAGGCCGACTGGTTCCCGGACCTGGAAGACATCAAGGCCAAGATCACCCCGAACACCAAGGCGCTGGTGATCATCAACCCGAACAACCCGACTGGCGCGGTGTACTCCAAAGAGCTGCTGCTGGGCATGCTGGAGCTGGCCCGCCAGCACAACCTGGTGGTGTTCTCCGACGAGATCTACGACAAGATCCTGTACGACGAAGCCGTGCACATCAGCACCGCCTCGCTGGCCCCGGACCTGCTGTGCCTGACCTTCAACGGCCTGTCCAAGTCGTACCGGGTGGCCGGCTTCCGTTCCGGCTGGCTGATCATCTCCGGGCCCAAGCACCACGCCCAGAGCTACATCGAAGGCATCGACATGCTGGCCAACATGCGCCTGTGCGCCAACGTGCCGGCCCAGCACGCCATCCAGACCGCCCTGGGCGGCTACCAGAGCATCAACGACCTGGTACTGCCGCCGGGCCGCCTGCTGGAGCAGCGCAACCGCACCTACGAGCTGCTCAATGACATCCCGGGCGTCAGCTGCGTCAAGCCGATGGGCGCGCTGTATGCGTTCCCGCGGATCGACCCGAAAGTCTGCCCGATCCTCAACGACGAGAAGTTCGCCCTCGACCTGCTGCTGTCGGAAAAACTGCTGATCGTTCAGGGTACGGCGTTCAACTGGCCGTGGCCGGACCACTTCCGCGTGGTGACCTTGCCGCGGGTGGATGACCTCGAGGCGGCGATCGGGCGGATCGGTAATTTTCTGCGGACCTATTCGCAGTAGGGTTCGACGGGGGATTTGCGGTGGCGCCGAGATCGAGCGCCGCCCGCGCGGCGCATCGCGGATAAATCCTACAACGTGCGCCAAGGCGGGCAACCATGGCGTAACAGGTTCGGCGCGTTGCAACAAACTGTAGGAGCGGATTTATCCGCGATGCGCCGCGCGGGCGGCGCTCGATCGCACAGACGCCGCAACCCTCAACGCGAACACCTTTTCTTACATCCTGCAACGCTCTATCTCACAGCCCGCGCAAAAACCTCTGCCATACTCCGCCGTACACAGTTTGAAATAGTCGCCCGATTGAAACCCTGCGACCGGCACCTTATATACCCCGCAGTAAGCAACAACTCATCCGTCAGGAGAACGTAACAACCATGATGCGCATTCTGTTGTTTGTAGCCACCAACCTCGCGGTGGTGCTGGTTGCAAGCATTACCCTGAGCCTGTTCGGTTTCAACGGGTTCATGGCCGCCAACGGGGTTGACCTCAACCTCAGCAGCCTGCTGGTGTTCTGCGCCGTGTTCGGCTTCGCCGGCTCCCTGGTTTCGCTGTTCATCTCCAAGTGGATGGCGAAGATGACCACCGGCACCCAGATCATCAGCCAGCCGCGCACCCGCCACGAGCAGTGGCTGTTGCAAACGGTCGAAGAGCTGTCGCGCGAGGCCGGCATCAAGATGCCCGAAGTGGGTATCTTCCCGGCCTACGAGGCCAACGCCTTCGCCACCGGCTGGAACCGCAACGACGCGCTGGTAGCCGTGTCCCAGGGCTTGCTGGAGCGCTTCTCGCCCGATGAAGTGCGCGCCGTGCTGGCCCACGAGATCGGCCACGTGGCCAACGGTGACATGGTCACCCTGGCGCTGGTGCAGGGCGTGGTGAACACCTTCGTGATGTTCTTCGCCCGCATCATCGGCAACTTCGTCGACAAGGTGATCTTCAAGAACGAAGAAGGCCAGGGCATCGCCTACTACGTGGCGACCATCGTTGCCGAGCTGATCCTGGGCATTCTGGCCAGCATGATCGTCATGTGGTTCTCGCGCCGCCGCGAATACCGTGCCGACGAAGCCGGTGCCCAACTGGCCGGCACCGCCGCGATGATCGGCGCCCTGCAGCGCCTGCGCGTGGAGCAAGGCCTGCCGGTGCACATGCCCGACACCATGAAGGCCTTCGGCATCAATGGCGGCCTCAAGCACGGCCTGGCTGGCCTGCTGATGAGCCACCCGCCGCTGGAAGACCGCATCGAGGCCCTGCGCCGCCGCGGTTGATCCAACCGGTAAAGGAAAGGGCGACCTCGGTCGCCCTTTTTCGTTTGCGCTCAGAACTTCACGCGGTACACCCGCTCGATCAGGCTCTTGACCCCCGCCTCCAGGAATCTGGGGCTCTCGCCGATCACCTCCTGCTCGTCAAGCGCCTCAACCTGCCAACCGGCAAACCCGCGCCTCACCTCATCGTCAGCCACCGAAAACGGCGGCCCGGCCAGCAGTGCCTGCGGGTAATCCAGTGTCAGCAGCAGCCCAGCACCGGCCGGCAATGCCTGTGAAAGCAAGCGCATGTAGTGCGCACGCATTTCCGCTGGCAAGGCAATAAGTGCGGCGCGATCGTAGAGCGCCGCGCAATCCATTACATCCTCGGCCTGCAAGGCAAAGAAGTCGCCACACCAAAGCTCCACATCACCGCTGCGCCAGACTTCGAAGGCCCCCTGCTGCGCTACCCATGGTTCCAGCCCATGCTCACGGAAGAAGGCCTCCACTGCCTGGCGTGACAACTCTACCCCCAACACCCGGTGCCCCTGCGCCGCCAGCCAAGCGAGGTCCAGGCTCTTGCCGCACAGCGGAACCAGCACACGGCTGCCCGGCGCCAGCTGCAATTGCGGCCAATACTTCTGCAGAAAAGGGTTCACTTGAGCTTGATGAAAACCGATCTGGTTGTCGGCCCACCGCTTCTGCCAGAACGCTGGTTCCATGATTACTCCCGATTTTTAGATGGTTTGTCGGTAAAACTTGGTTTGGATTTCGATCGATAGTTGATTGAAGATGATTGCATCTTAACCTTCAGGACCCCGCCATGCTGCCCAGCCTGTTCATTTCCCACGGTTCTCCCATGCTCGCCTTGCAACCAGGCGCCAGCGGGCCGGCATTGGCCGGGCTGGCCAACGCCCTGCCACGGCCGAAGGCGATCGTGGTGGTGTCGGCGCACTGGGAAAGCCCTGGGCTGCTGGTAACCAGTGGCGCGCGACCAGAGACGTGGCACGACTTCTACGGCTTCCCGCCGGCGCTGTACGCGGTGCAGTATCCGGCGCCGGGCGAACCAGACCTGGCAAGCCGGGTCGCTGAACGGCTGCAGGCGCGCCTGGACCCGCAACGACCGTTCGATCATGGCGCCTGGGTGCCGCTGTCGCTGATGTATCCGGATGCGAGCATCCCGGTCATTCAAGTATCGCTGCCCAGCCAGATGGGGCCCGGGTTGCAGGTCAAGGTCGGCCAGGCGCTGGCTGGGCTGCGAAACGAAGGCATCCTGCTGATTGGCTCCGGCAGCATTACCCACAACCTCGGTGAACTGGACTGGCACGCGGGGCCGGATGCAGTCGAACCCTGGGCACTGGCGTTTCGCGACTGGGTGGTGGAGCGGCTGCAGGCAGATGACCAGGCGGCGCTGCTGGACTACCGGAAACAGGCGCCATTTGCGGCGCGCAACCATCCCAGCGACGAGCATTTGTTACCGCTGTTCTTTGCCATGGGGGCCGGGGACAGGTTCGGGATCGTGCACCAAGGCTTCACCCTGGGGGCGCTGGGGATGGACATCTACCGGTTCGACTGAAGGGCCCTCTCGCGGGTAAACCCGCTCCTACAGGAACCTCACAGCCCTCAAGGCCTGTGAAGCCCCTGTAGGAGCGGGTTTACCCGCGAGAGGCCCTGACAGGCAAAAAAAATCCCCGACCTGGGCCGGGGATTTTTCACTGCATCAGGATCAATCTTCGCGATAACGGCGCAGCTTCAGCTGCTTGCCGGCTACGCGAGTGTCCTTGAGCTTGGACAGCAGCTTCTCGAGGCCATCTTCCGGCAGCTCGATCAGGCTGAAGCTGTCGCGTACCTGGATGCGGCCGATGGCGTCACGGGCCAGGCCACCTTCGTTGAGGATCGCGCCCAGCAGGTTCTTGGCAGCGATACCGTCACGGGCACCCAGGGCGGTACGGCAGCGCACGCGGCCTTCGGCCAGCGGCATTGGCGCACGACGCTCACGGTCACCACCGCGATCGCCACGGTCGCTGCGCTCACCACGCTCGGTCCGCTCGCCACGCGGGGCGAAGCTTGGTACCAGCGGCTGCTCGCGCTCGACGGTCGCCAGGTCCAGCGCCTGGCCGTTGGTGGCCTTGCGCAGCAGGGCCGAAGCCAGGGCGCGTGCGCTGCAGCCGAGGTCGGCAGTCAGGCGGTCGAACAGCTCGCCATGGGTGGCTTCTGCTTCGGCAACCAGCGGCGCCAGGCTGTTGGTCAGCTTCTTGATGCGGGCGTCCAGCACAGCCTGGGCGTTCGGCAGGCGGGCTTCGGCAACCTTCTGCCCGGTCACGCGCTCGATCACCTGCAGCATGCGGCGCTCACGCGGGGTGACCAGCAGCAGCGCACGGCCATCGCGGCCGGCACGGCCGGTACGGCCGATACGGTGCACGTAGGATTCCGGGTCGTACGGCATGTCGACGTTGAACACGTGGGTGATGCGCGGTACGTCCAGACCACGGGCAGCGACGTCGGTGGCGACGACGATGTCCAGGCGGCCATCCTTCAGCGAGTCGATCACCCGCTCACGCTGGTTCTGAGCGATGTCGCCGTTCAGCGCGGCAGCCTTGTAGCCCTTGGCTTCCAGCGCGGCGGCCAGGTCCAGGGTGGCTTGCTTGGTGCGCACGAAGGCGATCAGCGCGTCGAACTCTTCGACTTCCAGCAGACGCAGCACGGCCGGGATCTTCTGGTCGGCGTGGACCATCAGGTGGGCCTGCTCGATCGCGGTGACGGTCTGGGTCTTGCTCTGGATCTTGACGTGCTTGGGCTCGCGCAGGTGGCGTTCGGCGATCGAGCGGATCGACGATGGCAGGGTGGCGGAGAACAGCACGGTCTGGCGGCTGGCCGGGATGGCATCGAAGATCACTTCGAGGTCGTCCATGAAGCCCAGCTTGAGCATTTCGTCGGCTTCGTCCAGCACCAGGTACTGCACGGTCGACAGGACTTTCTCGTCACGACGCAGGTGGTCGCACAGACGGCCCGGGGTGGCGACGACGATTTGCGCGCCGTTGCGAATGGCGCGCAGCTGTGGGCCCATCGGGGCACCACCGTACACGGCCACTACGTTTACGCCTGGCATCTGCTTGGCGTAGGTTTCGAAAGCGGTAGCAACTTGCAGCGCCAACTCACGGGTTGGCGCCAGGATCAGGGCTTGCGGTTCGCGCTTGCTCACATCGATCTTGTTGAGGATCGGCAGGGCGAAGGCAGCGGTCTTGCCGGTGCCAGTCTGCGCCTGGCCGATCATGTCGTGACCGGCGAGGATGATCGGGATCGATTGTTGCTGAATGGCCGATGGCTCTTCGTAGCCGGTAGCCAGTACGGCAGCAACAATGTTCTGATTAAGATCGAGAGCGGCGAAGCCGCCGGTTTCCTGGGTCATGGGTCTGCCTCTAAGTGCATCCGCAAAGACCCATGCTGCAAAGCTGCACATGCCTTGAAAGACCGGAACGGTCACCCAGGCAGCTTTGTCGGCGGGGATTTGCGAAAACGATTGAAAAAGAAAAACTTGAGAAGGTCCGCCTAGCGGACGTGCAGCCGAAGCTGGACTCGGAGGATTTGCACCACCTGATTTTGAGGTCCGCTAAAAGACCGGCGCGTACTATACCCGAATTAATGCCGGGGAGTGAGTAAATTTTTCTGTCCCAACAGCCAGTATCGGGCCATCAGGCGGAGGCAGCTGAATCGGTTTTCTTCTGAAGCTCCGTGCTGGCTTCTTCGCGGGTGAACCCGCTCCCACAGGTACCGCGCTAAGCCTGAGGGCAGTGATACCCCTGTAGGAGCGGGTTTACCCGCGAAGCAGGCGACGCGATCTTCAGGTTGCCGGGCGTATCTCGCGGATCAAGCCTTCCAGGCTGTACCCCAGCCGCGGCGCCAGCGCCTCGGCCCGCGCCCGCAGACCAGCGAGGTCCAGCTCCTGCTCCAGGTCCGCCGGCACCAGCAAGATCACATTGCCCTCCTTCACCGGTAGCTCCCAGTAATGCCGGTGGTACAACCCGCGCAGCAGCGCCGCGCCCAACGGCTTGCCGTCGTCGTTGGCCCACTGGTTGATCACCAGCCAGCCACCCGGGTTGAGTTGCTTCTGGCAGTTCTCGAGGAAATTCCACGCCAGGTGCCCGACACCCGGCCCATGGTCGGTGTACAGGTCGACGAACAGCAGGTCTGCCTGCTCGGCCGTGGGCAGCAGCTCCAGGGCGTCGCCAATGCGCACGTACAGCCGGGGGTCGTCATCCAGCCCCATGTATTGCATGGCCAGACGCGGCACGTCGGCACGCAGCTCGATGGCCTCGATGTCCTCCAGCGGCAGGAACTTCATGCAGGCCTGGGTCAGGGTACCGGCGCCCAAACCAAGAAACAGCGCACTTTCCGGCTGTTCATGGCACAGCGCACCGACCAGCATGGCGCGGGTGTAGTCGTACTCCAGCCAGCTGGGGTCTGCGGTGAATACGCAGCTCTGCTCGATGGCATCGCCGAACTCGAGGAAGCGGTAATCCTCCACCTC
The DNA here is from genome assembly GCF_021602465.1 of Pseudomonas urethralis. NCBI lineage: Bacteria > Pseudomonadati > Pseudomonadota > Gammaproteobacteria > Pseudomonadales > Pseudomonadaceae > Pseudomonas > Pseudomonas urethralis. The sequence goes on from NZ_BQIJ01000007.1 coordinate 153,691, forward strand.
GTACACGCTGATGACGCCAAAGGCATCCTCGACCCGGGCCAACAGCTTCTCTTCCCGCTCCGTCGCCATCTACCTGCCACCCACCCGCGCAAAACGCGCATTGTCCGCCAACGCCCCGGATGCAACAAGCTCGGCGCCGCTGTTACCATGGCAGGCAGCCTATAACAGACAAAACCGAGCCTGTGATGAACCGACCGTGGAGCCCCGACAGCTGGCGTGCCCTGCCGATCCAGCAGCAACCGACCTACCCCGACGCCGCGCACCTGCGCAAGGTCGAGCAGACCCTGGCCAGCTACCCACCCCTGGTGTTCGCCGGCGAGGCCCGCGAGCTGCGCCGGCAGTTCGCTGAAGTTACCGAGGGCCGCGCCTTCCTGCTGCAGGGTGGCGACTGCGCCGAGAGCTTCGCCGAGTTCTCGGCAGCGAAGATCCGCGACACCTTCAAGGTACTGCTGCAGATGGCCATCGTCATGACCTTCGCCGCCGGTTGCCCGGTGGTGAAGGTCGGGCGCATGGCCGGGCAGTTTGCCAAGCCGCGCTCCTCAGGCGACGAAACCATCGGCAACGTCACCCTGCCGGCTTACCGTGGCGACATCGTCAATGGCATCGGCTTCGACGAAAAGAGCCGCGTGCCGGACCCGGAGCGCCTGCTGCAGGCCTACCACCAGGCCACTGCCAGCCTCAACCTGCTGCGCGCCTTCGCCCAGGGCGGTTTCGCCGACCTGCACCAGGTGCACAAGTGGAACCTCGACTTCATCGCCAATTCGGCGCTGGCCGACAAATACCACCAGCTGGCCAACCGCATCGACGAAACCCTGGCGTTCATGCGCGCCTGCGGCCTGGACAGCGCGCCGCAACTGCGCGAAACCAGTTTCTTCACCGCCCACGAGGCGCTGCTGCTCAACTATGAAGAAGCCTTCGTACGCCAGGACAGCCTGACCGGCGACTATTACGACTGCTCCGCGCACATGCTGTGGATCGGCGACCGTACCCGCCAGCTCGACGGTGCCCATGTCGAGTTCCTGCGCGGCGTACATAACCCGATCGGGGTAAAGGTCGGCCCGAGCATGAACCCCGACGAGCTGATCCGCCTGATCGACACGCTCAACCCGGCCAACGACCCCGGCCGCCTCAACCTGATCGTGCGCATGGGCGCCGGCAAGGTCGGCGCGCACCTGCCAGGGCTGATTCGCAGCGTCGAGCGCGAGGGGCGCAAGGTGCTGTGGAGCTCCGACCCGATGCATGGCAACACCATCAAGGCCAGCAGCGGTTACAAGACCCGAGACTTTGCGCAGATCCTCGACGAGGTGAAGCAGTTCTTCCAGGTGCACCAGGCCGAGGGCAGCCATGCCGGCGGCATCCATATCGAAATGACCGGGCAGAACGTCACCGAGTGCATCGGCGGCGCCCGGCCGATCACCGAAGATGCCCTGTCCGACCGCTACCACACCCACTGCGACCCACGGATGAACGCCGATCAGTCGCTGGAACTGGCCTTCCTGATCGCCGAAACCCTCAAGCAGGTGCGGCGCTGAGCAAAGCCTGACGCAACTGGCTGCCCTCAGCCCGCGGGCAGTTCAGTTGCACCCGTTCCAGGCCCAGCCACTGGGCCAGGCGCAGCAGATTAGCCGCCAGGGCTTGATAGCCCTCCTCGTCCAACGCCACCGACTCCGCGTGCACGGCATGCACCGCCAGTTGCCCAAGGGCGCGCTCGGCGCGCAGGTCCAGGCGCGCGGCGATGCGCTCGCGGTGCAGGAACGGCAGCACGTAGTAGCCATAGACCCGTTTGTGCGCCGGGGTGTAGATCTCCAGGCGGTAGTGGAAATCGAACAGTCGCTCGGTGCGGTTGCGCTCCCAGACCAGTGAATCGAACGGCGACAGCAGTGCGCTGGCCTCGACGCGTCGGGGGATGCGCGGTGTGCCGGCGCAGTAGGCGAGTTGCTTCCAGCCCTGCACTTCGACCGGCTGCAGGCGGCCGTCGGCGAGCAGGGCTTGCAATGCCGCCCGGCCCTGGCCTGGCTCGAGGCGGAAGTAGTCGCGCAGGTCGCGCTCGGTGGCCACGCCCAGCGCCGTGGCGGCGTGCAGCATCAAGCCTTGGCGGGCCTCGGTTTCACTTGGCAGGGCCTGGTCGAGAATGGCCTTGGGCAGGACCTTTTCCGGCACATCGTAGAGCCGCTCGAAACCGCGCCGCCCCGCCACCGTCACTTCACCGGCGGCGAACAACCATTCCAGCGCGTGCTTTTCTTCACTCCAGTCCCACCACGGGCCCGCCCGCTCCTGCCGGGTGGACAGGCTGCCCGCGCCCAGCGCGCCCTGCTCACGCACGGCGGCCAGCACGCGGGCGATCACGTCCTGGCGTTCGCGGCCGAACCGCGCGAGCTGGCGGTAGATGCCCCGGCCATCGGCGGCATGGGCCATGCGCCAGCGCAACAGGGGGTAGAGGTTAAGCGGCAGTAGCGAGGCTTCGTGGCCCCAGTATTCGAACAGCTGGCGCTGGCGGCCACGGCCCCAGGCGAGCTGGTCGAGCAGTTCCACTGGGTAGTTGCCGAGGCGAGAAAACAGCGGCAGGTAATGGGAGCGGACCACGGCGTTGACCGAGTCGATCTGCACCACGCCCAGGCGTTGCAGCATGCGCTTGAGTGCCGGCAGGGTCGGCGCGGAGCCAGGCTGCTTGCCGAAGCCTTGGGCAGACAGGGCCAGGCGCCGGGCCTGGGTGATGGACAGTTTGAGCGGCAAGCCTGGCCTCCTTGTGGTGGGTCTACCGGCGTCATCGCGGCTAAAGCCGCCCCTACAGAGGCTACCGCGTCCGCTGCAGGAGCGGCTTTAGCCGCGATGAGGCCGGTAGACCCACCGACAAACCTAGCTCATTTACGCAACGGGTCATCCCAGAAATGCCGCTCGGCCTCTTGCTGGATGTCTGCCCGGCTCAAGCCCAAGTCATGCAAGGTCTCATCACTCAGGCTGGCCAGTTCCTGGCGCTGGCGGTACAGCTGCAGCCACCGGGCAGGACGGTCCAGGGCCACATGCCACAGGTGGTTCAGGGAAAAGGCAGGTTGCTGGATGCTGCTGACATGACCTTTCATCGTGAAGCCCTCCGTGTTGATGGCTTCAGTCTCCGCCCAGGCTTAAGATCAATCCAACGAATGTTTCTGATGCCATGCATCTCGGAGATTGATGCAATGTCCCAGTACCAGAGCCTTGATGCCGACGTGCTGCGCACCTTTGTCGCCATCGCCGAACAAGGCGGCTTCACCCGCGCCGGTGAAGTGGTCAACCGCACCCAGTCGGCGGTGAGCATGCAGATGAAACGCCTGGAAGAAGACATCCTGCAGCGCCAGTTGTTCGAGCGTGACGGCCGTCAGGTCCGGCTTACCGCCGAGGGCCAGGTGCTGCTCGGCTACGCCCGGCGCATCCTCAAATTGCATGGCGAAGTGTTCAACACCCTGCGCATGCCACACATGGTCGGGATGGTGCGCATCGGCACGCCGGACGACTACGCCATGCGCTTCCTGCCGACCATCCTCTCCAGCTTCGCCCAGGCCTACCCGCTGGTGCAGGTGGAGGTGCATTGCGACTCGTCCAGGCAATTGATGCTGCGCCAGGACCTGGACCTGACCATCGTCACCCGCGAACCGGGCAACGAGGTTGGCCAGTTGCTGCGCCAGGAACGCCTGGTATGGGCAGCCGCCGAAGGCTTCTGCCCGCAGGAGCAACGGCCAATGCCCTTGGCGCTGTTCAACACCGACTGCTTCTGCCGTGCCTGGACCTGCAACGCTCTGGAGGCCCAAGGCATCGACTACCGCATCGCCTACACCAGCCCCAGCCTGGCGGCGATCTTTGCCATCGTCACCGCAGGGTTGGCAGTGACCGCGCAATTGCAGAGCCTGATCGGCGGCAACCTGCGCATTCTCGGCGAAAACGAAGGCTTGCCGCAGTTGCCGGTGGCCAACGTGATGCTGTTGCGCAACAGCCAGAGCCAGTCGCCGATCACCGACTGCATGGCCGACTACATCGTCGAGGGGTTCATGTGACCCCTACACCTCGAGGCCCAGCATCACCGCACACACCACCAGGAACACACAGAACATCGCCCGCAGTACTTTCTCGGGCAGCGCATGCGCCAGCCTTACCCCCCAGCTGATGCTCAGCAGCCCGCCGACTGCCAGGGGAATGCCCACGCTCCAGTCGACGCTGTGGTGCACCCCATAGGTCACCAGGGTCACCAAGGTACTCGGTGCCGCCAGCGCCAGCGACAGGCCCTGCGCCACCACCTGGGTGGTACCGAACACACTGGTCAGGATCGGCGTGGCCACCACGGCACCGCCGACACCGAACAACCCGCCCATGGTGCCGGCAAAGCTGCCCAGCACACCGAGCCAGGGCCAGGCGTAACGCAGCTCGGCGCTGGGCGGCGAGACCTTGAGGAACATCCGCGCCACGTTCCAGATGGCCAGCGCCACCAGGAAGCCGACAAAGCCCAGGCGCATCGAGTGGGCATCGATACCCACCGCCCAGACCGAGCCGAGCCAGGCGAACAGGAAGCTGCACAAAGAAAGCGGCACGGCATGGCGCAGCTCGATGCGGTTGCGCTGGTGATAACGCCACAGCGCCAGCAGCACGTTCGGCACCACCATGACCAGCGCCGTGCCTTGCGCCAACTGCTGGTCGAGGCCAAATAGCACGCCCAGTGCCGGGATGGCGATCAGCCCGCCGCCGATACCGAACAACCCACCCATGGTGCCCAGGCCAGCGCCCAGTACGATATACAACAACCACTCGATCATCAGGGCCTCATCCGCCTGCGTTGGTAATGCGGGCATGCTAACGATTGCGCTCTGGCGGGGAAACGCACAGCAACGCACAATGGCTATGCGTTTCTTGCAAAAGCGAATGATCATGAACCCCGACACCCTGACTGACCAGTTGAGCCTGTTTCTTGATGTGCTGGAGAGCGGAAGCTTCTCTGCCGCCGCTCGCCGCCATCCACTGACCCCGTCCGCCGTGGCTAGGCGCATCGACAACCTGGAGAGCGCCGTCGGTAGCCGCCTGTTCACGCGCAGCACCCATGCCGTACGCGCCACCCCGGCGGGCAATGCCTTTGCCGAACGCGCCCGGCGCATTCTCGAAGAGCTGCGCCTGGCCCGCGCCGAAGCCGTATCGCTGAGCAGTGCCCCGGAAGGCTTGATCCGCATCGATGCCCCGGCCGCCTTCGGCCGCCGTCACCTGGCGCCGGCAATCGCCGATTTCCTGGTGGCCTATCCGGGCCTGGACGTGCAATTGCGCCTGATCGACAGTTTCGTCGACCTGCATGGCAGCCACCTGGGCGAGGTCGACCTGGTGCTGCGCGCCGGCCCCTTGGCCGATACCCGGCTGGTGGCCACCAAGCTGGCGCATATGGTACGCATCGCTTGCGCCAGCCCGGCCTACCTGGCCAGCCGCGGCATGCCCAGCTGCCCCAGCGAGCTGCCCGGCCACGACGGCCTCGACTGGGACGGCCTGGCACCACCGTTCGCCTGGCGCTTCGCAGTCGACGGGCAGATGCGCCTGTACCGCCCGGCGCGCATGCGCATGGCTGCCAACAACGCCGAGACCCTGCTGTTCGGCGCCCTCGCCGGCCTCGGCATCGCCCACCTGCCTACCTGGCTGATCAGCGACTACCTGCTGCGCGGCGAACTGCTGCCGCTGTTCTGCGACAGCGGCCTGCCCGAAGCCGAAACCAGCGGCATTTATGCACTGCGCCTTGAACATGAAACGAACTCTCGCAGCCGTTTGCTGCTCGAATTTCTCAAGAGCCGCTTCAGCCCGGTTCCACCCTGGGACCTGGCGCTGCGCAGTGAACTGCGCTGGCAGTAAGCGCCCCAACCTTCAGCGTGCTAGATTTCTCCATTGATGACATTCAAGGACCTGCATGAACGCCAACACTCAAGCCTCTTGTGACGAGCTGCTGCTGGACAACCAGGTCTGCTTTGCTCTGCACTCCACCTCGTTGCTGATGACCAAGGTCTACAAGCCTCTGCTGCAAGCACTGGGCCTGACCTACCCGCAGTATCTGGCCATGCTCGTGCTGTGGGAGCAGGACGGTCTTACCGTAGGCGAAATCAGCCAGCACCTGCTGACCGACCCCGGTTCGCTCACGCCCCTGCTCAAGCGCCTGGAAAGCGAAGGCCTGCTGCAGCGCAACCGCAGCCGCGAAGATGAGCGTGTGGTGCTGGTGCAGCTGACCGACAAGGGCCGCGCCCTGCAGCAGCAGGCTCGGGAAGTGCCTCAATGCATTCTGAAGGCGAGCGGCCGCAGCCTCGAACGCCTGCAACAGCTGCAGACTGACCTGCTGGAGCTGCGCGACAGCCTGCAAAAAAACCTCTGACGGCTACGCTGTGTGTTGCTCGTTCCGATGAACGGTGAATATTTATCTTGCGCACTAACTAATTGCGCGCTAATTTAAATCCCGTACTCACACGACGCCACCTGATCACCAGGGGCGCACAGCACACTAGCGAGGCTCAAGATGCAAAAGGTCACTCCGCTGTACATCGCAGAAGCCACTTCCACCGGCGGTCGCGACGGCAAATCCCGCTCCAGCGACGGCAAGCTGGAAGTCAGGCTGAGCACCCCCAAGGAGCTCGGCGGCGCCGGTGGTGACGGCACCAACCCTGAACAGATGTTCGCCGCCGGCTACTCGGCCTGCTTCATCGGCGCACTGAAGTTCGTTGCCGGCCAGGAGAAGAAAGCCCTGCCCGCGGATGCCTCGATCACCGCCAAGGTCGGCATCGGCCAGATCCCCGGTGGTTTCGGCCTGGACATCGACCTGAACATCAACCTGCCAGGCCTGGCCCAGGCTGACGCCGAAGCGCTGGTGGAAAAGGCTCATAAGGTCTGCCCTTACTCCAACGCCACCCGCGGCAATGTGGACGTGCGCCTGCACGTGACCGTGTAAATCACAGGCACAAAAAAACCCGGCCAAGGCCGGGTTTTTGCGTTTCGCAAGAAGGATTACTTCTTGGAGCGGCCTTTGAAGCTGTTGTCGCGAGTATCGATATCGATGAACTCACCGATCTCGATGAAGTCGGCTACCGAGATCTCGGTACCGTTCTTCAGCTTGGCAGGCTTCATGACCTTGCCCGAGGTATCGCCGCGAGCAGCGTTCTCGGTGTACTCGACCTGACGGCTGATGGTGGTCGGCAGTTCAACCGATACCAGGCGGCCTTCGAAGAACACGGCTTCGCAGACGTCTTCCATGCCTTCTTCGATGTACGGCAGAACGGCTTCGATGTCCTCGGCGTTCAGCTCGTACATGGTGTAGTCGGTGGTGTCCATGAAGGTGTATTCGTCACCGTTGATGAACGACAGGGTCGCTTCTTTGCGATCCAGGATCACGTCGTCCAGCTTGTCGTCTGCACCGTAGACGGTTTCAGTCTTGTAGCCGGTCAGCAGGTTCTTCAGCTTGGTCTTCATGATCGCGCTGTTGCGACCCGACTTGGTGAACTCGGCTTTCTGAACCAGCCACGGGTCGTTGTCGATCCGCAGTACGGTACCGGGTTTCAGTTCTTTACCAGTTTTCATTACGAAGTATCCGAATCTGGATGGATTTATAAAAATCGAGGCCGCATATCATAGCCAATTTCGGTAAAACTGTACCAGCGCCTTGGCAAGGTCCGGCCGAGCGGCCTGGCAAGTGGCCCAATCACGGGCGTGCTGCTGCAGTTCCGCCCAGTGTTTGCGGGCCCCTTGCCAGGCCGCGTGCATGTCGCGGTTCATGTTCCAGGCACGCCAAAAGGCCATCAGCGCCTCGCTGGCGGCGTCCGACAAGCCCTGTCGATAATGGCTGAGGAAGGCTTCGAGCTTTTCCCAGTGGGCATTTTCCTCCTGCACATAGATGTGCCACAGCATCGGCCGGCCGGCCCACTGGGCGCGGACGAACGAATCTTCCCCGCGCACCGCGTTGAAATCGCAGCTCCACAGCAGATGGTCATAGTCATCCTGACTGACGAACGGCAGGATTTGCACGGTCAAGGTGCCGCGCTGGTGCACAGCGCCAGCTTGCAGTTGCTGCTCACCCAGCCAGGCCCCCAGGTCGCCGAGGATGCGCCCTTGCGGGACCAGCAGGTGAACCGGCTGGGCATCCTCGGCCAGCGCATCGAGCCAGCGCCCCAGCTGCCCGTTTTCGTAGGCGAACAGCGACACCAGCAGCGCGCCAGGCTGCGCCTGCACGCCCAGGCTCTGGAGAAACGCCGCACGCGCCTCGGCCGACTGCTCAAAGGCTTGCCGGCGCGGCAGCAGGCTAGCCTCGCGCAACAGCCCACCGGTCTTGTCGGTGAAGCCCGGAAAGAAGAACACCTTGCGCAGGCCATTGGGCTGGGGCGATGGCAAGCCATGGCAGCCTTCGACCCAGTCCTCGGCACTGAGGTATTCAAGGTTCAGCCACAGCACCGGTGCCGGGCGAGCACGCATCGCCTCGATGTAGGCCGCCGGCAACTGGCAGGCAAAGGCACCGATCACCACGTCGGCCGGCTCTGCGGGCTGCCAGTCGGCAGGCCAGGCACGCACCTCGACCCCCTGCTGCCATTGCTGCGCGGCACCGGCATCGGCGCCCGGGCACAGCGGCACGAAGGCATTCAGGTCGTCCACCCACAGGCGCACCGCCAGGTCGTGCTCGGCCACCATCTGCCGGGCCAGGCGCCAGGTCACGCCAATATCGCCATAGTTGTCGACGACACTGCAGAAAATGTCCCAGGTGGTTTTCATATGCCCTGCCTTGCCTTGCGCGAAAAGGGCGAATTCTGCGGATAATTTGTCGTCGACAAAAGCGCCGCACAAAAATTCTCCAGCAGCATGCGACAATGCCCCCTTCGCCCGCTCTGCCAGGAAGCTGCCATGCCCCGCCAACGTGAATTGAAGATCACCCTCAAACCGCTGCAACTGATTTTCTGCGTGGCCTTGGGCCTGTGGCTCGGCGCCGTGGCGATTGGCCTGAGCCTGTGGCTGGCGCTGCAGCTGTGGCCCGAACAGGTGGCCCCCGTGGCCCAGGCGGTGGCGCCGGCCTACAGCAAGCCTGCACCGGCACAGCCGGTGGACGCGCAGAGCGAGATGTTCGAGCGCTACAAGGACATCCTGCACCAGCAGGAAATGCAGCAGGCCGCTGAGGCTGCCCAAGGCAACCCACGCAACCTCAACAGCCCCAAGTGCCAGTTCTGGCTTGCGCAGAACCGTACCGCGCCGACCGAAAAGAGCCAGGCCAACGTGTTGGAGTTCTGTTACTGACCATGGACAAGGCCACCCTGCTCACGCGCATCGTCGCAGCCCTGGAAACCGACATGGAGGTATTGCGCCGCGCGGCTCAGACCGCCTACGAAGCGGCCACCGCCGAAGAGAACATCGCCGAGAACAAGTACGACACCCTGGGGCTTGAGGCGTCGTACCTGGCCACCGGGCAGGCGCGGCGCACGGCCGAGATTCGCCAGGCGCTGCTGACTTATCAGCAGTTGCTGTTGCGCGAGTATGACCCGGCGCAAGGGGTGCAGGTGAGCAATCTGGTGACCCTGGAGGATGAGGACGGCGGGCAGCGTGTGCTGTTCCTTGGGCCTGAAGCGGCAGGATTGAAGATTGGCGAAGGCGATGAGTGGGTGACCGTGATCACGCCCCGTTCGCCCCTCGGGCAGCAGCTGGTGGGCAAGAAGGTCGAGGATGAGGTGAGGCTTGGGGATCAGCTTTTCTACATCATCGATGTCGCCTGAGGCGGCACCACTCTAGACCAAAGCATCAAACCGCCTCGCCAACCCCCGCTCGGCAAACTGCTCCACCACAAAGTCGATGAACGCCCGGGTCTTGCCCGGCAACAGCTTGTGCTCCGCGTAATACAGGCTGATATGCCCGTCATCCACATACCAGTCCGGCAACACCCGCTTTAGTTGCCCGGCCTCCAGGTACGGCACGGCGAACGGCAAGCTGACCAGGGCGATGCCCAACCCTTGCTGCGCCACCGCACACGCCGCGTCCGAATCGCTCATGGTCATCGCCTGGCGCAACAGCAACGGCTGTTGTTCCTGCCATCGACTGGTCAAGGGCCAGGAACGTACCCGCCCGGTCTGTGGGGAACGGATCAGAATTCCGTCGTGACGCTGCAATACCTGCGGGTCTTCGATAGCAGCGTGCCGGTGCAGGTAGCCGGGCGCCGCCACCAGCACCCGATGGGCCGGGGTCAGCTTGCGTGCCACCACGCCCAGCGGCAGCTCGAAACCACCGCCTATGGCGGCATCGAAGCCCTGGCCGATCAGGTCGACCTGGCGGTTGTCAAAATGCCAGTCGGGGGTGATCGCCGGATAACGCTGCAGAAACTCGCCGAGCAGCGGCAGCACGTACAAGCGGCCGAACACGGTGCCCATGCTCACCCGCAGCAGCCCGGCCGGCTGGCCCTCGGCGCTGGCCAGGTTGGCCACGGCGTACTGGATGGTGCGAAAGCTCTCGCTCACCTCGCCGAGAAATCGCTGCCCGGCTTCGGTCAGGGTCAGCTTGCGCGTACTACGCTGGAACAGCCGCACCCCGAGGCGCGCCTCCAACTGGGCAACGTGCTTGCCCACCGCCGCCGGGGTGATGCTCAGGCGCCGGGCTGCCTCGGCGAAACTGCCCACCTCGGCACTTCGGATGAAGCACTCGAGGGCGTTGAAGGATTCCATGGCCATTGATTACCAACCAAAGGTTTACTCTGCTAATAGTGATTGCCATCTTATCAGCAGGTAATCAGCGGTCGATACTGCGTCCATCCAAGGCATTCGGCCTTGCTTCCAGCAGGAGATCAGCATGTCCAAGCAACTTACCCTCGAAGGCAAAGTCGCCTTCGTCCAAGGCGGCTCGCGCGGTATCGGCGCAGCCATTGTGCGACGCCTGGCCCGAGAAGGTGCACAGGTGGCCTTCACCTACGTCAGTTCTGCCGGCCCGGCCGAAGCGCTGGCCGAAGAGGTCAAGGCTGCTGGCGGCGAGGCTTTGGCCTTGCGCGCCGACAGCGCCGACGCCTCTGCCCTGCAACTGGCGATCGACGACGCGGTGAAGGCTTTCGGCCGCCTCGACATCCTGGTCAACAATGCCGGCGTGCTGGCGGTTGCGCCGCTGGCCGAGTTCGACCTGGCGGACTTCGACCGCACCCTCGCAGTCAACGTGCGCAGCGTGTTCGTCGCCAGCCAGGCCGCAGCCCGCTACATGGGCCAGGGCGGGCGCATCATCAACATCGGCAGCACCAACGCCGAACGCATGCCGTTCGCCGGAGGCGCCCCGTATGCCATGAGCAAGTCGGCGCTGGTCGGCCTGACCAAGGGCATGGCCCGCGACCTCGGGCCGCAGGGGATTACCGTGAACAACGTGCAGCCAGGGCCGGTGGACACCGACATGAACCCGGCCAGTGGCGAGTTCGCCGAAAGCCTGATTCCGCTGATGGCGATCGGGCGGTATGGGCAGGCAGACGAGATTGCCAGCTTCGTGGCGTACCTTGCCGGGCCTGAGGCGGGTTACATCACCGGGGCCAGCTTGCTGGCCGATGGTGGGTTTGCGGCTTGAGGGAGAGTGTCAGGGCGGCGATGCGCATGCCTTAAGTTGTATGCTGGTACGCAGATCGAGCGCCGCACGGGCGGCGCTCGATCTCACAGGCGCAACAAATTTATCGACGAACACCCTCAGCCCCCAACGAGAACCCCATGAAATCCCCCTCCTTGAGCCGCGCGCTGATCCTGCTGATGGCCACCGCCACCGGCCTGGCCGTGGCCAGCAATTATTACGCCCAACCGCTGCTGCACAGCATCGCCCAACAGTTCGGCCTGAGTACCGCCAGCGCCGGCAGCATCGTCATCGCCGCGCAACTGAGCTACGGTGCCGGCCTGCTACTGCTGGCACCGCTGGGTGACCTGTTCGAGCAGCGCCGGCTGATCGTGGTGATGACCGCTATCTCCACCTTGGGCCTGGTCATCAGCGCCTGCGCCCCAAGCTTGCCCTGGTTGCTGCTCGGTACCGCGCTCACCGGTCTGTTCTCGGTGGTGGCGCAGATCCTCGTGCCCATGGCGGCTACCCTGAGCGAGCCGCATCAGCGCGGCCGCGCAGTGGGCACCTTGATGAGTGGGTTGCTGCTCGGCATCCTGCTGGCGCGCACAGCCGCCGGTTTCATGGCCGAGCTGGGCGGCTGGCGCAGCATCTATGTGCTGGCCGCCGTGCTGATGGCACTCACCGCGCTGGCGCTGTACCGCAACCTGCCCGAACACAATAGCCATGCCGGCTTGAAATACCCGGCGCTGATCGGCTCGGTGTTCCGCCTGTTCATCGAAGAGCCGGTGCTGCGCCTGCGCTCGCTGCTCGGCCTGCTGGCGTTCAGCCTGTTCGCGCTGTTCTGGACACCGCTGGCGTTCCTGCTGGCACGCGAGCCCTATCACTACTCCGACGCGGCCATCGGGCTGTTCGGCCTGGCCGGCGCCGCGGGGGCACTGGCGGCCAACTGGGCCGGGCGCCTGGCCGACCGTGGCAAGGGCTCGCTGGGCACCACTGTTGGCCTGGCGGCGCTGCTGCTGTCGTGGGTCCCGCTGGGTTTTGCCGAAACCTCGCTGCTGGCGTTGCTGGTCGGCGTACTGGCCCTAGACCTGGCCGTGCAGCTGGTACACGTGAGCAACCAGAATGCCGTGATCGCCTTGCGCCCCGAAGCACGCACGCGGCTGAATGCCGGGTACATCACCTGTTACTTCATCGGCGGTGCGCTAGGCTCGTTGCTGGGCACGCAACTGTTCCAGCGCCAAGGGTGGATGGGCATCGTGGTGGCAGGCCTGGTGATCGGCACGCTGGCCTTGGTGGTCTGGGGCGTTTCGCAGCGCAAGGCCGCCGCGCAACTGGCTTGAGGCCATCAGCGGATGTGACGACCCGCCGCATTACCCTCCGTCGCCTGGCCGTTGACTTGCCTGCCCCGGCGGCGCTCAGTAAGCGCTGGTCACAGACCTTTCACTGACAGGACGACTCAATGACAAGACTCACGGTGCAATCCGGCGATTTCTTGCAAGGTGAAGGCGAGTTTCGCAATGGATCGCTCACACTCAAGACCCCGCGCAGCCCTTCACCCGGGGAGCGCATCTCACTGGCCCGCATCGCTGACCTGCGCCTGGCCAGCCTGGAGTCCAGCCGCAGCCTGGGCACCGCCCTCGGCTGGGGCGTGGCCGGGGCGCTGGTGGCCGGCCCGGTGGGGTTGCTGGCCGGGCTCTGGCTGGGCGGCAAAGAGGAAGAAGCCACCTTCCTGGCCACCTTCAAGGATGGGCGCAAACTGATGGCCATCACCGACGGCAAGACCTGGTCGAAGATCGACGACACCTGGCGCCAGCATCGCCGCCCGCCACCTGCCGATTGAGCCCCGGCGAGGCCCGGGCCCGGTTGCTACGCGGCCTCAAAATGCAAAAGCCCCCGAGCTTTTCAGCTCGGGGGCTTTTGCAGAATGTGGCGGTGAAGAAGGGATTTGAACCCTTGATACGATTTCTCGTATACACACTTTCCAGGCGTGCTCCTTCGACCACTCGGACACTTCACCGTTTTCTCTTCAAGGCTTTCACCCCGTCGAGGCGCGCTAATTTAGTAGAAGAGCTTTTCTTTGGCAAGCATTTTTTTCAAATTTTTCATGCATTTAAGCCAACCCACTGAAAAGCCGGGGTTGTCAGGGCAAAGCGGCCAATCTGGCCAGCGCTTTTACTCGTCACAAACGCTGCACCCTCGCCGCACAAGGCATTGCAGCCCGACGCTGACTGGCCGGTCAGCCTTGCTGCTTTACCTGGCTCGCGGTGCTGGGTAACGTCTTCGCCACGTCACCCTAAGGATAGCGCCATGAGCGAGCTGATTACCTACCACGCCGAAGACGGCATCGCCACCCTGACCCTGAACAACGGCAAGGTCAACGCCATCTCGCCGGATGTCATCGCGGCCTTCAATGCCGCCCTCGACCGCGCCACGCAGGAACGCGCCGTGGTGATCATCACCGGCCAGCCAGGCATCCTCTCGGGTGGCTACGACCTCAAGGTGATGACCTCCGGCCCGAAAGAAGCCGTCGCCCTGGTCACCGCCGGTTCCACCCTGGCCCGCCGCCTGCTGTCGCACCCGTTCCCGGTGATCGTCGCCTGCCCCGGCCATGCCGTGGCCAAGGGCGCTTTCCTGCTGCTGTCGGCCGACTACCGCATCGGCGTCGAAGGGCCGTACAAGATCGGCCTGAACGAAGTGCAGATCGGCATGACCATGCACCACGCCGGCATCGAACTGGCCCGCGACCGCCTGCGTCGCTCGGCCTTCCACCGCTCGGTGATCAATGCCGAAATGTTCGAGCCCAAGGATGCCCTGGATGCCGGCTTCCTCGACAAGGTCGTGCCAGCCGAGCAGCTGCTTGAGGTCGCCCAGGGCGTGGCCCGCGAGCTGAAGAAGCTGAACATGCTGGCGCACAAGAACACCAAGCTGAAGGTGCGCAAGGCGCTGCTGGATAGCCTCGACGAAGCGATCCTGCTCGACCAGGGCCACATGGGCTGAGTGCACCGGCTCACACCAGGGTTTGCCGCGGCCAGTGCACAGCCGTACACTGCCTCGCGACTGTCTGGTGTGAGTCGTACCATGCTTTACTCGCTTCGCATGTTCCTGCTGGGGCTGCATTTTCTGCTGGTGGGCGTCATCGGCCTGCTGATCGGCCTGCTGCGCCCCTTCAACCGCGATAACAGCCGTGTCTTCGCGCGCCTCTACAGCGTGCCAGCCACCTGGCTGATGCGCATCAAGGTCAAGGCCGAAGTCGGCCCGCTGTGGGACCAGCCGCCCGGCTGCGTGATCGTCGCCAATCACCAGTCCAACTTCGACCTGTTCATCCTCGGCCATGTGGTACCGCAACGCACCGTTGCCATTGGCAAGAAGAGCCTCGGCTGGATCCCGCTGTTCGGCCAGCTGTTCTGGCTCGGTGGCAATGTGCTGGTCGACCGTAAAAACGCCTACCAGGCGCGCAAGGCCATGCAGACCACCACGCGTATCCTGCAGGATGACACTTCGATCTGGATCTTCCCGGAAGGCACGCGCAACCCCGACGAACAATTGCTGGCGTTCAAGAAAGGCGCCTTTCACATGGCCGTGGAGGCCGGCGTGCCGATCGTCCCGGTGTGCGTCAGCCGCTATGCCCGGCGCCTGAGCCTGAACAGCTGGCGGCGGCGGACCGTGATCGTGCGCTCGTTGCCGCCGATCGCCACCCGCGGCCTCAGCCAGCAGGACCTGCCCGCACTGATCGAACAGTGCCGCACACAGATGCAGCTGTGCATCGACAACATGGAAAACGAACTGGCAAAGGCCTAGGTTGCTTTGATCGCGAGCAAGCTTGCGCCGCCAGTTGCTCTGCAGCCAACTACAGCCCAAGCTGTAACCCGTGTACAACCGAACAAGTGGATAACCATGGGTCGAGTCGTGGCATCGGCGGTGTATGCCGCTGGCAGAAAGGTCACCAACATCAATATCGACGAAGGCAGCGAGTGGGCGCGCAAGCCGGGGCACTTCGTGTGGATCGGCCTGGAAGAGCCCAACGCCGAGGAACTGGCCAACTTGCAGTGCCAGTTCAACCTCCACGAACTGGCCATCGAGGACGCGCTGGAAAAACACAGCCGGCCCAAGCTGGAAACGTTCGGTGACGCGCTGTTCATCGTCACCTATTCGCCAGTCCGCCATCAGGGCAAGCTGGAGTTCATCGAGACCCACATCTTCGCTGGCAACGGCTACATCATCACCTGCCGCAATGGCCACTCGAAATCCTACGCGCTGGTGCGCCAGCGCTGCGAGGCGCGCCCGCTGCTGCTCGAACATGGCGAAGACTTCGTGCTGTATGCCCTGCTCGACTTCGTCACCGAGAACTACCAGCCGGTCAGCGAGGCCATTCATGGCGAGATCGAGGAGCTGGAACAGAGCGTGCTGAGCACCACGCTGCAGGAGGAGGATATCCAGCGCCTGCACGGCCTGCGCCGCGACATCCTGCGCCTGCGCCGTTATGTGGCGCCGATGGTGGAAATCAGCGAGGAACTGCAGCGCCTGAGCTTCCCGTTCATCGACAAGAACATGCGCCCGTACTTTCGTGACGTGCAGATCCACGTGACGCGGCAGATGGAGGACCTGGCCGGGATTCGCGACATCGCCAGCCAGACCATCGAAATCGGCATGCTGCTGGAATCGTCACGGCAGAGCATCGTGCAGCGCAAGTTCGCCGCGTGGGCGGCGATCCTGGCCTTCCCCACGGCGATTGCCGGGATCTACGGGATGAACTTCCAGAACATGCCAGAGTTGGGGTGGCACTATGGCTACTTCGCAGTACTGGGTGTGATCGCGCTGGGGTGTACGGGGTTGTTTGCCAGCTTCAAGAAAGCCGGCTGGCTTTAGCGTGCCGGGGCCGCTGTGCGGCCCGGGTCGAATCAGGCGGCGCTGTCGCTGGCCTTGGCCGGCTGCTGGATGAAGCGCAGCATCCATTCGCCCACCAGGTCGCCCTGGTGCTCAGTGGCCAGGCTGGCAATCGCCTTTTGGTACACCTCGTCCCCGAGGTATTCCTGACGCGCATCGAGCAGCGCCCGCGAATAGTCGTGGACGAACTCCGGGTGGCCCTGGAAACAAAGCACCTGGTCGCGGATGTGATACGCCGCATTCGGGCAGAAGTCGCTGGAGGCGATTACCGTGGCGCCTTCCGGCAACTCGGTGACCTGGTCCTGGTGGCTGATCAGCAAGGTCAGCTCGGAAACCTCCGGGTCCATCCACGGTGCATGCGCCGCCAGCGAGTAGCGGTGCACGCCCACGCCCCAGCCCTGGTCGGCGCGCTCGGCCTTGCCACCCAGGGTCAATGCCAGCAGTTGATGGCCGAAGCACACACCCAGCAGCTTCTCGCCACGCTCGTAGAGCTTGAGCAGGTAGGCCTTGAGCGTCTGGATCCAGGGGTCGCTGCCGAACGAGTCGGCCTTGCTGCCGGTCACCAGGTACGCATCGAAGCGTTCGCCGTCGGGCGGGTACACGCCGTTCATCACGTTGTACACACGAAACTCGGCTGCGATCGGCTGACGCGAGAAGAGCTGCTCGAACATCCTTCCGTAGCCCTGGTACTGCGCGGTCAACTCCGGTCGCAGGACATCGGTTTCAAGGATGCAGATGCGTAACGACATAGGGATAGTCCTGAACGACATGGGTGGGAATCTGCTGTAGAGACTGACGCGAAAGCCACGTACAAGCAAGTAGGCTGCACTGACGAACGGTCACATTTTGTCGAATATCCAAGGGGGGATCTGCGGCTGTCTAGGCAGAGCTTACCAGCGCGATGGCTAAAGGCCTCATAGCCAAACGGCATCGTATTTTACCCCTTTAGAACAAAGCGTTCTCGACAATGCATGACGCTCGCCCTGTGGGTGGTTTATATCCACATACATGAGGCAAGCAGACCCGACAAGGAAGCCACCGGGTATTCAGGAATAACAACAAGAAGGCGGTCCGCCATGTTCAGACAATCGAAACTTCGCCAAGCCGGGCTCATTCTCTTCGCCACGACTTTGCTGCTGATTCTTCCCAACCTCACGCGGTTGTTCGGCTGACAGCGTCAATGCTTCGCTTGGGTTAATCTTGCGGTTTTCTGATCGGAGATTGCCCATGCGTCATTGCCTGGCCCTGGTAGCCCTGTTGGTGAGCCTGCCGCTGTCGGCGGCGCAGTTGCACCTGGAGCTGGGTGACAATGCCCGGCAATGGTCCAGCGAAGCGCTGTTGAAGCACCCTCAGGCCCGCGATATCGACATCGATCAGGACGTTTCGTACAAGCGGCCCATGCATTTTCGCGCCGTGCCACTGGCGGCACTGCTGCAAGGGGTCAAGGCCGACGACCATCTGCAGGCGGTGGCGCTGGACGGCTTTGCCGCGGAAATGCCAGCCGGGCCGCTACTGCAGCAGGCGCCGGCACGCGCCTGGCTGGCCGTCGAGGACCCTGCAAAACCGTGGCCTGCGCTGGGTGACGGCAAGCCGAGCGCCGGGCCGTTCTACCTGGTGTGGACCAACCCGCAGGCCAGCGGCATTCGCCCCGAACAATGGCCGTTCCAGGTCGCAACGATCCGCCGCCTGGCGCCGGTCGAACAACGTTACCCGGCACTGCTGCC
This sequence comes from Pseudomonas urethralis, assembly GCF_021602465.1. Lineage (NCBI taxonomy): Bacteria > Pseudomonadati > Pseudomonadota > Gammaproteobacteria > Pseudomonadales > Pseudomonadaceae > Pseudomonas > Pseudomonas urethralis. The sequence continues at coordinate 171,819 of NZ_BQIJ01000007.1, forward strand.
CGACCCCAGGCTGGCAGCCAATGACCCGGTACGCCAGGGCTTCGCCCTGTTCCAGCAGAACTGCCTGGCCTGCCATCGGCTCAATGGTGCGGGGGATGCCCAGTTCGGGCCGGACCTGAATGTGCCGCACAACCCGACCGAGTATTTCCGGCCTGAGTATCTGCGCAGCTACATTCGTGACCCGCAGAGCTTGCGGCGATGGCCGCAGGGGCGGATGCCCGGATTCGCCGATAGCGTGCTGAGTGAACAGGAGCTGGATGCGCTGCTGGCTTATCTGACACATATGGCCGGGCGCAGGCCTTGAAATTGGGTAACCTTCTTCGCGGGTAAAACCGCTCCTACAGGGAGATCACTACCTCGGGCCTTGTGATGTACCCGCGAAGAAGGTGACACATGCCTTCAGGCAATCAGCCTTTCCTGCTTGACGCCCCACCCCTCCACTTCGCCGCCACAGGGTGAAACGACCTGCTCGAAGGCCTCTTCGAAATCACCAATCCCACCATAGGTGGCATACATGACCTTGCTCAGTTCCAGGTGCCACGCGCCATCGTCCAGTTCACGCACCTGAGCATTCAACGATTCGCCACGAAACTGCCCGGCTGCCCGCCGCGCGCCGGCTTCATCTGGAAATACCGCGTAGAACTCGATGGGGTGGATGCGGGTAAAGTCGAAACCGCCAGCTTTCATCTGGCGCAGGACATTGCTGCTGATATCGTCGTTCAGGCTGCTCATGAATCGTCCTCCCGAATAATGCGATGGATAGACTTTCCGTGCACTACGCACCTGCCGGCACTGCCGACAGATCGAGCTGATGCAAGACGCGAATTGAAGGGGTACAGGCCCGCAGAAAAGGCCGGCACCTTCCACCAGCGTAGTGCCTGCACCGGCACCACGCCAACCGGTGATTCAGGGCGCTTCGTGGATGCTGGTGATGATCACGCCGGTCTGCTCCTTGAGCCAGCGTGCAGTGGGGGATGGGGCGCGGTCCTGGAAGTCGTTGAGGTCCAGCTCATCCATGACCGGAAACAGATGCGAACGGATGGCGCGGGCCGCCTCCTCTTCGCTGGGGCACTGTTCACCGTGCAGCAGCAAGGTGGTTGGCTCGCCTTTCTGATCGGCAAAGATGACTTCCCACTCTTTCATTGACTAGCCCTCTCAATCAAAGAACACCCGGTTAGTGACGCCTGTAGATGCAGACCTTGGCCTCAGGCATTCGTTCCGGCAACGAAAAGGGCCGCATTGCGGCCCCTTTGTTCACTGATTGCTGCCTGATGCTTATTTCTTCGGCGTACCGTGAACGACACCGGCGGTGTTGTCCAGCAAGCTCTTGGTCGCCGTCTGGATGAAGGCCTCGAGCTGCTGCAGCATCTGCGGCTGCTCCGGGCTTTCGATCAGTTCGGCCTTGAACTCGCTGCCCAGCTGGTAGCGGTACATGCGCGGGCTCATGTCCTTGGACTCGATGAGCAGGTGATCGCCCTTGACCAGGCCGACGATCTGCTCGCTGCCCGATGGCTTGATCATGCCGACGCCCGGGTCACCCTCAGGCAGGTTGAGCAGGTCGCGGCCCCAGCACTGGTGACGCGTTTCGCCACCCAGGCGGCCCATGATGGTCGGCACGATGTCGACCTGGGTACCCACGGTGTGGTTGACCGCACCGAACTTCTCCTGGATGCCCGGCGCGATCAGCAGCAGCGGCACGTTGAAGCGGCCCAGGTCAAGCTCGGTGACCTGCTGTTGGTTGCCGAAGCCGTGGTCGCCGACGATCACGAACAGGGTGTCCTTGAAGTACGGCTCCTTGCGCGCCTTCTCGAAGAACTGGCCCAGCGCCCAGTCGGAGTAGCGCATGGCGGTGAGGTGCTCGTCCAGGCGACCCTGGCCGGTGACCTTCTCCACCGGCAGGTTGCTTGGCAACGCGTACGGCGTGTGGTTGGACAGGGTCTGCAGCAGCGCGTAGATCGGCTTCTTCTGGTCGTGCCTGGCCAGTTCCTCGTTACCGCGGTCGAACATGTCCTGGTCGGACACGCCCCAGGTCGGGTCGGAGAACACCGGATTGACGAAGTCGTTACGGCCGATGAAGGTGGTCATGCCCTGGTTGCCAAAGAATCCGGACTGGTTGTCCCAGGCGAAGTCGCCGTTGTAGACATAGACGTCGTCGTAGTCGCGGGCACTGAGCAGTGCCGGCAGGCCCGACAGCTTATGGCCACCCTCTGGGGTCTGCATCAGGTATTCGAAGCCTGGCAGGTTGGGGAAGCAGGCCATGGTGGCAAACATGCCCTGGTGGGTATGGGTGCCGTTGGAGAAGAAGCGGTCGAACAGCAGGCCTTCCTTGGCCAGCTTGTCGAAGTACGGGGTGATGTTGTTCGGGCTGCCCAGCGCACCGACCGAGTGGCCGGCGAAGCTTTCCATGAGGATCACCACGACGTTCTTGATCGGCAAGGTGCGATCGGCCGGCGGCACGAAATCGCGGCGCACGGCGGCCTCGTCGGCATCGACCAGGGTGTCGTTGGCGGTCAGCAGCTGCTTGCGCACGGTCTCGGTGGCCAGCTCTTGCTTGAGCACCGGTTTCCAGATATTGGCGCGGTCTTCGCCGAAGCGGCTCTTGGCTGCGTCGATCAGGGTCAGGGTGCCGTTCAGGCCCAGCTGGTTGACGAAGTTGGAGTCGGTGGTGAAGGCATCACCCCAACGCATCGGCGGGCCCTGGCGCAGGGTGCCACGGGCGGCGACCACCGCCACCAGCAGGACCACCATGAACACCGCCACGCGGGCGTACCATGGCGCCACACGTTGTTCGCCGGTACCCCGGGTCAGGCGGTCGATGCCCTTGAACAGCAGGCTCAGCAGCCAGGTGCCGAAGGCCCAGGCCAGCAGGTAGCGAACCACCGGGAAGCCGTACCAGAGCATGCTCAGAACGGTCTTCGGGTCTTCCTTGATGTACTGGAAGACCAGGCCGTTGAGGCGCTGGTGGAACTCACGGTAGAAGTCCATCTCCATCAAGCCGAGGAACATCACCACGCTCGAGGCGAGGGTCAGCCAGAAACGGAACAGCCCGCGCCGGGCCATCAGCCAAGGGCTCAGCATCGCCAGCAGCAGAGGAATGCTCAGGTACACCACCACCCGCAGGTCGAAGCGCAATCCGTTGAAGAAGCCTTCGGCGACAGTCGAGTAAGGGGTGTCGCCGATCATGTCGCTGTTGTAGACCAGCAGCGCCAGGCGCACCAGGCTGAGCATCAACATGATCACCAGGCCGCTGAGCAGCGTATAGGCCAGGTGCGATTTCAAGGTCGGCGTGAACGCTCGCGCGCCCTGTTGCCTCAAGGCATCCGTGTTAGCCATGAATGGGAAGGTCCTAGGATTGCGGTTTGCGGAGGTGGCGTTGGGGCTGGCCCAACGCAAGCATTATGCGGGAGCGGATTCTGTTTAATCCAATGTGAAAATTTTGTCACGTCACTATTGCTGATTTTGTCTGGGACGCAGCTTTCACAGACGGACATTGCCCCGCGGCCCGGCAATCGCCCAGATCACCAGGCCGATCACCGGCAGCAGGGCTATCAGCAGGATCCACAACACCTTGATCCCTACCTCGCTGCCGCTCTTGATCACGTTGAGGATTGCCCAGATGTCGAGGGCGAGGATAATCAGGCCGACCAGGCCATTGAAGGTAGAGCCCATGCAACGTTCTCCTTGAAAGGCTGTTGCTCAGCATAGTCCTCTATTGGAGCGATAGAAGTGAATCCTTGGCCTGCCGCGCAGGTCACTACCTACACTGCAAGCATTCCTGCATTCGAGGTTCCCATGCCCCCTGCTCACAGCCAAAGCGCCACCCCACCCTCCCTGCTGAACGCCTGGCGCGAGCAATTGCTCAGCAGCCCATGGCTCAGCGCGGGCCTGGCCGTGAGCCTGCTGGCGGTCGCCGTGCTGCTGGTGGCCAGCTTCTGGAACGCCATCAACGGCGACCACGCCGACAACCTGCACCTGGCTGCGCTCGGCGGGCTTTCCGGTTTTGCCGCAACCGCCTTGGGTGCGGTGCTGGCGGTAGTGCTGCGCGATGTCAGCGCACGCAGCCAGGATGTGATGCTCGGCTTTGCCGCCGGCATGATGCTCGCTGCCAGTTCGTTCTCGCTGATCCTGCCGGGCCTGGATGCTGCCCGCGCAATCACCGGCAATGGCCCGGCAGCGGCGTTCACCGTGGTGCTGGGCATGGGCCTGGGCGTGCTGCTGATGCTCGGCCTCGACCGCTTCACCCCGCACGAGCATGAGAGCACCGGCCCTTGCGGGCCGGAGGCCGAGCGCATCAGCCGGGTCTGGCTGTTCGTGCTGGCGATCACCTTGCACAACCTGCCCGAAGGCATGGCGATCGGGGTGAGCTTCGCCAATGGCGACATGAACATCGGCCTGCCACTGACCAGCGCGATCGCCATCCAGGACATCCCCGAAGGCCTGGCCGTGGCCCTGGCCTTGCGGGCGACCGGGCTGTCGAACCTCAAAGCTGCGCTGGTGGCGATTGGTTCGGGGCTGATGGAGCCCTTGGGCGCGGTGATCGGCCTGGGCATCTCCACCGGCTTTGCCCTGGCCTATCCGATCAGCATGGGGCTGGCGGCGGGGGCGATGATCTTCGTGGTGTCCCACGAGGTGATTCCCGAAACCCACCGTAATGGTCACCAGACGTCGGCGACCCTGGGGCTGATGGGTGGGTTTGCGGTGATGATGTTTCTCGATACGGCGTTGGGTTAGATGGGGTCGCCGATGTCATTGCGGTGTCGCTGAGATCGAGCGCCGCCTGCCAGCCTTGGCGCATGCCTGTAGGAGCGGATTCATCCGCGATGCGCCGCGCGAGCGGCGCTCGATCCCCAGGCGCTACAACTCAAACGTGAACCGCGACCTTCAAGGCCTCCAACGCAGGCTCGACCTTGATCCCCAGCGCTGCCCCGAGTTCCAGCACCCGCTCCAGGTCCTGCTGGCCCACCATCACCATCTGCAGCTCATCGTCGAGCAATTGGCTGAAGTTGAGCAGCACATAGCCACCGGCTTCCTTGTTCAAAGCCCCCATCTGCACCTGGATGCGGTTGAGTGCGATCAGCGGCTCGGTACGCGCCAGCTGCTTGGGCTTGAGGGTGAACGGCACGCTCTGGTCGAACGAATCGCTGATGCGCTGGAACAGCTCCTGGTAGCTGTCGGCCTGGAATACCACGGTGTCTGGCAGGCTGCCGAGCACGACCCACTCACCCAGCGGGATCGGGAAGCTGTCGTCGTAGTTGATGTCTGGGTTGGCGGCGAGGAAGGCAGCGGGGTCGGCGTAGGCCTGGGCGGCCTCGTCGGCGATGCGCTCGATATCCTCATCGCGCATGCAGCCGGCGCCGACGAGGCTGATGAATTCGAGCAACTGGTTTTTCATGAAAGGGGGCCTGCGACGGGTGAAAAGTCGCCAAGGATAGCCGCAAATGCCCCCGGGCGGTTAGCCGGCCAGCGCTTGCAGGCGTGCGGCAGCGTCAACCGCGCCCATGGTCTGCGCCGCCATCAGCGCCGTGGCGCCACGGGCGTCCTGGTGCGCCGGGTCGGCACCCTGGGCGAGCAGATAGTCGAGAATCTCTGTGCGGTTGAACATCGCCGCCAGCATCAGTGCGGTGCGCCCGTCCTGCGCAGCAGCATCCACAGGGACGCCGCTTTCCAGTAGCAGGCGAATCATCGCCAGGTCACCCTTGAATGCCGCACCGGCGATGGGCAACTGGCCGTTGTCGTTGGCGATCAACGGGTCGGCCCCCTGGGCCAACAGCACCCGCACCGCTTCATGATGGCCGTGGTAGCTGGCCAGCATCAGCAAGGTATCGCCCTTGTGATTGCGCAGGTTGGCCGGCAGGCCACTGGCCAACAGGCGACCAAGCATCTCGGCGTCGCCCTGGCGGGCACGCTCGAAGACCTGCTCGGCAAACACGGCGGTTTCGTCCTCGGTCATGGCGGTGGCGGTGGCGGTGGCGGTGGCGGTGGATTGAGCGGACATCGGGAACCTCCTGGCATAAATGATTGCCCAAGTCTTTGTCAGGCACGCCATTGCGGTCAAAGGTTCAGATTCTATTGCGCCGATAGGAACAACCCACGCCGTGCAAAATGCACTGTGCAAAATGCACGACCTTGCAGCCTGCACGATGCCGCTGCTGAAAAACTCCCCTAACCCCCTGTATTTACTGGCTTTTCCCGATTTCCGAGTTCTGGCACGGTCACTGCAACAATCAACTCACGTCTGCACCCCCAAACAGTCAGGAGTTGATATGGACCTCATTCAGGAAAAATTCGTCTCGGTATTCCCGGCCTACCAGGTCGCTACCCAGCCCCGCCCTGACGGTGGCGTGCTGCTGACCCTGCGCGCCGCCGATGGCAAAGTGACCCGCCGCGTACTGACCTACGGCCAACTGCACAGTGCCGAGCAGCTCTCCTGGGCCATCAGTGCCATCCGCCGTGACCTGGCCGAGCAAGCCAGTGAACTGCCTGTGATTTCCATGCTGCAGAGTCAGCAGCGGTTTGCCCTGCCGACCTATCGCTGAGGTTCGTCTGTGCCGGCCTCTCGCGGATAAATCCGCTCCTACCCAGGTACTGCATTGCCCCTAGGGATGGCGGGGTACCTGTGTGCAGGAGCGGATCTATCCGCGATGAGGTCCGGTCAGACACTAAAGCTCGTCGACCCCAAGAAACGCCCGGGCAGTCACATCGCCGGTAAAGCGAGGCTCCACGCCCTGCTCACTGCCAAACAGGCGCAACGCCAGGCAGAACGGATTGTCCCCCAGCTCCACCCAGCGCCGCGTCCCCGCCGGCACCACCAGTTGATCACCCTTCTCGCACAATACCGCATACACGTACTCGCCCAGGCGCAGGCCGACTTGCGCGCGGCCAGCCACCACGGCGAACACTTCGTCGCTGGCGTGCACGTGCTCGTCACGCACATCCACCTGGGCCGGGTCGAGGCCATCACGGTTGAGCAGCGTGAACGCCGCACTGCCGTGGGCCGTCATCCACAGGTCGAGGTGTTCACGGCAGGCCTCGAGCACGTCAGCCTCGCTACTGCCCGGGCGCACGCGCAGCGCCAGCGGGCTGTGGCTGAAGCGCACGCCCTGCTCGGCCAGGGTCGCGGTAATGTCGTCGTGGTGGGTCAGCACCTTGTTCGGCAAGCCTGGGCTGGACGGGTGGAAAACACAGAGGATGCTCATCGGCTGCTGGTCCTGGTCGATTTCGAACGAGTGGCAATGATAACGGCTGCCGCCAACGCTGCGGCGCTGGCCATACCAAAGGTGAAGGACGGCCCCAGCAGTTTCCAGCTGTAGCCTGAATACAAGGCGCCCAGCGCACCACCGGTACCCGACAGCGCCGCGTACAGTGCCTGGCCCTGGCCTTGCTGGCGGGCACCGAAACTGGCCTGCACGAAGGCGATGGACGCGGCGTGAAAGCAACCGAAAGTGGCCGCGTGCAGCAACTGGGCGAACACCAGCACCGCCGGCTCACTTGCCAGGTTGCCCAGCAGCAGCCAGCGCAGCGCCGCCAGCAGGAAGCTGACCAGCAGCACCCGTTGCACACTGAAGCGGGCAAACAGGCGGCTCATCACCATGAACATCAGTACCTCGGCCACCACGCCCAAGGCCCACAGCAAGCCGATGGCACCGCGGCTATAGCCCAGGTGTTCGAGGTGCAGGGTAAGGAAGGTGTAGTACGGGCCATGGCTGAGCTGCATCAGCGCCACACAGACATAGAAGGCGATCACCCCCGGCGCGGTCAGTTGGCGCAGGAAACCACCCGCCTCACGTCGCTCGCCCTGCTCCACCGGCTGAGCGTTGGGCACCCACAAGCTGGCGGCGACGATACCGGCCATGATGGTCACCAGGGCCACCGGGTAGATGTCCAGGCTCAGCCATTCGAACAGCCGCCCCAGGCCGACCACGGTGAGGATGAAGCCGATCGAACCCCACAGGCGCACCTGGCTGTAGCGCGAGGTCTGCCCGTGCAGGTGGGCCAGGGTGATGACTTCGAACTGTGGCAGCACCGCGTGCCAGAAGAACGCATGCAGCGCCATGACCAGCGCCAGCCAGACATAGCTCTTGCCGAAGAAGATCAGCGAGAAGGTGGCCAGGGTCGACAAGGCGCCCAAGCGCACGATCAGCAGGCGCTGGCCGCTACGGTCACCGAGCCAGCCCCACAGGTTGGGGGCAACGCAGCGCATCAGCATGGGGATGGCCACCAGCTCGCCGATGCGGGCCGGGGAGAACCCCAGGTGGTCGAAGTACAGGGCCAGGAACGGGGCGGTGGAGCCCAGCAGGGCGAAGTAGAACAGGTAGAAGCTGGACAGGCGCCAGTAGGGGATTGCAGGCATGGGATAAGCCTTGTGGGGGACCTGTGCCGGCCTCTTCGCGGGTAAACCCGCGCCCACAGGGACCGCACAATATTGGAAATCGTGGTGGTCCTGTGGGAGCGGGTTCACCCGCGAAGGGGCCCTTGCAGGCTGATCAGAGCTGGCCCAGCACCGGGGTGTTGACCTTCACGTCAGCGTTCTGCGCACGGTGGCGCAGCAGGTGGTCCATCAGCACGATGGCCATCATCGCTTCGGCGATCGGGGTGGCGCGGATGCCGACGCACGGGTCATGACGGCCCTTGGTGATCACGTCGACCGGGTTGCCGTCGACGTCGATGGAACGCCCCGGGGTGGTGATGCTGGACGTCGGCTTCAGCGCCAGATGGGCGACGATCGGCTGGCCCGAGCTGATACCGCCGAGGATGCCGCCGGCGTTGTTGCTGAGGAAACCTTCCGGGGTCAGTTCGTCACGGTGTTCGGTGCCGCGCTGGGCAACGCTGGCGAAACCGGCGCCGATTTCCACGCCCTTCACCGCGTTGATGCTCATCAGCGCGTGGGCCAGTTCGGCGTCGAGGCGATCGAAGATCGGCTCGCCCAGGCCCGGCATCACGCCTTCGGCCACCACGGTGATCTTGGCCCCGACCGAATCCTGGTCGCGACGCAGCTGGTCCATGTAGGCCTCGAGCTCCGGCACTTTGCTCGGGTCAGGGCTGAAGAAGGCGTTTTCCTCCACCGAATCCCAGCTCTTGAACGGGATTTCGATCGGGCCCAGCTGGCTCATGTAGCCACGCACCTGAATGCCCTGGGTGGCCAGGTATTTCTTGGCAATGGCACCGGCGGCCACGCGCATGGCGGTTTCCCGCGCCGAGCTGCGACCACCGCCGCGGTAGTCGCGGATACCGTACTTGTGGTGGTAGGTGTAGTCGGCGTGGGCCGGGCGGAACAGGTCCTTGATCGCCGAGTAGTCCTTGGACTTCTGGTCGGTGTTGCGGATCAGCAGGCCGATCGAGCAGCCAGTGGTGCGGCCTTCGAACACGCCGGAGAGAATCTCCACTTCATCGGCTTCCTGGCGCTGGGTCGTGTGCCGGCTGGTGCCGGGCTTGCGCCGGTCGAGGTCATGCTGCAGGTCGGCGAGGGAGATTTCCAGGCCAGGAGGGCAACCATCGACAATGGCGACCAACGCCGGGCCATGGCTTTCGCCAGCGGTGGTGACAGTGAACAGCTTGCCGTAGGTATTGCCGGACATGGACGCTCCGCGAAATCTGCCTGAGATGAACGAAAGCGGGCAGTATACAGATGGATTGCTTGCCTGTGCGGGCCTCTTCGCGGGTAAACCCGCTCCCACAGGGACTGCACAAAGCCTGTGTGAGCGGGTTTAACGGTGAAGAGGCCAGACCAGCCAGATACAGCTGGCGAACCTTCCCGCAAACATTGGGTCAAACCGTCATCTCCCCACTGTAGTACCGCATGATGTCGCGCCTCGTCGCCTTGTTCCTCCTGCTGTGCGCTGGCCTGGCCCAGGCCGCCGCCCCTACCGTGCTGCAACGCCCCATCGACCTCGATACCGGCCAAGGCGTGCTGCACGGCAGCCTGCTGCTGCCGCAACAGGCCACGCCACCGCCGGTGGTGCTGATCATCGCCGGCTCCGGCCCCACCGACCGCGACGGCAACAACCCGGCCTCGGGGCGCGTCGACAACCTCAAGCGCCTGGCCCTGGTGCTGGCCAACGAGCACATCGCCAGCGTGCGCTACGACAAGCGCGGGGTGGCCGCCAGCCAGCCGGCTACGCCCGATGAGCGCGACCTCAGTGTGCAGCGCTACGTCGACGACGTGGTGGCCTGGAGCCGCAAGCTCAAGGCCGACCCACGCTTCGGCCCGCTGATCCTGATCGGCCACAGTGAAGGGGCGCTGATCGCCAGCCTGGCCGCCGAACGTGCCGGCGCCAGCGCGGTGATCACCCTGGCCGGCATGGGCCGGCCACTGGCGGACGTGCTGCGCGAACAACTGGCCCAGCGCATGTCGCCCGCTTTACTGGCCGGTGGCAGCGCCCTGCTCGACCGCCTGCAGGCCGGGCAGACCAGCCTGGACGTGCCAGCACCGCTGCGCCAGGTGTTCCGCCCCAGCGTGCAGCCCTACCTGATCACCCTGCTCCAGCAGGACCCGGCGCAGGCCTTCGCCCGCTTGCCGATGCCGGCGCTGATCGTCCAGGGCCGCAATGACGTGCAAGTCGACGTGGCCGACGCCGAACGCCTCAAGGCGGCCAAGCCAGATGCCCAGCTGGTGCTGATCGATGGCATGAACCACATGCTGCGCATCAGCCCCAAGGACATGCACCAGCAGCGTGACAGCTACCTCAATCCGGAGTTGCCGTTGGCACGGGAGCTTGGCGAGCGGGTGGTCAGCTTCATTCACCAGTTGCCTTCGGCCTGACCCTCAAACATCGGCAAAACCTGCCGATAACGCGGTATTGGTGCTGAACGGGACCGTTTTGCGGCCCTTTTCAGCACCCGCCCGTATCTGAGGAAACGCCTAGATGACCGATGCCCCCGCCGCCGCCGAACCGGCCGAACAGCCGCACGCCCCGGAACCTGCCGCCCTGCCTTGGGCCGACCTTGCCGTCGAACATTTCCAGCTGCTGCGCCTGGCGCCTTTGCCCACCGACCGCAACAGCGGTGCGCGGCCATTGCGCTTCGTCGAGTTCGCCTACGCCGAGCGCCATGACCAGGCCCACAGCCTGCTGCGCATGGAAATCCGCCTGCCGGGGCAGAAGGTGCGCAAGGAGCAGAACCAGCTGGATGTGCGGGTAGACCACACCGAGCGCCTGGTGACCCTCGGCAGCGACAGCGGCCTGCAACTGGAGCCGCTCAACCGTGGCCTTGGCCGCTTCATGCTCGGCCAGGCCGTGCAGTGGCTGCAGCGTCGCTGGTCGAACTACCGGGTCGAAGGCATGGCGTTGCCGAACAAGGATGCGCTGAACGAAGACACTCGCCTGCGCCGCGACCGTTTCATCACCGCCAGCGGCCTGGAAGTGGAATACGCCGACCCGCAGCACCTCAAGGGTCGCACCCTCGACACCACGGTGAGCCAGCTCAAGGGCGGCTGGAATACCGAGAAGGTGCAGCAGCTGGCGGTTCTCGATACGGCGGCGATGTTGCAACAGGCCGAGCAACAGTTGCTGGAGAAAGAGGGGCAGCTGCGCGAGCGCGATGAACGGGTGGCCAAGTACCGTCGCGAAGACAGCGGGCTGCGCTTTACCATCACTTGCCTGGTGGCGTTCGCCGTGTTCCAGGCCGGGTTGCTGATCTGGATCGCCACCCGGTAAACAGCCGGGGCCGCTTTGCAGCCCCGGCAGGCCAATCTCAGACGCGGGCCTTGAACAGTGCCTGATGCTGGCGGCACTGCTCGGCGGTGAGCATGAACACGCCATGCCCGCCACGCTCGAATTCCAGCCAGGCGAAGTCGACTTCCGGGTACAGCGCCTCGACATGGACCTGGCTGTTGCCAACCTCGACGATCAGCAAGCCTTTCTCGGTCAGGTGGTCGCCCGCCTCGGCCAGCATCCGTCGCACCAGGTCCAGGCCATCCTTGCCGCAGGCCAGGCCCATTTCCGGCTCGTGGTGATATTCGGCCGGCATGTCACCGAAGTCCTCGGCGTCGACGTACGGCGGGTTGGACAGGATCAGGTCGAAACGCTGCCCCGGCAGGCCGGCAAAGCCGTCACCCTGTACGGTGAACACGCGCTCGTCGAGGCCATGGCGCTCGATGTTCAGGTTGGCCACCTCCAGCGCGTCGAACGACAGGTCGGCCAGCACCACTTCGGCCTCGGGGAATACTTCGGCAGCCACGATACCGATGCAGCCGGAGCCGGTGCAGAGGTCGAGGATGCGCGCCGGCTCCTGCGCCAACCACGGCTCGAAGCGCTTTTCGATCAGCTCGCCGATCGGCGAACGGGGCACCAGTACGCGCTCGTCGACGATGAACGACATGCCACAGAACCAGGCTTCGCCCAGCAGGTAGGCGGTCGGCACGCGGTCTTCGATGCGGCGCTTGAGCAGATGCTGCAGGCGTACCCGCTCGTCATCCTCCAGCTGGCAGTCCAGGTAGCTATCGGCGATTTCCCATGGCAGGTGCACGGCGCCCAGCACCAGCAGGCGGGCTTCGTCCCAGGCATTGTCGGCGCCGTGGCCGAAGAACAGCTCGTGCTCATGGAAGCGGCTGACCGCCCAGCGGATGTGGTCGCGCAACGTGCGCAGACGAGATGTGATCACGGGGTACTCCTAATTCAGACCGTACAAAAGTCTAACAGCCCCACCCGCACATTTGTTCCCCGCTATGCCCCGACGGCAAGCCACAGGCCAGTAAACATGCCGCTTGCGATGTCAACCATTCCCATTGGCGCCAAGGCAAGGGAGAATAGGTATACAAAAGCCCTGACCCAAGGAGCCCTTGATGTCCGTTCCAACCACGATGTTCCGCCTCACTGGCCGCGATTACCCGCCGGCCAAGCTGAGCCAAGCCAGCCTGATCATCATCGATGCGCAGAAGGAATACCTGAGCGGTCCTCTGCAACTGTCGGGCATGGACGAGGCCGTGGCCAACATCGCCCGGTTGCTCGACGCCGCCCGCAAGGCCGGCCGTCCGATCATCCACGTTCGCCACCTCGGTACCGTTGGCGGGCGCTTCGACCCGCAGGGGCCGGCCGGCCAGTTCATCCCCGGCCTGGAGCCACGCGAAGGTGAAATCGTCATCGAAAAGCGCATGCCCAACGCCTTCAAGAACACCAAGCTGCACGACACATTGCAGGAGCTGGGGCACCTGGACCTGATCGTGTGCGGCTTCATGAGCCACTCCAGCGTCAGCACCACCGTGCGCCGCGCCAAGGACTATGGTTATCGTTGCACCCTGGTGGAAGACGCCTCGGCAACTCGCGACCTGGCGCTCAAGGACCAGGTGATCCCTGCCGCGCAGATCCACGCGTGCGAAATGGCCGTGATGGCCGACAACTTCGCCTGTGTCGCCCCTACCGCCAGCCTGATCTGAGCTGACGTTGCGATGACCGCCCGGCAGCCGGGCGGAACCCAAGGGCCCGGCCCAGGTCGAATTCCGGATGTCCACAGAGGAAACTGGAATGAAGCTCAAAGGCAGTTTCGACGCCAAGCGTCTGCGCCCGCGTGAACCGCGTAACTGGGGTGCGCGTATTGCCGCCGGCCTGTCGGCCCTGATCGCCACGCTCGGCGTGTTGCTGGCCATGGCCGGCATCGCCGGGCTGCTCGGCAACTACCCCGCCCTTGCCGAACTCAATGCCAACCGCCCGCTGGCCAGCATCCTGGCCGTGGCCGGGCTGTTGCTGCTGTACCTTGGCGTACGCTTCTGGCGACGCAGCCGTATCCGCCTGCGCCGCGGGCGCGAGCTGAACCTGTCGCCGCACCTGATGAAAAAGCATGATTAGTGGTTTGTGCTGCGGGCCTCTTCGCGGGTAAACCCGCTCCCACAGGGACGGCGCAACACTCAACCTCGATGCAATCCTGTGGGACCGGGCGTGCCGGCGAAGAGGCCGGTACTGACGACGCAGGGTTGATCGCGTAAACTACGCCGCCCACGTGGAGGCACCATGCAAGACGACGATTTTTCCCTGTTCAGCGCCGAAGTGCGCGGCGTGAAGCCGATCAAGCACGACCGCGCTGACGTGGGCAAGCCGAAAACCGACCGCAAACAGCTGGCCGGCCTGCGCCAGGCCGCTACCGTGCGCAGTGACCAGACCCTGGTGATCGACGGCCTGTCTGATCAGTTCGTCATCGACGTGGGTGCCGAAGACGAGCTGATGTGGCGCCGCGATGGCGTACAGGAAAGCCAGATCCGCAAGCTCAAGCTGGGCCAGATCGCCTTCGAGGGCAGCCTCGACCTGCATGGCATGAGCGTGGAGAAGGCCCGTGAAACCCTGTGGGCCTTCATCGCCGAGGCCACTCAGCTGGAAGTCCGCTGCGTGCGGGTGACCCACGGCAAGGCCGCGCGCCTGGACGGCAAGCGCCCGATGATCAAGAGCCACGTCAACACCTGGCTGCGTCAGCACCCGCAAGTGCTCGGATTCACCTCGTGCCAGGCTCGCCATGGCGGCACTGGCGCGGTGTATGTGATGCTCAAGCGAACCATGATGGAAGGCCGCGACGAGTAACGCCGTGCTTGCAGCGCCGCGCGCGGCGCCGTACCCTTCATTTTTGCGATTTTTCCCACAGGTAGATACATGTCCCTGGAACAGAACTACACCGAGATCCTCAGCCAACTTGGCGAGGACGTCTCCCGTGAGGGCCTGCTCGACACGCCCAAGCGGGCTGCAAAGGCCATGAAGTACCTTTGCCGCGGTTACGAGCAGACGCTGGAAGAAGTCACCAACGGCGCGCTGTTCACCTCCGACAATAGCGAGATGGTGCTGGTCCGGGACATCGAGCTGTATTCGATGTGCGAACACCACATGCTGCCTTTCATCGGCAAGGCTCACGTCGCCTACCTGCCCAAGGGCAAGGTCCTGGGCCTGTCGAAGGTGGCGCGCATCGTCGACATGTTCGCCCGCCGCCTGCAGATCCAGGAAAACCTCAGCCGCCAGATCGCCGAGGCCGTGCAGCAGGTGACCGGCGCCGCAGGCGTGGCGGTGGTCATCGAGGCCAAGCACATGTGCATGATGATGCGCGGCGTGGAGAAGCAGAATTCGACCATGCTCACGTCGGTGATGCTGGGTGAGTTCCGTGAAAACGCCTCGACTCGCAGCGAGTTCCTCAGCCTGATCAAGTGATCGGCGCACGATTCGAGCCGGCCCCCAGGGGTCGGCTTTTTCATTTCAGGAGTAGCCCATGATCGTCAAAGCCCTGCGGGTCGGCCTCGGCCAGCTCATCGTGTTCGGCGACTGGATCAGCCGCCCGGCCAAGCGCAAGCGCGATGTGGCGGCCCAGGCGCGGGTCGAGCAAGAGGCCAAGGGCCTCGCGCTGTACCAGTTCCATGCCTGCCCGTTCTGCGTGAAGACCCGCCGCACCCTGCACCGCCTGAATGTGCCGGTGGCGCTGCGTGATGCCAAGAACGACGACGTGCATCGCCAGGCGCTGCTCGAAGGCGGCGGCCGGGTGAAAGTGCCATGCCTGCGCATCGAAGAGGCGGGCAAGGTGACCTGGATGTATGAATCCAAGGCCATCATTGCCTACCTGGACAAGCGCTTCGCGTAAGCCCTGCGCGCCCCATGTGGGAGCGGCCTTGCGTCGCGAAAGGGCCGCAGAGCGGCCCCAGGATTCCAGCAGCGGTGCCACTATTGCTGGGGCTGCCTTGCAGCCCTTTCGCGACGCAAGGCCGCTCCCACAGGGGCCGGACCTGCCTTACTCGACCATCGGCACATGCCGCGGATGGCTGGCCACCCGCTCAAGCCAGGCGCGCACCGCCGGGTAATCAGCCAGGTCGAACCCGCCCTGATGCGCCACATGGGTGTAGGCATACAGCGCCACATCGGCAATCGAGTACTGGTCACCAACCAGGTACGGCGTCATCTGCAACTGCCGCTCCATCACCTTCAACGCCTTGTAACCGCCCTTGTGCAGCTTGCGGTATTCCTCGACGCGCTCGTCTGGCAAGCCCAGGTAGAACTGGATGAACCGTGCCACGGCAATGTACGGCTCATGGCTGTACTGCTCGAAGAACTGCCACTGCAACACCTGGGTGCGCAGGCGCGGCTCGCTAGGCAGGAATTCGCTGCCGTCGGCCAGGTAGTTGAGGATGGCGTTCGATTCCCACAGGCAGGTACCGTCCTCGAGCTTGAGCACCGGTACCTTGCCGTTGGGGTTCATGGCCAGGAACTCTGGCGTTTCGGTCTCGCCCTTGAGGATATCCACCGACTGCCATTCATACGGGCGGTCAAGCAGGCTGAGCATCAGCTTGACCTTGTAGCAGTTGCCTGACTGGTAATCACCATACACCTTGAACATCGCCCGTCCCCTCCCATGCAGTTTCAAAAATTCGCCCAATAGTTGGCGACTGTACGGCTAAAAGCAATGCCTGCTGTATGGCAAGGATCAATTCGGCCCGCGTTAGTCTGAAAAAACTGCTTACACCTGGACAAGGACCCAACCCCATGACCGATGCCACCTCCGCGCGCCTGCGGCCCCTGGCAGACTCTTCCCCGTCGGCGGTCGTCGCCGGCTTCATCGCCATGCTGACTGGCTACACCAGTTCGCTGGTACTGATGTTCCAGGCCGGCCAGGCAGCCGGCCTGACCAATGCGCAGATTTCTTCGTGGATCTGGGCGCTGTCGATCGGCATGGCGCTGTGCAGTATCGGCTTGTCGCTGCGCTACCGCACACCGATCACCGTGGCCTGGTCGACACCCGGTGCGGCGCTGCTGATCACCAGCCTGGGTGGGGTCAGCTACGGCGAGGCCATCGGTGCCTACATCACCTGTGCGGTGCTGGTGGTGATCTGCGGCCTGACCGGCAGCTTCGAGCGCCTGGTCAAGCGCATCCCGGCGTCGCTGGCCTCGGCCTTGCTGGCCGGCATCCTGTTCAAGATCGGCAGCGAAATCTTCGTGGCCGCCCAGCACCGCACGCTGCTGGTGCTCGGCATGTTCTTCAGCTACCTGCTGGTCAAGCGCCTGTCGCCGCGCTACTGCGTGCTGGCCGCCTTGCTGGTGGGCACGGCATTGTCCGGCGCCCTCGGCCTGCTCGACTTCAGCGGCTTCAAGCTGGAAGTGGCGACCCCGGTGTGGACTACGCCAAGCTTCTCGCTGGCCGCGACCATCAGCATCGGCATTCCGCTGTTCGTGGTGGCCATGACCTCGCAAAACATGCCTGGCGTGGCCGTGTTGCGCGCCGACGGCTACCAGGTGCCTGCCTCGCCGCTGATTTCAACGACGGGCTTGGCTTCGCTGCTGCTGGCCCCCTTCGGCTCGCACGGGGTCAACCTGGCGGCGATCAGTGCGGCGATCTGCACCGGGCCGCATGCCCATGAAGACCCGGGCAAGCGCTATACCGCGGCGGTGTGGTGCGGGATTTTCTATGGGATTGCCGGTACCTTCGGCGCCACCTTGGCGGCATTGTTCGCGGCGTTGCCGAAGGAGCTGGTGCTGTCGATTGCGGCGTTGGCGCTGTTCGGTTCGATCATGAACGGGTTGACCGTGGCCATGAGCGAGGCACGGGAGCGGGAGGCGGCGCTGATCACCTTCATGGTGACGGCTTCGGGGTTGACCCTGTTCTCGATTGGTTCGGCGTTTTGGGGGATCGTGGCGGGGGTTTTGACCTTGCTGATCCTCAATCCGCGCAAGGCCTGAAGATTTTCTGCTGCCTATGCTGGCCTCTTCGCGGGTAAACCCGCTCCCACAGGGATATCACTGGACCTGAGGTCGGTGGCATACCTGTGGGAGCGGGTTTACCCGCGAAGAGGCCAGTACAGGCGATCACAGCCTGAAGTGGCCGACCATGCCCTTGAGGTCATTGCCCAGCTGCGCCAGTTCGATACTGGACCGGGCATTGTCCTGCATCGCCAACGCCGCCTGATCGGCACTGCCGCGGATCTGCGTCACGCTGCGGCTGATCTCTTCGGCCACCGAGCTCTGCTGCTCGGCCGCCGCCGCAATCTGCTGGTTCATCTGCTGGATCAACGACACCGCCACCGCGATGCTGCCCAGCGCGCTCTCGGTCTGCAGCGCATCGGCCACGGCCAGGCGCACCAGCTCGGTACTGCCGCGGATCTGCGCCACCGACTGCTGGGCATTGCCGCGCAGGCTGGCCACCAAGCGCTCGATTTCCTCGGTCGACTGGCGGGTACGCCTGGCCAGCGCCCTTACCTCGTCGGCCACCACTGCAAAACCACGCCCCTGCTCACCCGCCCGGGCGGCCTCGATGGCCGCGTTGAGCGCCAGCAGGTTGGTCTGCTCGGCCACGCTCTTGATCACCTCCAGCACATCACCAATGGTGTGGATCTCGGCACTCAGGCTGTCGATGCCAGCGCTGGCGGTGTCCGCTGCCGTGGCCAGTTGCTCGATGCGCTGCATGCTCTCGCGCACCACGCGCTGGCCAGCGTCAACCTTGTCATCGGCGGCCTGCGCCGCCTGTGCGGCTTCTTCGGCATTGCGTGCCACATCGTGCACGGTGGCCGTCATCTGCTGCATGGCCGTGGCCACCTGCTCGGTCTCCTCCTTCTGGCTGCCGACTTCGCGGTTGGTCTGCTCGGTGACCGCCGACAACGCCTGGGCGCTGCCAGCCAGTTGCTCGATCCCCTGCTGCAGGCCGCTGACCACGCCAGACAGCCCAGCGGCCATCTGCTGCATGGCCTGCATCAACTGGCCGACTTCATCGCTGCGCGGCGCCTCGCTGTCCAGGCTCAACTCGCCGGCGGCAATGCGCTGGGCTCGGCCGATCACGCGCTTGAGCGGGCCGACCACGGCGCGGGTGATCAGCCAGGCGGCGAGCACACCCACCAATAACGCCAGCCCGGTGGCCAGGGCGATGGCCAGGCGGTTGCGCGCCAGCTCAGCCTGCATGGCTTGCTGATCGACGGCATAGGCCTGGTCGACCCGCCCGGTGACCTGCTCGGCACGCGCCTGCAGCTGCGCCTTGATGCCTTGCTCCTTGCCCAGCAGGTCGGTGTATTCGTTGAGCTTGTCGGAGAAGCTGGCAATGTGCCCGGCTACCTCGCCGAGCACACTCTGGTAACCCGCATCCCCGACGGTGGCCTTGAGCTGCTCGACCAGCTGCGCCGCTTCGACCGTCTGGGCGATGCGGCCTTGCTCCCCCTCCTCGCCCTTGCGGCTCTTGTCCAGGCGCACCCGCGCTTCGTCCATGGCCTGCAACATCAGCCGCGACACCTGCGCCACCTGGCCCGCCTGCTCGAGGAACTCGCCACCTTGCTGGCCCTGGGACTGCTTGAGGGTGTAGGTGCCATCGTCGGCCAGGCCGGCCTGCAACACATCGAGGTTGTTGGCCACGCTGGACACCGACCAACTGGCCATGTCCAGCGCCAGCTCCTTGGCCTGTACCGCTTCGACGAAGGCTTCGAAGGCTTGGCCGTAAGCCGCCAGGTCAGCCTCGGCCGCCGCCAGTGCTGGCAGGCTGCGAGCGCGCTCGGCAAGGTTTTGCAGGCCGCTGCGCAAGGCCTCGGCCTCCTTGATGTCGGAGCGCAGGGCAAAGGCCTGCTCGTGCTGGCGCAGCCGCAGCAGGTCGGTATTGACCTGGCCCAGCTGGCGCAGGCCGTCGAAGCGCTGGCCAACACTGTGCAGCGCCGCGATACCGATGGCCGCCACCGCGACGGTCAGCAGCAACACCAAGGCGAACCCCAGGCCCAGTTTACGGGCCATGCCCAGGTTGGCCAGAACACCGTGCCTGCTCGTCGCCATCGCCGATCCCCCTTCATCGTGCAAGGTTTTGCCGTGGGCCAAGCGTGGCAACGTTATTGCCCTGCTCACAAGGGGGTGAAGGGAAAATGGTGTCAAATGGCTATGAGCGTGTCGCGATCAGCTAGCTGAAGGTCGCCCTGCGTGCTGAAGGAAGCCCTGGGCGCGGGTGTCCTGCCCGTAGGCGACATTGATACGCAGCCAGTCGCTGCCAGCGCCCTGGTAGTCGAAGGCGCTGCCCGGGGTCAGCAACACCGCATGCTCCAGCGCCAGGCGCTCAAGGCTGGCGAAGTCACGCCCAGGCACCCGCGCCCAGACGAACATGCCGCCATACGGCTCGCAGAACACTTGCCAGCCGTACTGCTCCAGCTGCCCGAGCAATTTGGCCATGTGCTGGCCCAGCCGCACCCGCAGGCGCTGCACGCTCTTGCGGTAGCTGCCGTTGGCCAGCATCTGCCCGACCACCTGCTCGGCAAAGCGCGAGGTGCCAATGCCACTGACCATCTTCAGTTCGGCCAGACGCGCCAGCAGCGGCGCATCGGCCACCAGGTAGCCGACCCGCAGCGAACTGCTCAGGGTCTTGGAAAAGCTGGCCAGGTAGATCACCCGCTGCTCGCTGTCGAGTGTGGCCAGGCGGGTGGCCGGGCCTTCCTGGAAGTCGGCGTAGATATCGTCCTCGATGATGCGCAGGTCGTGCTCGCGGGCCAGCTCCAGCAGGCGATAGGCAACCTTGGGTGCGAGGCTGGTGCCGGTGGGGTTGTGGTACAGGCTGTTGGTGAACAGGCAGCATGGGCGGTGCTCGGCCAGCACGCGTTCGAGCACCGCCAGGTCAGGGCCGGCCGCCGTGCGCGGTACCGGCAGCATGTGCACCTGATGCTGGCGTAACAGGTTGAAGAGGTTGTAATAGCCAGGGTTTTCCACCAGCACGGTGTCGCCGGGCCGCAACAAGGTCCGCACCAGCAGGTCGAGGCCATGGCTGGCACCCTGGACGGTGAGGATACGTTCGGGGCCGGCAGCGATGTCCAGCCGTGCCAGGCGCTTGTGCACGTGCAGCCGCAGGCTGGCCAGCCCCAGCGGCGGGCAATAGTCGAACAGGTCCTGGGGAGTGCCGCGGCTGACCTGGCGGATCGCCTGGGCCAGTTCGACGTCTGCGCGCCAGCTGTTCGGCAGCCAGCCGCAGCCGAGCTTGAGCAGTTCGTCGTGGCCTTCACGGAACTGGCGCCAGCTGCCATCGCCTGCCTCGCCCCAGACCGGCGGATTGTCGCTTTCCAGGGTGACTTTGCGCTCGGCAACGAAGAAGCCAGTGCCATGGCGCGCCTCCAGCCAGCCGCTGGCGACCAGGCGGTCGTAGGCTTCGATCACGCAGGAGGCACTGATTGACTGGTTGCGGGCCAGGCTGCGGATCGACGGCAGGCGGGCCCCGGGACGCAGGCGCTGCTGTTCGATCCAGGCCTGGAGTTCTTCGGTGAGTTGTTGCACCAGTGGGGTGGGCCTTTGGCGGTCGAGGGTGAAGTGCATGGCGGCGGGTGTTCGCTTATTTTGAGCGAACAGTTAAGCACAAATGGAGCTTGGGTGTGCCTTGTTGGGTGTTTGCCCTGAGGGCAATGTCTCCTGAAATGGCCCTTTCGCGGGTGAACCCGCTCCCACACGTACAGCGCAGACGGTGGAATCTGTGTGGATCCTGTGTAAGCGGGTTTACCCGTGAAAGGGACGGAACAGACAACCCGAGAACCAGGATCGTACCCAATGCCCTCGCGTCACTCCCCCGCCCTGCTGGCCTTCGCCCTGTGCCTGATCACCCTGGCCGTCAACCTGCAGGCCCCGCTCTACATCACCTACGCCGACCTCTCGGGCCAGGGCGCCGCTGCCACCGCAGTGGCCTTCTCCGGCTACGTGCTGGGCGTGCTGCCGGTGCTGCTGGCCCTGGGTGGGCTGGCCGACCGGGTCGGGCGACGGCCACTGATCCTCGCCGCGCTGGTGCTGTCGATGATTGCCACGCTGCTAATGCTGTTTGCTCCAAGCCTGCAAACCCTCGGCGTGGCACGCTTTTTCCTGGGCCTGGGCACCGGCCTGGCCTCGGCCACGGCAACCGCCTACATGACGGAACTGATGGGCGCCGACACCAGTGCCCGCGCTGCCAACTGGGTCACCGCCAGTACCTCACTGGGCTTTGGCCTGGGCGCAGCGCTGACCAGCCTGTTCCTGCTGCGAGGCCCGAGCCTGACGCCCGGCAGCTTCCACCTGCAGTTGCTGCTGGGCGCAGTTGCCGTGCTGCTGGTCTGGCGCTTGCCCGACCCGCGACCGGCACAACGCAGTGCCATGCTGCGCCTGCCCTGCTACCCCCGAGGCAGCGTGGTCTATGGCCTGGCCATTCTGCTGGCCTGGGCCTGCGTCGGGCTGGTGATCGCCCTGCTGCCCGGGATCCTGCGCCAGCACGGCCAGAGCGCCTGGTCGGGGTTCTCGACATTCTGCGTGATCAGTTGCGGCCTGCTGTTCCAGCCGCTGGCCAGGCGTATGTCGAGCCGCGCGGCCACCTTGCTGGGCATGGCAATTTTGCCGTGCAGCTATGCCTTGCTGGCCTGGGGCGCCGACAGCGGCCGCCTCTGGGCAGTGCTGGCCGGCGCGGTGGCGGCGAGTAGCGCCTGCTACGGCTTCATCTACCTGGGCGGGCTGGCGGCGGTGAATGAAATGGCCGGCGCCGAAAAGACCCGCGCCAGTGCGGGGTTCTTCCTGCTGGCCTACCTGGGCTTCAGCGTGCCGGTGATCCTGACCGGGGTGCTGAGCGACCACCTTGGCTCAGGCGTGGCCTTGCTGGGGTTTGGTGGGGTGCTGCTGGCCGGGTGCATGGCCGTTGCCGCGGCGTTACCAGGTGCAAGGCAAGGCGTACATCAGCCGAGCAACCCGTAACGTTTCGAGTCACGCAGGGTGGCTGCACAAGAACGCCTGAGGCGCGCGGCCGTGGATAAGCGTCTCGGCCTGATCGAGGCTGATCTTGGGGATGACCGATGCGGGGATCTTCGATGTGGCAGACAGGTTGTAGACGGCGAAGTGCTCGTTCACAACCCGATCGGCCATCAGCTTCAGCGAGGGCAGGATGCGCCGCTCAAATGACTCGTCCAGGTGACAGCGCGAAACCGCCTGGCCGGGTTCTTCATAGAAGCGCCCTACCGACTGGTCGAGGTCCACACCCACCAGGAAAACCTGATTGAAGCCCAGGTGACAGGCGAGCTGCAACGCCGCATAAGCTACCGTACGCGCATCGAAAAACCCCAGCGAGAGATCCTTGCTGAAGCCTACCGAGCGCGAGCGGCTACCCCATAAGGTACGGCTGCGCACCAACATTGGCTCGGTATTGAACAGGGATTCTTGCAGGCTGGCGCGGGTGGCCTTGGCCAATGGGAAAACCTGCGCCTTGGTCGGCACCGGCAACAGACCGATTTCATCCGGCCAGATCGCCAGGCGCTGACTGAGCCGTAGCGCCTTGGCGTAAAGATCAGGTTGCTGCTGCGCAAACCCAGTGTCGGTGCACACATAGAAATACGGGCGCACGCCATGCTCCGCGAACATCGAAATCGCGCCATTGACGGTGATCATCGGCACGCCGGCAAAACGCTGCAGTGGGAAGCCTTTGGCAGAGGCCCCCGAGGCCACGATGAATACCGGCCCTTCGGCTACGCCCCGGCACGCCTCGAAATCCAGTATCGAGGCACGGCAGCCGGGCTTTTGGGCGCTGACTGTCTCCATGTCGCTTTCCAAAACCAGAACAGCCAGAGTATATACAGCGAATCAGCAAACCGGCTATACACGGGCCGTACCGCCTGCCCCCGGGGAGGCTCAGATCGCGGTAGCCCCGCCATCCACCGTCAGGCTATGCCCGGTGGTGAACGCCGCCCCGTCACTGCACAGGTACAGCACCGCACTGGCAATTTCCTCGACCTTGCCGATACGCCCGACCGGGTGCATCGCTGCGGCAAATTCGGCCTTGCGCGGGTCGGCCTCGTAGGCGCGGCGGAACATGTCGGTGTCGATCACCGCCGGGCACACGGCATTCACCCGGATACCCTTCTTGGCATACTCGATGGCCGCCGACTTGGTCAGGCCGATCACTGCGTGCTTGGAGGCGGCGTAGATACTCATCTTTGGCGCCGCCCCCAGGCCCGCCACCGAGGCGGTGTTGACGATCGCTCCACCGCCCTGGGCCAGCAACAGCGGCAGCTGGTATTTCATGCACAGCCACACGCCTTTGACATTGACGCTCATGATCGCGTCGAACTCGGCCTCGCTGCCCTCGGCCAGGCGCCCCTGTTCGATTTCGATGCCGGCATTGTTGTAGGCATAATCGAGCCGGCCATAGGTTTCGATGGCTCGCTCATGCAGCTCGCGCACCTGAGCATCCTGGGTCACATCACAGGCCACGAACAGCGCCTCGCCACCCGCCTGGCGAATCAAGGCCACCGTGGCCTCGCCACCGACCGGGTCGAGGTCGGCCACCACCACCTTCAGGCCTTCGCGGGCAAAGGCCTGCGCCGTCGCCCGGCCGATGCCCGCCGCGCCACCGGTGACCAGGGCTACCTGGCCGGAAAAGGTCATGCTCATTGTCTGCTCCTGAGGGGAATGGATGGGCTCAGAGTCTAGTCAGCCCACCGCCCGGCTGGGCAGCATCATCAGGGCAACGGTTGGGCTACCATGCTTAGCAGTGATTTTGCGGACCAACCTGCATCAGCAGGTTAAATTGACCGCTGCGCCTCATTGCCCATAAGGAACCTGCCATGACCCAGACCAACCGCCGCTTCCTGCTAGCCAGACGCCCGGTCGGCGCCGTGCGCCGTGACGACTTCACCTTCGAGACGGTACCCGCCGAAGCCCCCGCCGCCGGGCAAATCCAGGTGCGCAACCTGTACCTGTCGCTGGACCCGGCCATGCGCGGCTGGATGAACGAAGGCAAGTCATACATCCCCCCCGTGGCCCTTGGCCAAGTGATGCGCGCCCTGGGCGTCGGTGAAGTGGTCGCCTCCAACCACCCGGACTACAAGCCCGGTGACCACGTCAGCGGCGCCCTCGGCGTGCAGGACTACTTCACCGGCGAGCCCCAGGGCCTGCACAAGATCGACCCCAACCTCGCCCCACTGCCCCGCTACCTCTCGGCCCTGGGCATGACCGGCATGACCGCCTACTTCGCCCTGCTCGAGGTCGGCCAGCCCAAGGCCGGCGACACCGTGGTCATCTCCGGCGCGGCCGGCGCGGTCGGCAGCATCGTCGGCCAGATCGCCAAGCTCAAGGGCTGCCATGTGGTCGGCATCGCCGGTGGCGCGCAGAAATGCCAGTACCTCAAGGACGAACTGGGCTTTGACGGCGTGATCGACTACAAGGCCGAAGACGTGCTGGCCGGCCTCAAGCGCGAATGCCCCAAAGGCGTCGACGTGTACTTCGACAACGTCGGCGGCGACATCCTCGACGCCGTGCTCACCCGCATCAACTTTAAGGCGCGCATCGTCATCTGCGGCGCCATCAGCCAGTACAACAACAAGGAAGCCGTCAAAGGCCCGGCCAACTACCTGGCGCTGCTGGTGAACCGCGCGCGCATGGAAGGTTTCGTGGTGATGGACCACGCCAAGGACTACGGCAAGGCCGCCCAGGAAATGGCCGGCTGGCTGGCCACGGGCAAGGTCAAGAGCAAGGAGGATGTGATCGAGGGGCTGGAGACCTTCCCCGAGACGCTGCTCAAGCTGTTCAGCGGCGAGAACTTCGGCAAGTTGGTGTTGAAGGTGTGAGTCTGTAAGATTGGCTATCGCCACTGATACCAGTGACTGGGATTTGCAGAGTAGACCATGATCAAGATCACCCCCACCATCGAGTGCTCCAACACCGCCCCGTTCGTCCTCTTCGGCGGCATCAACGTGCTCGAGTCCGAGGACCTGGCCCTGACCGCCTGCGCCGAGTACGTTCGGGTTACCGAGAAACTGGGCATCCCTTACGTGTTCAAGGCCAGCTTCGACAAGGCCAACCGCTCCTCGATCCACTCCTACCGCGGCCCGGGCATGGAAGAAGGCCTGCGCATCTTCGAGAAGGTCAAGGCCGAGTTCGGCGTGCCGATCATCACCGACGTGCACGAGATCTACCAATGCGCGCCAGTGGCCGAAGTGGTCGATGTGCTGCAGCTTCCGGCGTTCCTGGCCCGTCAGACCGACCTGGTAGTGGCCCTGGCCAAGACCGGCAAGCCGGTCAACATCAAGAAGCCACAGTTCCTCAGCCCGTCGCAGATGCAGAACATCGTGCACAAGTTCAAGGAAGCCGGTAACGACCAGCTGATCCTGTGCGACCGCGGTACCTGCATGGGCTACGACAACCTGGTGGTGGACATGCTGGGCTTTGGCGTGATGAAGCGTACCTGTGACGACTTGCCGATCATCTTCGACGTGACCCACGCCCTGCAGAACCGCGACCCGTCCGGTGCTGCTTCCGGTGGACGCCGCGAGCAGGTGGTCGACCTGGCCCGTGCTGGCATGGCGGTTGGCCTGGCCGGGCTGTTCCTGGAGGCTCACCCGAACCCGGACCAGGCCAAGTGCGATGGGCCGAGCGCACTGCCGCTGGACAAGCTGGAGCCGTTCCTGATGCAGATCAAGGCGCTGGATGACCTGATCAAAGGCTTCCAGCCGTTGGTTATTGCCTGAGTCGGCGGAGCATGAAAAAGGGCTGCAATGCAGCCCTTTTTCTTTGCCTTGGATTCAGCCGCGGATTTCCGCTACCACAGCTGCCAGCGCCTGAGCAGGGTCTGCTGCCTGGCTGATCGGGCGGCCGATCACCAAGTAGTCGGAACCTGCATCCAGCGCCTGGCGCGGGGTGAGGATACGGCGCTGGTCATCCTGGGCACTGCCCGCAGGGCGAATGCCCGGAGTGACCAGCTGCAACGCCGGATGCGCAGCCTTCAGCGCCGGAGCTTCCAGAGCCGAGCACACCAAGCCATCCATGCCCGCCTTTTCGGCCAGCGCCGCCAGGCGCAGTACTTGTTCTTGTGGGTCCACGTCCAGGCCGATACCCGCCAGGTCCTCACGCTCCATGCTGGTCAACACCGTCACGCCGATCAGCAACGGCTGCGGGCCGCTGCGCTTGGCCAGCTCTTCGCGACAGGCGGCCATCATGCGCAGGCCACCGGAGCAATGCACGTTGACCATCCACACACCCATCTCGGCAGCGGCCTTGACCGCCATGGCCGTGGTGTTGGGGATGTCGTGGAACTTGAGGTCGAGGAACACCTCGAAGCCCTTCGCGCACAGGGTTTCGACAATGCCCGAAGCGCTGCTGGTAAACAGCTCCTTGCCGACTTTTACCCGGCACAGGGCGGGGTCGAGCTGGTCAGCCAGCTTCAGGGCGGCGTCACGGGTGGGGAAATCCAGGGCGACGATCAGGGGCGTCTGGCAGGCGGACATGGTCAGGGGTCTCTTGGCAAGTCGTAAACGGCGCGCATTGTAAACGAAGTCAGCGTGCCTTGGGGGCCAGGGCGCCATCAGAATTGGCCTAGACAGGTACGGCTCCTATAATTGAACCAACGGATATGGCCATCGCTCATATTTTGTACAAGCGAAGCCTTCAAAGCGCATAGGAGAACGACAATGCCCTGGTATGCCTGGCTGATACTCATCATAGCCCTCGGCTCGATCGTGGGCGGGTTGATGATGTTGCGCGATACGGCGAAGAAGCTGCCGCTGACGGAAGAACAGCTGCGCAAGGTGCATGAACGCAATGCCGAGGCCGATGCCAAGGATGCGCAGGACCGGTGATGCTATATATGATGACGCCGGGGCAGACGGATGCCAGCCCCGGCCAACTCCCCTACTCCACTACCAACTTGTCACGGTTACGCTCCAGCAGCGCATTGCCTATCCCTTTTATCTCCAGCAATTCATCTACCGAAGCGAATGGCCCGTTTGCATCCCGATAAGCCACGATCGCCTCGGCCTTCGCTTTGCCAATGCCATTGAGCTCCTTTTGCAAGGTCGGCGCATCTGCGGTGTTCAGATTCAGCATGCTGGAAGAAGTTTGAACCTGGCTTACCATCGGCACCGGTTCCTTCGGTGCGGTGGCCGACGCTGGCGCGGCGCTGAGCGAAAACGACAAGCTGGCAAACAGCGGCAAAAGCAGGTAGCTAAGGACGGTATTACGCATGAGGTCACTCCTGTGAGTTGAGTTAGAAAGCAGCAATATCCTTGGCTGCCCCCTAAAGCTAGCGGCTCACAGACCATTCTCCCAGCATTTGTCGCAAGGGAATGGTAACCAGATTAGACGTCACCGCATGTTGCACGCCCGCCCAGGTAAAACATCCCACAGCAGGCGTGCACAGTCCCTTCAGACTCAGAAGATGGTGTCGCGCAGGACCCGCTGCAGGTACTGACCATAGCCGTTCTTCATCAGCGGCGCGGCCAACTTCTCCAGTTGCTCAGCGTCGATCCAGCGTTGACGGTAGGCAACCTCTTCAGGACAGGCGACTTTCAGGCCCTGACGGCGTTCGATGGTGGCGATGAAACCGCTGGCTTCGAGCAGCGAATCGTGTGTGCCGGTATCCAACCAGGCATAGCCGCGCCCCATCACCTCGACGGACAACTGCTCGCGCTCAAGGTACAGGCGGTTGAGGTCGGTGATTTCCAGCTCGCCGCGAGGTGAAGGCTTGAGGCCCTTGGCCATCTCGATCACATCTTGGTCGTAGAAATACAACCCGGTGACCGCATAGTTGGACTTGGGTTTGAGCGGTTTCTCTTCCAGGCTGATGGCCTTGCCGCGGTTGTCGAATTCGACCACACCGTAACGCTCTGGATCGGTCACGTGGTAGGCGAACACACTTGCTCCCTGATTGCGGTCCATCGCATCGAGTAGCAGCGACTGGAAGTCATGGCCGTAGTAGATATTGTCTCCCAGTACCAGTGCCGACAGGTCGTTACCGATAAAGTCCTCGCCAATGATGAAGGCCTGAGCCAGGCCGTCTGGTGATGGCTGCACGGCGTAGGTGATGTTGAGGCCCCACTTGTGGCCGTCACCAAGCAGCTGCTCGAAACGAGGTGTGTCTTGGGGGGTTGAGATGATCAAGATGTCGCGAATGCCCGCAAGCATCAGCGTACTTAGCGGGTAATAGATCATCGGCTTGTCGTACACCGGCAGCAATTGCTTGGAGATCGCCAGTGTCGCGGGGTGTAGGCGTGTGCCGGAGCCGCCGGCGAGAATGATGCCTTTGCGTTGCTTCAGTGTGCTCATTTGTTGTGCTTCCCTGAACGGCAGCTGTAATTCTTTTCAACCCATTCCCGATAACTGCCCGACTGTACGCCCTCTACCCACGCAGCATTGTCCAGGTACCACTGCACCGTCTTACGGATACCGGTTTCGAAGGTTTCACTCGGTTTCCAGCCCAGCTCGCGCTCAAGCTTGCGGGCGTCAATGGCATAGCGTCGATCATGCCCCGGACGGTCGGCAACATAGCTGATCTGATCCGCGTAGGGCTTGCCGTCAGCCCGTGGACGCAGTTCGTCGAGCAAGGAACAGACGCGCTCGACGATCTCCAGGTTAGGTTTCTCGTTCCAGCCACCGACGTTGTAAACCTCGCCCACCATGCCAGCCTCAAGCACCCGGCGAATGGCGCTGCAATGGTCCTTGACATAAAGCCAGTCGCGAATTTGCTGACCATCACCGTACACTGGAAGCGCTTTGCCAGCCAACGCGTTGACAATCATCAGCGGAATGAGCTTTTCCGGAAAGTGCAGTGGCCCGTAGTTGTTTGAGCAGTTTGTGGTCAGAACGGGCAAGCCGTAAGTGTGGTGGTAGGAGCGTACCAGGTGATCGCTGGCCGCCTTGCTCGCCGAGTAGGGGCTATTGGGCTGGTACTGATGGGTTTCGGTGAACGCCGGCTCGCCGGCCTTGAGCGAGCCGTACACCTCATCGGTGGACACATGCAGAAACCGGAACGAATCCTGCCTAGCATCCTTAAGCCCCTGCCAATAGCTGCGTACCGCTTCGAGCAATTGGAAGGTACCGACCACGTTGGTTTCGACGAATGCCTGCGGACCGTGAATGGAGCGGTCAACATGCGATTCGGCGGCAAAGTTGAGCACCGCACGCGGTTGATACTCGGTCAGTAGCCGCTGGAGCAGCGGACCGTCGCCGATATCCCCGTGCACGAACACATGCTGCGGATTGCCCTGCAGGCTGGCCAGGCTTTGCAGATTGCCAGCGTAGGTCAATTTGTCGAGGTTGATGAGGGTTTCGCCCGATTGGTTCATCCAATCCAGCACGAAGTTCGCACCGATAAAGCCGGCGCCGCCGGTAACCAGGATAGTCATGGGTTCAGGTCGGTCTCATGCGGTCGGTAGGTAAGGTGCCGTAAGTGTAAACGAGATCATTGAAATCGTATCGGCTGGGGTGGGGGCTGTCTTGAGGGCCGAGGCTGCGGACGCATGGACGGTGTAAGGCTCATTCTACTGACAACACGTGCACCAGCGCGTAAAGTGCCTCCATTTTTAAATCAATGACTGATCCGTCTTCAATTGTCAGATTCGATAAGGAATTCAACACCGTGAATGCACTGTTTCGCCGAGCATCGATCATAGCGTGCGCACTCGGTACATTGATGTTGCTGGGTTGGCTGCTCAAGTTCAGCGCATACGGAATCGATTTCACTGACGAAAGCTTCTATCTGGTCTGGATCTCCACACCGTACCTCTACAGTGCCTCCACTACCCAGTTCGGCTTTGTTTACCACCCGCTTTATCAACTGCTGGGAGGGGATATCACCGCCTTACGGCAAGCGAACATACTCATCACCTTTGCGCTGGCGTGGGGACTGTCGCAAACCTTCCTCAACTCAATCTTGCCTAAGCAATCAGGGGAAAACCTACTGCGAGCAACCTTGAGTGCAGGCCTAGCAACGGCTGTCTTACTGATCTTCGATACCTGGCTTGTAACTCCGAGCTACAACAGCCTGACGTTGCAGGCGCTGCTGATTACGACCACCGGTTTGCTGATGGCGGACAAACTCCTGTATCGCGCCAGCCTGACAGGCTGGGCGCTGATCGGTATTGGTGGTTGGCTTGCGTTCATGGCCAAACCGAGCAGCGCGATGGCACTAACGCTCGCAGTGATCCTGTGGTTACTGGCTTTGCGACGGTGCACCTTGCGCTCGCTGCTGCTCACGGGTGTCAGTGCGTTACTGCCATTGCTCGCCAGTGCTTGGCTGATCGACGGTTCTGTCGTCACGTTTGCGGCTCGCATAAAAAAGGGTATCCAGCTTACTCAGGACCTAGGTGGAGGACATACCCTGTTCAATATCATGAGGGTCGACAGTTTTACGTTGGACGACATGCTTCTGTACCCGCTGCTGGCGACGGCCTTCGCCATTTTCGTCGCCACGGGGTTCCTGCTTACTAAAGACAAGCGTTGGCATTATTTGAGCTTGCCATTGTCACTCGCATTCTTCGTTTTAACGGCATCACTGGTGCTCGGCCACCCGGCATGGGCTGTAGAGCTCGGACCATATCAAAGCCTGTGGATCTTCGCTGTGATGCTGGCCGCGCTGGTGGCCCTTCTCACCATTGGACGCCTCAAGGCACTGACGAACATCACCCTCGCGCAATGGGTCATGGCCGTGGTGCTCATAGTTACTCCTCACATGTACGCATTCGGCACCAATGGCAACTACTGGAATACCGGAGGGTACGCCGCGATCTTCTGGTTACTCGCCGGATTCACCTTGCTGGGGCCGCTGATCCGCCAACAGGCTTCCTTGTTCCCTCTGCTTCCGGCCACACTCGCTACCCAGGCAATGGTAGCCACTCTCTTGCAAACCGGTCTGGAGCAACCTTACCGACAGCCCCAGCCCCTGAAGCTCAACACCAGCACTCAATCACTGGGGGTCAACGGGGCCAAGCTCCAACTATCCGAAGGATACGCTCTGTACTTCTCCAGCGCGATCCAGGTTGCGCGAACGGCCGGGCTGCAGCCGGGTACGCCGATGATCGATCTGTCCGGCCAGTCGCCAGGCATCCTTTATGCGCTTGGTGCCCAAAACATCGGACAGGCATGGCTAGTTGGCGGCTACCCTGGCAGCCTCAAGCGCGCAAGCGAAGCGCTCTCGCTGGTGGATTGCGAGATGGTCGCCGTTTCGTGGGTGCTCTGGGAGCCAGATGGCCCGCGCAGTCTGCCCATTGAAACACTATTGCAGCAAGGTGCTCGGTTCCCGGACGACTATCGCCAAGTGGGCACTTGGCGCACTGCACGTGGTGCTGGCGGATATGACTTTGAGCGGGAACAAGTGCTCTATGTTCCTGTCAACGTCGAAAACACTACACGTGCTTGCCTGGCCAAAAGAGAACAATGATGCCTAACACTGAGAAGCTTTCGACTACTCACGGCCAGCACCCGGGAATTAGTGTGGTAGTGCCGGTCTATCGCAGTAAAGGGACGCTGCATACCTTCCACGAGAGGATCTCACGACAACTGGATGCCCTTACCGATGATTGGGAATTGATTCTGGTTGACGACGCGAGCCCGGACGACACCTGGATTACCGCGTGTGAGCTGCATGAAAAGGACGCACGTGTCAGATGCATCCGCCTGGCGCGCAACTTTGGCCAGCAACACGCTACCTTGTGTGGCTTGAGCTATGCCAGCAAGGGCTACGTCTTTACCATCGATGACGACCTGCAGTGCTTTCCTGAAGACTTGCCGCTGTTCACCGAACAACTTGATGCGGGAAAACGAGTAGTCATCGGCAAGATCGACGCTACCGAGAAACAGCATCACTGGTGGCGCAACATCGGCTCACGGGTGAACCTGCACCTCGCGGGCAAAATCATCGGAAAACCCAAGGCGATGGGGCTGTCCAGCTTTCGTGCCATGACTCTGGACGTGGCACGCAAGTTGACCGCCTACAAAGGCGCGCACCCGCACATCGCTGCCATGCTGTTCAAATCGGTGCCACACTCGTTGATTTGCAACGTGCCCATCCGCCATGCCTCTCGGCTGGATGGGCAAAAGACGACTTACTCAGTGGCGAAACTGATCAAGACGTTGTCATATCTCGTCATCAACCACTCTTATCTCCCACTGCGTTTTATGATCGGCTGGGGGGTGGTGATCAGCCTGCTGAGTATCGCCTATGCCGCATGGGTCATCATCCAATCCATCTTTGCCGAGCATTCCGCACCGGGCTGGGCATCTCTGGCCGTGCTGGTTTCATTCCTGAGCGGCAACATACTTCTGGCGCTGGGCGTACTTGGGGAATACCTTGGCCGCCTGGTGGAAGAAGCCAGCAACGTTGAACAGTTTTCGGTTTTTGAAGAGAAGCTCTGATGACCACCCGCCTCGACTACGCTCACCGCTTCGACATCAGTGATCACTTCGCCACTGAAGTCATCGTCAAGGGCGGCAGCTTCGCCACTCTCGATGAAGCCGACACCACCACACCGGGTAGCCTGGTGTACTGCCAGAACCTGCATTACCTGCAGAAGGCCGCAAAGAATCCAAATGTCTCTGCGGTAATATGTACTCCCGCGCTGATCGACGACCTCGCCAGTGCCGGCAAGGCAATCATCGCCGCGGAGAACCCACGCCACACCTTCTTTGAACTGTATCTACGCCTCAAGGCCAGCGGAGACATCCTTCCACAGATTAGCTTTGGAGTCGGTGAAGGATGCAGTATCCATCCCAGTGCAGTGGTATCGCCCAAGGCCCGGCTGGGTAATCGCGTGGTCATTGGCGCCCACAGCGTCATCGAAGATTATTGCGAACTCGGCGACGATGTCGAGATAGGCGCCAATGTGGTCATCGGTGCTGAGGGCCTGCTCACCCTTCGCCAGGCCGACGGGCGCCTGGTGCGAGTCAGCCATGCCGGCGGCGTCACGATCAGTGAGGGCTGCCAAATCCTCTCGGGCGCGGTAATTGCCAAGTCGCTGTTTCGCGGGTTCACGTTCATAGGCCCACACACTCAGATCGGCATCATGACTAACATTGGCCATGGCGCTTACGTGGGTGAGGCCTGCGTCATCTCGGGCAATTCCGTCATTGCCGGGCGCAGCCGCCTGGAAGATCGTGTATGGGTGGGTACTTCGGCATCTGTCGCGCAAGGGCTGGTCGTGGGCCAAGGCGCGCAAATCAAGATGGGCGCAGTGGTGGTGGCCGATGTTCCGGCCGGCGCTGTAATGTCGGGTAACTTTGCCGTCAATCACCGGGTGAACATGGTCCGCTACCTGAAGGGAACAGCCTGATGGAACGCTATCCGCTGGACATTGGTTTCAAAGGGGAACGCAACTATATCCATGGCACGGATATGTTCAATCAGGCGATGCGCGTCATTCGTAAAAATCAATTGGGGGAAATCCGCGATATCGATTTTATCATCCAGCGCATGGCCACCCAGCACTTGCAACTTGAAATTGAAAAGGCGGAAGGCTCTCGAAGTGCCGCTCCCGATGATGTTGCCGTGCTCAAATTCACGATTGGCGAAGAACGGTTTTTCGCGCGCTTGATGACAATTCCAGGCGCACCGCAGGCTCGCGTGCCTTATGACGAATCGCTGGTCACCCGGCATTGCCTGATCAATAGCGCAGACAGAAGAGTTCGATTGGCTGAGGACTGCTCCGGCCACAGCAGCATCGAAAAACTGGTATCGATGAACAAAGCCTTGCACTTGGCCGTGCTTGAGAAGCCTGCCGACATGCAATGGGTATTTTGCCGCTGGCACAGCTCTGACCGGCCCATGCCCGAGGACTTGACCCACGCCGAGATCATTCTGAGACAAACGCTGGGATCACGTCTGACCCGTGCCGACGTCATGTTGAACGACTGTCAGCTAGGACAAATCTATTTCAGCGCCAAGCCAGCATCGTGATAGGCTCCGGCGCAGAATGGCGACCGTATGGCCAGGCCACCGTAGGCTCGACACAATATCTGCACAGCAGCAACGTGTATCAGAACAAGAGGAACACTCAATGCCCATCACCCGCGAAGATATTATTGAGGTAATCCGGAAGGCAAAGGCGATCGAAGCACCGGAAAGCCTGCGACCTGAAATGAGCATTACCGAGCAGGGCGTTGACTCTCTCGGCCTGTTCAGCGTTGTACTGGCCGTACAGGATGCCTATGGCATCGCCAACAACGATGCCGAGGTCGACCAGTTGCAAACCCTCGATGACCTGGTGGCTTACGCCAACACACACACCGCGTGAAAACCATGAGTGCAAGCTGCGGGCGCCTCGTCGATCTGTTTCGAAAAGGCACCCGCTATCCAATTGTTCGGTATGGCATCGTCGGCGTGCTCAATAACCTGCGTGGCTACTTGATCTACCTGCTGCTGACGTGGCTCTGGATCGAACCCAAGACAGCGGTGGCCATCATGTACCCCGTTGGAGCCACCTTGGCTTACTTCGGCCATGCGCGCTATTCATTTTCATATAAGGGAAGCGCGGCGCACGGGGCACTTCGTTATTGTATTGCCCATGCGATCGGTTACAGCGCAAACATCGGTATCCTTTACTTGTTTTCCGACAAATTGGGATTTGCTCATCAGTTGGTGCAGATTTTCGCTATTTTCGCGGTGGCCGGCATTCTGTTCATACTGTTCCGTTGGTTCGTTTTCCCCAATCGCCCAATGCCATCTTGAGCTAATCATGCTTCTATGCCCTTCGTGCGGTAAACAGAACATCAAAGCCGAACAGGCCTGCCCTCAATGTCACTTCGAACCCGTACGGGTCGATGGTTTCCTGGCTTGGGCGCCTGAACTTGCAAAGCATAACGACAGTTTTCACGAGACAAGCTTCGAAGGGCTAGCTCGCGTAGAAGCCGGCAGCTTCTGGTTCAAATCACGTAATGCGATCGTGAAATGGGCACTACGCAACTACTTTCCGAGTTTCCAGTCGCTGCTGGAGGTGGGCTGTGGCACCGGGTTCGTACTGTCCGGCATCGCTAACAGTTTCCCAAATGCGCGGATTTGCGGCAGCGAGATCCACACTGCCGGGCTTTCATTCGCAGCGAAGCGACTGCCAGGCGCCGAACTGTTGCAAATGGACGCACGTCGACTGCCCTACGAAGCCGAATTCGATGTTGTCGCCGCATTCGACGTAATAGAGCATATCGTCGAGGACGAACTGGTGTTGAAGAACTTCTATCGCGCCACCAAACCCGGTGGGCTTTGTCTGTTGACGGTACCGCAGCACCAGTGGCTTTGGAGTCCGGCTGACGATGCGGCCTGCCACAAGCGCCGTTACAGCCCCGAAGATCTGCACAACAAAGTGACAGCTGCGGGTTTCCGCATTGTGCGCAGCACCTCATTCGTAACCTTGTTATTGCCAATGATGATGGCAGCACGCTGGAAGGCTCGACGCACCGGTCGTGCCGGGGGCAGCGAGGCCATTTTACTGAACCCGACACTTGAGCGAATTTTTGAAGCGATCATGCGCGTCGAACTCCAGCTCATCAAATGGGGACTTGACCTCCCCGTAGGCGGCTCCCGCCTGCTGGTCGGAATCAAGGACGCTTAGTCGCGTACCTCAACCCCGCTCGGACGTCCAAGCTGCGCTTTCATCCCACACCAGCGAACGCTGATGATCCGTCTCGAACTTGTCGACAGCCATCTTAAGTTAAAAGGTACCAACCTGTGACTGAAAAGATTCCGTTCAACCGTCCCTACATGACCGGTAAAGAGTTGTACTACATTGCCGAAGCCAAGTTCGGGAACAAACTGGCCGGCGATGGCCCTTTCACCATGTATTGCCACGAGTGGCTGGAACATAAGAGCGGTTGCAACAAAGCCTTGCTCACCCACTCCTGCACCGCCGCACTGGAAATGGCGGCCCTGTTGCTGGACATTCAGCCAGGCGACGAAGTCATCATGCCGTCGTATACCTTCGTTTCGACAGCCAATGCCTTCGTACTGCGCGGCGGCGTACCGGTTTTCGTCGACATCCGCGAAGACACGTTGAACCTTGACGAGCGCCTTATCGAAGCCGCCATCACGCCACGCACCCGCGCAATCGTACCAGTGCACTACGCAGGCGTTGCCTGCGAGATGGACGCCATCATGGCAATCGCCGCACGCCACGGCCTGAAAGTGGTGGAGGATGCCGCCCAAGGGGTAATGGCCTCCTACAAAGGTCGACCGCTGGGCAGCATCGGCGACCTGGGCGCCTACAGCTTCCATGAAACCAAAAACGTTATCTCTGGTGAAGGCGGGGCGCTGCTGGTCAACAATCCGATACTGACGCAGCGCGCAGAGATCATTCGTGAAAAAGGCACTGACCGCAGTCGTTTCTTCCGCGGCGAGGTAGACAAATACACGTGGCAAGAAGTGGGATCGTCGTTCCTGCCAGGTGAGCTGATCGCAGCGTTTCTCTGGGCACAACTTGAAGAAGCCGAGCAGATCACCGAAGACCGCCTGGCCATCTGGCAACGCTACCATGACCTGTTACAACCGATGGAACAACAGGGACTCTTGCGGCGGCCAATCATTCCGGCAGAATGCCAGCACAACGCCCATATGTACTACGTACTGCTGGCGCCCGAGATTGACCGCCGACACGTGCTGGCTGAATTGAAGAAAAACGACATCAACGCTGTATTCCACTATGTTCCGCTGCATTCATCACCAGCTGGGCAACGCTACGGGCGTACCCATGGTGACCTGACGGTGACCGAGGGGCACTCGGAACGTCTGTTGCGCCTACCGCTGTGGCACAGCTTGCCACTGCAACAGCAGGAGCGAATTGTGCGGACAATACACAACGCTATGGCCTGATCGTCTGCCCGTGCCATTCGTAGAACGATCTTTGGCGATTGGCACGGGGCTCAAACTTTTCTTAACATCAGGGTTTGGCTTAGGGTTCAAGCCGGCGCTGCTGGTAGATCCAGTCGACGATCTCTCCCTCAGGGGCATAGCCAATCACGGTTTCACGCAGCAACTGACGGACCCGCACAAAATCATCATGCGATGCTGCGTCCAGCAACTGCGCCAACGCATCCTTGAGTGTATCCCACTGGATGAAGTCTTCGTTGGCACTCATGATCATCGGGTGCCGCGTGGCAAGCACGTTGTCGCCAATCAGGAGTTCTTCGTAAAGCTTCTCTCCCGGGCGCAAACCGGTGAACTCGATGGCAATGTCACCCATGGGGTTGCGCTCGGAACGAACACTGAAACCTGACAGATGAATCATTTTTTCGGCCAGTTCAACGATGCGAACCGGCTCGCCCATGTCCAGGACGAATACATCCCCGCCCTTGCCCATCGACCCAGCCTGGATGACAAGTTGCGCAGCTTCCGGAATGGTCATGAAGTAGCGGGTAATCTTCGGATGCGTGACCGTGAGGGGGCCACCAGACTTCAGCTGCTTGTGGAACAGCGGAATCACCGAACCTGACGAGCCCAGCACGTTGCCGAAGCGCACCATGGTGAAACGGGTTTTGTTAACTTGCGAGACATTCCCTACATCACCAAACAGTACCGGTGCCAGCTCCCGACTAAGCGCTTGCAAAGTCATTTCGGCGAGACGCTTGGTGCTGCCCATCACGTTGGTCGGACGCACAGCCTTGTCGGTGGAGATAAGCACGAAGTTGGCCACGCCAGCCTGCAACGCAGCTTGGGCGGTATGCAAAGTGCCGATCACGTTGTTAAGTAAGCCTTCAGCAATGTTGTGCTCGACCATAGGCACATGCTTATAAGCTGCGGCGTGATAAACCGTGTCGACGTGCCAGGTCTTCATGATGTCCAGCAGCTGCGCCTGGTTGCGCACTGAACCGAGAATCGGTATTAGGCGAATTGTCAGGGACTCACGAGCGATACGCTGCTCCAACTCCGAAAGGATGCTGTACAGGTTGAACTCACTGTGGTCGAACAACAGTAAGGTGCGTGGCGCCTGGCCGAGTATTTGGCGACACAGTTCCGAACCGATCGAGCCCCCTGCCCCCGTCACCAGTACGGTCTGATCCACAATGCAACGCTGCAATAGGTCAGGCTGTGCAGGGACTGCATCGCGGCCAAGCAGATCGGCAATATCGACTTCGCGAATATCATCGACCTTGACCCTGCCACTGGCCAGATCCATGAATCCGGGGATCGTCCGTACATGTAGCGGGAAGCCTTCAAGGAAATTGAGGATCTCCCGGCGACGCGTGCGAGTGGACGATGGAATTGCCAGCAGAATTTCTTGAGCGCCCGTTACGTCGATCAGCCGCTGCAACTGCTCCGGGTGATACACCTGCAGGCCGGCAATTACGCGGTCGGTCAGGCTAGCGTCATCATCAATGAAGGCTACCGGACGCATGACTTTATCCATCCGCAACGCAGCCACCAGCTGGTTGCCTGCTGCACCAGCACCGTAAACAGCGACTTTAGGCAGGCCATCGTCACGGCTAGCGAACGGCACATGCTGCACCGCGGCGGTGAACCAGTCGCCAAGAAAATACTGGCGCATCGCCAAGCGCAGACCACCAACCATGATCAGGCTTAACCACCAGTAGTTGAAGGTAATTGAGCGCGGTACCACATTCTGATGGTTGCTCGACCAGTAGATGACGAATCCGAGAATCAGAGCCGAGAGTGTGACCGACTTAATGATGGCAATTAGCGCGTCGTTACCGAAGTAGCGCATCACGGCGCGATAGAGGCCAAACCGGATAAACAGCGGAATCGCCACCAGTGGCGCGCACACGAAGAGCCATGTGTGATCGATGATCGGGTTGGCCATCTCATCGATGCCCAGGCGCACGACAAAAGCCAGCCACAAGGCAACCCATATCAGCACGATATCAGTCATGACCTGCAACAGCCGTTTGTGCCGGCGTGGCAGAGCTAGCAGTTTTGTACGCACGTTATCCATAAATCCCCTGAAGGCTTCCACATTACCTAAGCGAAACGCTCTACCCAACTCTAGTGCCTATCTTCCAGGTCGCCTGCGTGATAGCGAACCGCAAGGGCGACTAGCGGAACATAGGCGATAACGACACCCAAAGCGCCGTCCAGCCCAAGCTGCGCCACACAATATGCAACTGGCAGCAGCCAGCACAGGTTGAGCGCTGCGACGGCGAGCGTAACAGGCAGGTGTTTGCCATACTTGCGCGAAGCAAACTGATAAGCATGACTGCGGTGCGCCTCGTACACCTTATCACCCCGCAACAAGCGCCTGATCAAGGTGTAAGTAGCATCGACGATGAACACGCCGAGCAGAATCAGCCAGCACCAGAACATCGGCGGCGAAACCCAGGCCGCTTGTAACGACAGCCCACCCAGCACGATGCCTATGAAGCCACTGCCAGCGTCGCCCATGAAAATTTTAGCTGGCGGAAAGTTCCAGAACAGAAAACCACCCACCGCTGCGGCCATGAGCAATGGCAGGATGGCGGGCCCGTTAAGGCCAGAAAGCCAATACAACAGAGCGCCGCTCAAGCATGCAGTGATTGCCTCAATACTGGCGATGCCATCAATCCCATCCATGAAGTTATAGAGATTGAGCAACCAGACCAGATAGACAGCTGCGAGCACGCCCCCGACCCACCCCAAGTCCAAGTCCCAGCCAAACAGTGACAAGGGGGCCAGCCCACCCATCCAGGCTAAGATCCATGCCGCAGCGGCAAAATGCCCGAGCAGCCGCCAGCGTGCGGCGATATGGCCGTGGTCATCCATGAAACCGATGATCGCGATCAGCGCACCACCCCCGCCAAGCGCAACGAGAGTGGAAATGTGCTCGGCACCGGTCATAGTCAACGCCACAATCGCCAGCAGGAACGACATGACAATGGCCACCCCACCGCCACGTGGCGTGGGCACCGTGTGAGAGCTGCGCGCATTGGGCACATCGATGACGCTACGCGCCAACGCGTAGCGTCGCAATGCAGCCGTCATCACCAACGACACGATCAATAAGGCGAGAAGAGACCACAAAAGCATCATTTCTTAACGGTTTCCTGGTAGTGCCTGGCAGCGGCCAGCAAGGCCACATCAACTTTGACCGGTGGTTGCCATCCGAGCAACTCGCGGGTTTTACGAGTATCCACCTGCAGCGACCCACATAAGCGTTGGGACAGCGAGCGCTTGCCGAGCGAAATAGCGGCTGCGCTCAGGGCCCAAGCCGGGATAGGCAATAGCCGCGCAGTTTTGCCCAGCGCCATTGCCATTCGCCGCAGCAATGCCGTGGTGGAAAGGTCTTCACCGTCGCTGACCAGGAAGGTCTGGTTGGCCGCCGCCGGGTGATCGATACACGTCACGATCAAATCGACCAGGTTATCCAAAGCCACCAGGCTACGGCGATTGTCGATGGCACCGAATGGCAGTGGCACACCGCGATCGAGCCAGCGCATCATGTTGAGGAAGTTAGCCTTCACTCCCGGCCCATAGACCAGCACAGGACGGATGATCACCACTTCCAGGCCAGACTGCTGTGCCAGCTTGCGCAGCTCCACTTCCGCCTCCATCTTGGAAACGCCATAAGGGTCCAGAGGCATGGGCTGATCATCAGCAGTATAGGGCTTACCCTTGGGGGTTCCCTCGCCGTTGACCTTGATCGAACTGATGAACACGAAGCGCTTAACACCAGCGGCGATCGCTTGCCGTGCCAATGCAAGCGTTCCCTGGACATTGACCTTGCGAAAGGCCGCCAGTGGGTCGGTTTCGGTATCGTTCATCACGTGGACACGGGCAGCACTGTGAATGACTACTTCGCATTCAGTCAGAACTCCATGCCAGTCATTACCCTCCCCTAATGCCTCAAAGGCAAAGGTGCGCACGCTTGCAGGCAGCTTCGAGCCCCCCTGGCGCACAGCGGCGATCACCTCACGCCCCTCAGAGCTGAGCCTGCGCAGTACGGCGCTACCCACGAAACCACTGGCTCCGGTGAGAAAAACCTTTTGTGTCATCGTCCTGACCTTCTCAAAGTAGCCTCGCTGAACAGACGTTCCAGACGCGATAGCAAGGCGGACTTGGCGAACTCGCGTTCATAATACTGGCGCCCGGACTCGCCCATCTTGTTGCGCTCAGTCAACGGCAAGCCCGCCAGTTTCTCGGTAACGGCGGCGAGCGCCAAGCCATTTCCAGACTCGCAAGCAAAGCCGGCACCCGACTCTTCGATAACCCGCGCAGCCTCACCATTAATCATACCGATCACAGGCCGGCCGGAAGCCAAGTAGGCTTGCACCTTGCCGGGAATGGTCTTTTCGAACACATCATTGGTGCGCAAAGATACCAACAGCGCATCCGCCTGGGCGAACAAGGGCGGCATGGCCTCCAGTGGATGACGGCCAAGCAGCAGCACATTGTCCAGCGACCGGTTGCGAACCTGCTCCTCAAGCCAACCGCTCATTCGCCCGTCGCCGACGATCACCCAACGGATGGACAGCTTGCCGCGTAGCGCTTCGGCTGCGTCGAGAATCGCCGGAAAATCCTGCGCTTCCCCTACGTTGCCTGCGAACACAACAGTGAAGGTGGCGTCATCACGCACGACCAGCTTTGAAGGCTCAAGGTCTTTGGCCGAGAAATCATCTTCAGCCCAGCTGGGGAAGTACACCAGGCGCTCTGCATCGATAGGCCGGGTGCAGTACTGACGAACGTTGTCGAAGAAACCATGCGATTGCAACAGCAAATAATCGGTACGGTTGTAAATCCAAGACACCGCCTTGCCAACCAACCCCAACAGTTTAGGGTTATGGATGACATTCACCGCGCGAAGCGTTTCAGGCCAAAGATCGAGAACCCAGACAAAAACCGGAGCGCGCTTTAGTTTGCCAAGCAGAACTGCAGGAATCGCAGAAAGAATCGGCGACACTGCATAGACGAACATTGCATCATAGCGGCGCCCTCTTAACTTGAAAGCGCCAACAATCGATGCCGAAACGAGAAACGACAGGTAGTTCAGAACCAGCTGAATACTACGTTTCCCGCGCGGAACCAGCGGTACGCGCACGATTTCTGCGCCTTCATAGCTGGAAAACGCAGCGGGATCATCCTTGTATCGCTGAAACACCTGCCCTTCCGGATAGTTGGGCAACCCAGTAAGCACGGTAACCTCATGGCCTTTCTCAACAAAGTCGCGAACCATGTCGTTGACACGCATGTTCTCGGGCCAGAAGTACTGGGTTACAACGAGAATCTTCAGCTGCTTTTGCGTTAGTCCATCCACGTGATCAGTACCGCTTCCAGACAATTCGATTCACGTAATCGGTGTAGCTGTGAACGATTCGCACGACCTTGTCCGAAACATTGGGCATGCTGTAATCGCCGACCAGGCGCAAGCTACGTTCTGCACCACGCAGCTGGCTTTCAAGAATCCTCAGACCTTGCAGCACGCGCTCCGTATCGAGCCCAACCATCATCGCTGCGGCCTCTTCCATGCCTTCCGGGCGCTCATGCGCTTCGCGTATGTTCAGCGCTGGGAAGTTGAGTATCGAAGCTTCTTCGTTGATCGTGCCGCTATCAGATAGCACCGCTTTGGAAGTCAGCTGCAGTTTGTTGTAGTCCTTGAAACCGAGTGGCTTGAGCAGACGTACATTGGCATGGAATGTCACACCCATGGCATCGACCCGCTTCTGCGTACGCGGGTGAGTAGAGACGATTACCGGGAGGTCAAACTGCTCGGCCACGGTGTTGAGCACATCGACCAGCTTGAGGAAGTTCTTGTCGGAATCGATGTTCTCTTCACGATGTGCACTGACCACGAAGAACTTGCCTGCCTCCAGGCCCAGGCGCTCTAGCACGTCAGAAGTCTCAATGCCTTCCCGGTAGAAGTTGAGGACTTCGAACATCGGGCTGCCAGTCTTGATGACGCGATCTGCAGGCAGGCCCTCACGCAACAGATAATCACGGGCAATGGTGCTGTAGGTGAGGTTGATGTCTGCGGTGTGATCGACGATACGACGGTTGATCTCTTCCGGCACACGCATGTCGAAACAACGGTTTCCTGCCTCCATGTGGAACGTCGGAATCTTGCGGCGCTTGGCCGGGATCACTGCCATGCAGCTGTTGGTATCCCCGAGTACCAGCATGGCTTCCGGTTGCACCTCGGCCAGCACCTTATCCACTGCAATGATCACATTACCAATTGTCTCAGCGCCGGATGCACCCGCCGCATTGAGGAAGTGGTCCGGCTTGCGAATACCCAAGTCCTGGAAAAAGATCTCATTCAGTTCGTAATCGTAGTTTTGTCCGGTATGGACCAAAATGTGATCACAGTGCTCATCAAGCGCGCTCAAAACACGCGACAAACGAATGATCTCAGGACGAGTGCCAACGACGGTAACGATTTTCAGCTTTTTCATAAAAACCTCAATTCATGCTTTTGCCAGGTCGGGGCAGACTGGCAAGGCATAGGTATCCGGTAGTTCGCGGTCGAAGATTTCGTTGGCCCAGAGCATGACGATCATTTCGTCATCACCAATGTTGGTGATGTCATGGGTCCAACCAGGCACCGTTTCGACGATAGTTGGCGTATCGCCACTGGTCTGCAGCTCGTAGAATTCATCAGTGACTACATGGCGGAAGCGGAAGTTGGCCCTTCCCTTGATGACCAGGAATTTCTCGGTCTTGGAATGGTGATAATGACCGCCGCGGGTAATCCCTGGATGTGCAGTGAAATAAGAGAACTGCCCCGCCTCCGGGGTTTTTAGCATTTCCACGAACACACCACGAGGGTCGCCATATTTTGGCACTTCGTAGGTGAACGATTCCGGCGGCAGGTAGCTCAGGTAGGTAGAATAAAGTGCTCGCACCAATCCAACCCCGACATTTTCGGTGACCAG
Organism: Pseudomonas urethralis; assembly: GCF_021602465.1. Lineage (NCBI taxonomy): Bacteria > Pseudomonadati > Pseudomonadota > Gammaproteobacteria > Pseudomonadales > Pseudomonadaceae > Pseudomonas > Pseudomonas urethralis. Next base: position 216,257 of record NZ_BQIJ01000007.1, read on the forward strand.
TGTAGAGCGACTGCCGCGGAAGCGGCGAAGTTGCTCAGCCAGTGCGCCCACTGTTGTGGAATAAACGGGCTCTACATCGACCATGCCGGGCGCCATCGCGGCCCCATCCATGATGCTGACGAAACGCCGAACCACGTCATCCACATAGACCAGGTTCAGTGCAGCCGACTCGTCATGTATTTGAACTGGCAGGTCACGCGCGATGTTGTGGCAGAACGTCGCTACTGCCGAGTTATAGTTCGGGCGCGCCCATTTACCGAATACATTCGGCAGACGGAATATGTAAACCGGGCTGCCATGCTGCTCAGCCAGTTGGAGCAGCGCGCGCTCGGCCGCCAACTTGCTGATACCGTACGGGTTATCACGTTCGGCCTGGATGGACGAGGTATAGAGCACCGTCGGCTTGCGCCCGCATGCTTTTACTGCGTCACAGAGCTGCTGGGTGAGCTCGCTGTTGCCGCTGCTAAACTCCATGGGGTCCTGAGGCCGGTTGACCCCTGCCAGATGGAAGATGCAATCCGCCTCGGCCACTTTTGCATGCAGCGCTTTCAGATCATCGCTGCGGGCGAACAGGCTTACCTCGACATCCTTACGCTCACCCAAATGAACCAGCAGGTTGCGAGCAATGAAACCGTTGCTACCGGTAACCAGGACTTTCATCAATCACTCCTCCGGCGTTGCATGCTCGCCACGCTGGATGGCCTTGATGAACTCGAGCTTCAGCAGGAGCGCCTGCATGCCGGCGACGTCGAGGCGCTCGGTGTTATGCGAGTTGTAGTCTTCGGTGTGAGAAATCTTCTCTTCGCCCTGCTCGACGAACTTGCTGTAGTTAAGGTCACGCAGATCCGGCGGCACACGGAAGTAATCCCCCATGTCTTCGGCGCACGCCATTTCCTCACGGCTCAACAAGGCTTCGTAAAGTTTCTCGCCATGGCGCGTGCCAATGACCTGAATGGGATGCTTGTCCTGACCGAGCAACTCGGTCAGAGCCTTTGCCAGCGTCTGAACAGTCGCTGCTGGAGCCTTTTGCACGAACAGATCACCATTGTTGCCGTGTTCGAAGGCGTATAGCACCAGATCCACGGCATCCGCCAGGGTCATCATGAAGCGGGTCATGTTGGGATCGGTGATTGACAGCGCCTTGCCGGCACGGATCTGATCAATGAACAACGGAATGACCGAACCGCGGGACGCCATGACGTTACCGTAACGGGTTCCGCAAATGACGGTTTTGGCCTCATCGACATTGCGCGACTTGGCCACCATGACTTTTTCCATCATCGCCTTGGAAATACCCATCGCATTGATGGGGTAGACCGCCTTGTCGGTACTCAAGCAAACGACACGTCGCACTTCATTCTGAATGGCTGCCTCAAGAACATTCTCGGTACCGATGACGTTGGTCTTCACCGCCTCCATGGGGTGAAACTCGCAAGAAGGTACCTGCTTCAACGCCGCCGCATGGAAGATATAGTCAACACCCCGCGTAGCGTTGAGCACACTCTGATAATCGCGGACATCACCGATGTAGAACTTCAGCTTGGCGTTGTCATAACGCTTGCGCATGTCGTCCTGCTTCTTTTCATCACGGCTGAATATACGAATCTCCGCGATGTCGCTGTCGAGAAACCGCTTTAGAACTGCATTGCCGAACGAACCGGTACCACCGGTGATGAGAAGCTTTTTACCCTTGAACATATGATCTGACCCTTGCCACGCGCCTGAAGAGTTATCGAGCCCGCAGAGCTGAATAAATGATGTCGTCTTTCTGCTGAGCACTTGGATAGCTGATCAACACAGCGCGGTAGGCCCCTTTGAACACAAAGAAACTGCCCGCAGCCACACCAACCACACCGCATGCCTTGATCACGCTAGCCATATCTTCAAGCGAACCGCCACCTCCAAGGATGGTAATCGGAATATGAACAGCAGCGCGGAGCTTGCTTGCCAGTTCGATGTCATAACCCTTCATCTTTCCATCATTTTCGATGGAGTTGAGGACTATTTCACCGGCACCGAGCTGTTCAAATTCCTGGGCGACTTCCAGCACGCTGCGCTTGGTATTGCGCGTGCCGTTGTGGGTCCACACTTCTTGGGTCTTGCTCAGCAGACGAGACTTGTGATCAAGCACCACAACCACACTCTGGCTACCAATCTCTTCGGCAATCTGGGTGATCAAGCGCGGGTTGTCGAGCGCAGCTGAGCTGATGGCGACTTTCTCGACGCCCAGCTGGATGATTTTCTTGGCCTGCTCGGCAGTGCGTATGCCACCGCCATAGCACAACGGCATGCGGCACTCGGCGGCAAGCTTGGCAATCTGCGTGTAGTTCGGCTCGACACCATGCGCGGTTGCATCGATATCGACGACGATCAGCTCATCAGCTTCCTTTTCATTGAAGATCTTCACCGCATTGATGGGATCTCCGACGTACTTCGGTTCCTTGAACTTAACCGTCTTTACCAGCCCACCGTCCTGGATGAGCAAGCATGGAATGATCCTGGGTCTTAGCATTTGTCAGTTTCCGCTCACAATTCCGCGAAGTTTTTCAACAGGCCTACGCCAAAATGGTGGCTTTTCTCTGGATGGAACTGCACACCATATACGTTTTCTGCCTGTACAGCGCAGCTGAATTCCAAGCCATAGGAAGACATGGCTGCCCGATGCTGCTCTTGCTCACATTCGAAGAAGTACGAATGGAGGAAATAAAAGCGTGCCTCCTCCTCGAAACCTTTGAACAAGGCGTTGTCATTGAGTGCCGCTACGTCATTCCAGCCCATGTGAGGTAATGGAAGGTCGGTCAGGTCAGGCACCGACTTGAACGAGCGCACCCGTCCCGGCACCCAGCCCAAACCCGGCAGACGGCCCTCGTCGCTGCTGTTGGCAAGAATCTGCATGCCGACGCAGATACCGAGCACCGGTACCTTGTGCTTTTGTACAAGTTCATCCAGCGTCGGTCGCATACCGGACGCATCCAGGCGCTCTATCGCGTGGTCGAAAGCACCCACCCCAGGCAAGATCAGCTTTGTCGCGCCGTCCAACTGCGCTGCGTTCTGTGCGACTGCCACGGGGATATGCAAGCGTCGATAAACGTTTACGAAGGCCTGGATATTGCCGAGACCATAGTCAATGATGGTGATCATCTGAACAGCCTTCTCTCCAGTCCGATGGCACTGAGCACCCGAGCGCCGATACCAATCAAGAAACGCTTATTTTTGTAGTCATGATAGGTCTTGTTCTCACCCTCGAAAATGCCTTGAAGCTCGGGCACGGTCAAGTCCAACTTGTGAGCGACATACTCAAATTCCGACTTGAGGAAATTTTCGTCCAGTTCAGGCTTGGCGATGCGCTCCAGCGCTGCTTCACGTGTCATCTGCCCGGTCATGATCAGGCTGGAGAAATGCGCGCGGCGCTTCTCGTAACCGAACTTGCGCGGCATCCAGTAGTCTTCGTAGAAGCGAGTGAAACGGGATTCATGGTGCTTGTGCTGAAATCGCTTCCAGCCGAACAGGCGCTCCAGCGTCGCTTCTGCTTCATGCTTGACATAGGGAACGTGGTTCAACGGCCGGACAACTTGCATACCCAGAACATATCTGTAGTAAATCTTGTACGACAGCACATCTACCAGCGGGAACGACTTGAGCTTGCGCGTGCCGAACTTGCCGTGAATATCGTTGATCAGGGTTGTGTCGATACCAGGGTATGCACCCCACTCTTCTGGCTCACGGCAGCACTCCGTCGAGTAGTTACCCCCGGTTAGCACATACTTTATCTTGTTTGCCTTAGCGAACTTGTAAAGACCAGAGAAAAAAGCGGTATCCTGCGGTATATCCTGATCCGGCACCTGCGCCTTGAGGAACGCCACTTGCAGGCTTTTCATCTCTTCCCAATTGATTACATCGGTAAAGAGTTCGAGGCCAAGGCCATCCACCAGACGTTCAATGTTGCCGACAGCCTGGTCAGTGTTCCAACCAGCATCGACATGGAACAGCAGAGGGCGTAGGCCCATTTTTTCCTTAGCAACGTAAGCAAGGTAGGAGCTGTCTAGGCCACCGCTCAGTCCGATGATGCAATCATAATCTCGGCCCTTGCCATCAGCCTTGATCTTTTCAGCGACCTTCATCAACTCGGCCTCTCCCGCCGAGCCAGTGTCCCAATTAGGCTTGATGTTAGTGTTGAAGTTATTGCAATATTCGCACACACCCTGAGCATCAAACGCAATATTTGGGTCCGAAGTATCCATAATGCAAGATGCGCAAATTTTATAACTCGGGTTTTTAATAATCATTTGTGATCTCTTGCCTTTGCCTGGCCAATAACTTCCGCATACTGTGTCGCCTGCGAGCGCCGCGACAACCCCTGAGCAAACTCCGAAACCGAGTTAGGTTTACGCTCATAAAATGCGGGCTCACAAAATCTCTCGAAGAAAATCTCCGAGCGAACACCAATCACATTTTCATCGCCCGCACGCTTCAGGAAAGATCCCGCCAACGTTTCGGTTGAAATATCACCAAGCACCGGCCGGCCCGCACCCAAGTATTCAAAGAGCTTGGTAGTCAAAATACCTTGAGCACTCAACGTCTGAGTTGAAGACGTCTCTGCAAAAAGTAAATAATCCGCTTCGACAATCAAACGCAGCGAGTCAAGATAAGGAACTGCTGAGTAATAGGAGAATGCCGAAGCGATGGCAGGATACTGCCGAGAGACGGCATCCTTGATCAAATCTGCGCCTCCATAATATTCAATGCGAAAGCGCCCGAACATTTCTGGCGAAACCTGCTTAAGTTTAACCAAAGCCTGCATGATGTTATGTGGAACTCGGCCTGGTGAAACGATACCCATATAGCGAAGCACAACAACACCAGCAGTTGACGCTCCCGCTTGAAGCCTGGCAGCATCGAGGACCTCGTGATCATAGCCATTCATGATCGTTGCCACGTTTGGCGACATAGTCCGGTAATAAGAACTCATCGGCTCAGAAATAGTAACCAATTGATTGGCATTTCCAACCAGCCACCTGTCGATCTTAAGCTCTAACCATTTAGCGAATGCCCCCCCTGGCATTTCATGACATTCGCTAAAGTGATCACGATAATCCAGGATACAAGGAACTTTAAATCGCTTTTTGCAAATAACCGCGGCGAGCAGCATCGGCCACGGGGGAGCAGATCCGATTACTACATCCGCCTTACTCAGAGCGTTCTTGACATCCACATTCACCCATGGACTCGCGAAAGAAATCGCAAATGGAAGCCGAGGATCAGGTACTTGGCCGAAGAGATTCAAGACAACGTCTTTTATTCGTCGCTTCAACGAAGGACGCTCTGTATACATCGGCTCGAAAACGCCCGACGACTCCTGAGATTTTTGTAAGCGGCCGAAGGCATCAAGCTCTATAACACGAACGCCTTTCGGGTAGACTTCTGTAAAGCGACCATCAGCGGCACTTTTACTAGTCGTAATAACCGTGATATCGTGACCGTCAGCAGCAAGATACTTCGAGATCGCCTCAACGCGTTTCGCACCAGAGCTATTCACCGGCGGAAAATAATGAACCAAAAAAACAATATTCATTCTACATGCACCTTTTGCACACTTGGCGAATCGAACTGATCGCCAGCGATAGCTCTATTCCCTACACCCAAATTGACCCGAATCAACAAAGCATGTAACAACATATACACAAAGCCGTTACTTATAAGCATACCTATCAGCGACGCGGAAAACAAGGTAAACGCGAAAACGGGCCAAAGCGACTTAAACGCTATGTCTTTCGATAGTCTAAACCACCTGAACACCTGCCCGATCACCATGCTGAAAAGTATCACCCCCAGCCAACCAAAATTAACAAACGCATCCGTTATGAATACCGCATTAGCATTGGCAATCTCATTCCAACTACCAAACTGGTGTTGAAACACGTAGCGCTCGATATTGATTCGCTCAGCGCCAGTGAGAAGAGATAAAAGAAGGCTGGTCGCCCCCATCAGGTACTCGCCATTGAAAATTTCTGTGTGCACCTGCAACGTATCTGTCGCCGTGAATAGCGGTACCGCGAACGCACGCCAGATAAAATAATCCCCTCCACCGATGGGTAAATAGGTGGCTGAAAAATATTCTGCCAACGGTGTACTCTCTGCAAAGCCGGCGCCGCCATCCCCACCACCCAGCGATATGAAGACTGCGGCCAACAACAACAGAACGGCTAGAGTCATGCACAAAACCAACGCCTTAAACGACAGCCTGCCGGATAAAGCAAAGCAGACCATAACGGGCATGAATACATTTAAAAAAAGAGACTTCTGCAGAAAGCTGATGCAGAAGACAAACGCAACCAAGAGAAACGGATACCTGAGTGCTGACCGCTTCAGAAACATCAGTACCAAGCTATATGGAATCAGCACAGTTGTAAAAATAGTACTCAAATACAGCAAGGCAGCCTCAAAACCACTACGCCCTTTGAAAAAGTCTCCTCGCTGCTGACTGAGATCATCAGCACTCGCCCCCTGAATTGCACTTAGCAACGGTATGGAAGGGGCAGTGTAAAACGTATAAAATGCAAATATGAAGAAGAAACCCCATACAATAAAGTTAAATAAGTCACTCGACAGAATAATTCTCGGCGCACCTGAAACAAATTGACCATCCAGCACAGGAAGCATGTAACCTGAAAAAAGTCCAAGTATAGACACAGCAGTAAGAAGCGAAAGCTTCAGAAAGTACTCGCTGGCTCCTCCACATGAATACAAATAAAATGGCAATATGCCGTAGGTAAAGCCCACGGCACACACGAACAGGAAGAACCCGAATCGTGGGGAGAATAATTTAGTACCCAAACCTCTATACAATTGACTCACCCTTGCACGTTAAGTATGACAGCAACCTGAATCAAGCCAACTGTTTCAACACCTGAACTATGTTGCTCGCAGCCTGACCATTTCCATACAAGTCTTCACCAAAATCATGCTCGAAATTTGATCGAAGCGTTGCAGCGATTTTTTCTGCGGAAGCACCTACAAGGACGTTTACCCCTTTCTCTGTGAGCTCCACCCATTCAGTCTCGTCGCGCAATGTGACGCAGAATTTACCATGGAAATACGCTTCTTTTTGTACTCCACCGGAATCGGTTGCAATCATCTTGCACCTGGATTCTAGCCAATTCATTTCAAGGTAGCCCAGCGGATCTACGACATGAATATTTTCTGAAAAAGCAATATCCAAATCTTTTATTTTTTTACGCGTTCTCGGATGGAGAGGCAGAATGATTGGCAACCGTGATTCCCGAAGGCCTTTTACAATACTTTTCAGACGCACTTCCGAATCTGTGTTTTCAGCACGATGGATTGTACAAAGAATGAAATCATACTCTGCAAGATTGAGCGCCTCAAACCAATTGGGCTTTTCAGCTTTGCTCTTGTAGAATGCCGTCGCGTCACACATCACATCCCCTACTACGTGAATCTTTTCCGCTCCAATACCTTCTCGCTCGAGATTGCGTTTAGCAACTACAGTAGGTGCAAAGAGCGCGCTAGAGACGTGATCAGTCAAAACCCGATTGATCTCCTCAGGCATCGCTCGATTGAACGAGCGCAAGCCAGCTTCGACATGCGCAATAGGTATGTGCAACTTAGCTGCGGCAATCGAACCGGCAAGGGTACTATCAGTATCCCCATAGACTAGAACCCAATCCGGCTGCTCTTTTAGCATTAGAGCCTCAAGACCCTCAATCATTTTTCCGGTGTTCTGTCCATGGGTTCCCCCGCCCAGGCCCAAATTGTAATCCGGCTTCGGAATACTCAACTCATCGAAAAATACATCCGACATATTATTGTCATAATGTTGTCCCGTATGAACCAGAATCTCTTTAACCGGGAAGTCTGCCTCGGCAAGCGCTCTCGATACCACTGCAGCCTTGATGAATTGCGGTCTTGCACCTACGACGGTGAATACTTTCATTTCTCTACAACCCCCAGAACTCAATCCGTGTTTAATCTTTCAGAACCCGCAATGTCACAACAACATTGATTGCATACATGACAAACATCAGCACACTAAACGCCAACATACTCATGGCGAAACTCGCGCCTGAAACGGCGGTTATCACCAAGCCAGAACTGGGCACGATGAGTCTTGCAAAATCCCATTTCAGTTGAACATCTTGCCGCTGAATCACATTCAACGTCTGGCTTAACGGCGACACCACGAACTGCCCAAGAAACATTGGGACCAGCAGGATCATGATCCCTGATGCCTCAGACCACTCTGCGCCAAAAATCATGTCAACTGTCAAATAGAGGACCACGGCCGCAAGAATGACCACCGGCAACCCTGCAATCGTCAGATTTCTTAAGGAACGTTTATAGAAGTTAGCGGCATCCGGCCTGGAAGCCTCAACAACCCTTGGTATTTCAGATAAGTAGACATTCGCAATTGCTGTACCCAAAAACGCCATAGGCACGCCCATTGCCCGTTGCGCGAGCGCAAAAAGTCCCGCCTCATGCATACCGAATGTATAGATGATGACAAATGGGGAGACATTTAGCGCAGCAGCATTCAGCATGGCTGCAGGCGCAGCCAAGAGTGGGAAATTTTTATACTTCTTCACAAGCGCTACCAGCCTGAGCCTGCTGGGAGCCCTACGCCCTTCAAAGGCCCTGCTGATAATACGCAAACCCGCAGCGGCCTGGCTAACAACATAACCAATAACTAATGCAAAGCCGCCCAGCGAGGCCAAGCCAGCTGCCACTTGCAGAATAGACTGAACCACACTTCGCTGAATATTAGCACTGGTCAGCCCTTTAAAGTCCTTATTTCTGATAGCAATGTACGTCGCAATCTGAAATGCCCCACCAAATAGCAAGCCCGGGGGAGCTAACCAGTAATAATCCTGAAATGAATCGGGCACCAGCAGCCATAACCCTACCAGCAGGACTATTGATATCACGGCCAACACGCCGAGAATATAAAAAGATAGAACTGCCACCTCAAAGGCCTGTCTTTCCACCTTGACTTGAGGAATAGCCAACTCAAATTTTAGCGATGCAAGCGATATCATTATCGTGAGGGCCGACGTAAACGCCGCGAGCACCCCAAAGCTTTCCGGACTAAATAACCGCGTTAGGAGCGGAGTGACAGCAACAATCAGCCCTTGAGACACAAAGGCCCCGCCCGCCACCAAAACCACGGCGCGAACAAAGCCAGTGTTGAACTTCGAATAAATTCGAGTCAGCATTTCTCTAGCGCTGCAGCAACAAGGTTGATCTCTTGTTCCGTGAGATACGGATGCATGGGCAGGCTTAGCACCTGACCAGCGACTTCGTCACCTACATTCAAAAAGACGCTTTCATCCGCCACTGCCGGCTGTTTATTCAGAGGAATAGGGTAGTGAACCACACTCGGAATTCCTTCAGCCTTGAGGGTCTCCTGCACCGAAGGGCGATCAGCAACCCTTACTGTATATTGAGCATACACACTAGTTGAATGCTCCTCTATGTAAGGCAGGCTTAGCAAACCCAAGCCACTCAATTTCTCCTCGTATAGATCAGCCACTTGTTGACGAAGCGAAATTTCCTCATCGAAGATAGTGAGTTTTTGCAAGATAATCGCAGCCTGGAGCGTATCCAAACGGCTATTCATCCCCACGCGGACGTGGTGATATCGACGATCCTGCCCGTGCCGCGCAATTTGCCGCAAAGCTAATGCAATATCATCATCATTGGTGAACATAGCACCGCCGTCACCATAGCAACCCAGCGGCTTGCTCGGAAAGAAACTCGTGCAAGCTACGGTACTGAGACTGCAGGAGCGCCTGCCTTTGTAAACGGCACCGAAACTCTGCGCTGCGTCTTCGATAACGGGGATCTTGTGCTTGCTTGCAATTGCGTTAATCTTGTCAAAATCTGCACATTGGCCGTACAAGGAGACTGGAATAATTGCTTTGGTTTTTTCCGTGATCCGTGCCTCCAGCAGGTCTGCATCCATGTTGTAGGTCTTAGGATCGACATCAACGTACACAGCTTTGGCACCGAGCACTGCAGCGGCCTCGGCGGTGGCAATGTAACTGAATCCGGGCGTTATAACCTCATCGCCAGCTTTGACACCTAAGGCCATGAGAGCAATTTGAAGAGCATCAGTTCCGTTGGCACACGTAATACAGTGCTTGACACCAACGAAAGACGCCAGTTTCTCTTCAAGCTCTGACACTTCAGGGCCTAAGATGTACTGGCCATGGCTTAGAACTCGCTGAATAGCCTCATCAAGGTTATCTTTGATGCGTGATTGCTGCTTCTTCAGGTCAATGAATTCGATCATTTAACAGCTTCCATTTTGCAGATAACGTTGCCTTGCAACATATAGGTGACACCGCTGTGCTCACACATGACCGATGCCTCACCGCTTAACGGCAAAGCTAGCTGCTCTCCATACTCACTCATCCAACCGATCTGACGAGCCGGGACACCAACCATAAGAGCATAGTCAGGCACATCACGGTTTATCACGGCACCCGCTCCGATGAAAGCGAACGCACCAATAGTGACCCCGCAAACAACCGTGCAGTTTGCCCCCAAGGTCGCCCCCCGCTTCACCAGGGTGTCGCGATACTGATCTTTACGTTCGATCAAGGAGCGCGGATTATAAACGTTGGTAAAAACCATGCTGGGGCCGCAAAATACGCCCTCTTCAAGCGTAACATTGTCATAGACCGAAACATTGTTTTGAACTTTACAATGGTCGCCGATAACTACCTTGTTGCCGACAAAGACATTTTGTCCCAAGGAAACGCCTGCTCCAATGCGCGCACCCCCGCAGACATGCACAAAGTGCCATACACGCGACCCTGCACCAATCTGGGCGCCTTCATCGACGATCGCACTGGGATGTTGATAGTGGTTCATTGTTTAAGACTCACCTCAGATTGGGATTGCTCGAACAAGCTCTGTAATTTCGCGCCAGCAAAATGCCCGTAGCGACGCGAGCCGACCTCATTCAAGTGTTGATTATCCAAGTAAATCAGATCGCCCTGCTCGTAAGGGGCATCTGCAAAAAAAGTCGAACTGGAGAAGTCTATGTAATGCACAGACTTATGACTTGCAGCTAATGCCTCGACTTGGCGATTGGCAATACGCCAGTCATCGCCTAACGTAAGAGAAGCAGGTAATCCGATTTCCTGAAATCGCCTGACGCGCTGAACATTAGAATTGAACATCGGCACTTGACCCATGACAACAACTTGCTTGCCAGATCGCTCGACATTATCTAAAAATGACCTTAGCGCCGTTACGAATGGTACACTCTGCATCTGGTATTCCCACATGGCAGCGATTATGAGTTTATCTGTATGCGGCAGCGCCTCTTCCACAGCATCAATCTGTGCCTTGCAAGCTTCTCGAGCCCATTCAGGCAAGCGCTCAATATCAAAGCCTGGAATAGGCACGCAGCTACTCGCTGTCAACACGCGATAAGCTATACCTAGCTCATTGCCAGCTTGATCGAAAAAGTAATTTAGCTGGGCTGCATGACTATCCCCAATTACCAAGATGGAAGTCCGAACTTTTTTAGCACCTCGCTTGCAGTCCCCCACTTGATGCCCATGGCAAATCAATTCAGCGTCCGCATAGCGCTTCTGCTCTACGGGCAAAGGGCTATCCAATAGACGATTGCCATGGCGCGCCAGCAGGATGAATAGAAGCATCAAGCCTGCTACGGCAGCCCATTTAGCAAATGGTTTACCGATGTTCGACTTCCTACGCCCCGGCACTTCGACGAAGTGATACGACAACCAAGCCAACGCCAAAGATGCTATCAAAGCCAATACCACCCATCCCGAACCAAGTTCATACTGCCCCGTGTAATAGCGGATAAATGCTAGAACTGGCCAATGCCAGAGGTAGAGCGAGTAGGAGATGCCACCCAGCCAAACCAGGCCACGTGTCGAGAGTAAATCGTTGATAGGCCCACGGCGCGCGACTATTATCGCGGCCGTTCCGACGCAAGGCACTATCGACAAAAAACCCGGAAAGCTTTCTTTGTCAATGAATAGAAAACCAAAAATAAGCAGTACTGCGCCCAACACACCGAGAAGCGTTGATAATAGTGAGGATATTACCGCGCGGCGCATACCGATCGCTACAATTGCGCCAACCATGAACTCAGGTACACGCGCAATCAAAGAAAAGTAGAGCTTATCCTGTTGACCCAATGAAACCTGGACACCCGACCACGCAAACAAAACCAGTGCAATCAATGACAATACCGGTAGATGACAGGACCGTGGCAAGCACAATATCAACAATGGAAAGAATACATAAAACTGCATTTCAACGGCCAGCGACCATGTGTGCAGCAAAGGCAACTCTTCGGCCTTGGGAGCAAAATAGCTACCAAACTCAGCAAAATAATGATTACTAATGAAAAGCGCAGCCGATTTAAGGCTTCGATAGAAAAAACTGAAATCAGGCTGAAGGAAAAGAAAGGCTGAAAGCAGGCAGACAATGGTAAACATGACCGCATAGGCCGGTACAATCCGTTTGACGCGACCGACATAGAACGCCAACAGATCAACTTTGCGGCCAGGCTCAGTCAACAACGTCGTAATAATAAATCCGGATATGACGAAAAATACATCAACCCCAATAAACCCAGCTTTTAGCCACTCCCCGTTCACGTGATAGAGAATGACAGCCAAGACTGCGACCGCGCGCAACCCCTGGACATCCAAACGGATGCCCCCAACTGGTTTTGGCGAACCCGATACGGCAGAGGGGGATGGATTAATGGTAACCACGCTAGCCAAGACCTTGTGAATATGTGTAATTACATGCTGAGCCGGGTGGCCTAAGGCCACCCTAAATATTACGCTCTATCAGCGAAAAAGCCCAAGGACAAAAGGATGCGCCTCGTTGTCTTTTGCCTGCGAAATAACAGAACTCCTGATGGTATTCACAGTTTCAACACAGTGGCGCGCGTCTTCAATGCCATATCCACGACCAGCGAGTATTTCTTCGTAGCTGGTAGTATGCAAATCCGTAAAGCCTTCAGAGAACTCCATCTCCTCACCGTCAACGGTGATCGAGCGATAAGTTGGCTTTTTGCCTTTAACAGATTCCGGCAAGTCATTGGCATCAACTGACAAGAACCAGCGCACTCGCGCCTTCTCATACTCCAAGTAGCCTGCAGCCTTATGGTCCGATGTAAAGTGAACAACGTTACGCTGTAGCCTACCAAAAATGAAATGCAGCATATCATAGAAATGTACGCCAATATTCGTCGCTACGCCGAACGATTTGCGTGGATCTCCCTTCCAACTTTTCAGGTACCAGTTACCACGAGAAGTAATATAGGTAAGATCAACTTCATACTTGTGTGCTCGCTCTTCTCTCGCAACTTTCTCCTTCAGCTTGATAATCGCTTGATGATGCCGAAGTTGAAGAATATTGAAAAGCCGCTTACCGGTTTCCTGCTCGATGAGAGAGAGTTCATCAAGCATGTCCGGGGTTGGAACAAGCGGCTTTTCACAGATAACATCGCACCCCAAACGTAATCCGGCAGCTATATGTGGATAGTGCAGATAGTTGGGCGAGCAAATAGCGACATAATTCAATGTATTTGCCGGATCTCGCTTCAACGAGTAAGCATGATCCAGGAAAAACTCGAATTCCGTGAAAAACTCACTTTGAGGGGAAATACTGTCGATGATGCCTACGGAATCATTCACATCATAGGCAGAGACAAGACGGTTACCGGTATCCTTGATGGCTCGCATGTGTCGCGGGGCAATGTAACCAGCGGCGCCGATCAGAGCAAAGTTTTTCATGCGTCTACCTTCCAAAACAACGAAAAAACCGCCCGGCTATTACCCCAGGCGGAACACAGTAAAACTTCCGATCACGCTTTAATCACATTGGCCGTGACATCGCGGTATTTTCCTCGACTATCAACAATCAGTTGAGCCTTGGCCTGGATCAACTCATAGTCAAATTTGTCGTGATCGGTTGCCAACACCACAGCGTCAAAGCTGGCCAGGTTTTCCGCAGTTAGTGCTTCACTGCTCAGCTCAAAATGGTGCTCACGCATCTTAGGGAAGACCGGTACGTGTGGATCGCTGTAAGCAACAACCCCCCCCTTGGCCTCGATGAGTTCCATGATTTCAACAGAAGGTGACTCGCGCATGTCGTCGACGTTTTTCTTGTACGCGATGCCAAGTACTAGCACGCGACTGCCCTTCAACGCCTTGCCACTATCATTCAAGCCATCCATGAGCTTACCCAAAACATACGCGGGCATCGCTTGGTTCACTTCACCTGAAAGCTCAATGAAACGGGTATGCAAACCATATTCTCGAGCTTTCCAAGTAAGATAGAATGGGTCGATGGGAATACAATGACCACCCAGGCCGGGGCCGGGATAATACGGAGTGAAACCGAATGGCTTGGTAGCCGCTGCATCAACAACTTCGAAAATATCGATTCCCATACGATCGGCAACGATCTTCATCTCGTTTACCAAGCCGATGTTCACTGCGCGATGGATATTTTCCAGCAGTTTTGTCATCTCGGCAGCTTTGGTCGAGGTGACAGGTACTACCCTATCAATTGCTTGTTCATACAGCGCGATACCTACCTCAAGACACTCGCGAGTATGGCCACCGATGACTTTTGGAATGGTGCGGGTTTCAAAGTTAGGGTTACCCGGGTCCTCACGCTCAGGTGAATAAACCAGATAAATGTTCTCACCGACCACCAAACCACCCTCCTGCACACGTGGCAGCAACTCCTCTTCAGTGGTACCTGGATAGGTTGTACTTTCTAACGAGACCACTTGACCGGCGCGTAAATAAGGCTTGAGTGCATCGATAGTATTGATCACGAAACTCATATCTGGTTCGCGATATTTGTTCAACGGCGTTGGCACGCAAAGGATCAGCGCATCGCAATCACTGGCACGCTTAAAGTCAGCGGTCGCTTCAAAACCGGTTTGGCGTGCCTTGCCAATACTAGATCCTGGTATATGCTCAATATAACTCTCGCCACGATTGAGCTTTTCTACCTTGCTGTGATCAATATCAATGCCCAGTACGTTAAAACCAATCGTGTTATAACGAAGCATTAGCGGCAAGCCGACATAACCGAGACCGACAATACCAATCAATGCCTGTCGGCTTTTAAACTTTTCAACTACCGTATTCTTGTCTGTCATGCTTTGCAACTCACCTTGAATTTAGCCGCCCGTCGCCTTTTTTGCATAACGGGTCAAAGAACCTATAGCGATTCATTCGTCTGTCGAGTGAATCCATCCACCAGCAGCAGGCACTCGCCGCCCCTCCGCAAAGCACCCAGCCGACACGCCCGATGGCTGCCAAAAATGAAAGGCGCCACAATCATAGGCTGTTCAGCTGCCGCATTCCATCGGTGTTTTCCTCTGGAACCGACAAGCAGAAGGCCATCGAAATACCATCACCCTTTCGCAGGCCTGACCTGAGCCTCCGACAACAGTACGCCGCCCTGACGCGAAAGGTACTCAGGCACTACAGGCGCAACAGCGACCCCTGGCCTTAGCGTACGCATTTGACGCACACGACTCTTGAAAGCTGCCCGCACCAAAGCAATGATTATCCCTAGAACGAGGCCGACTACCAATGCAATCACCAGAACAAATACCTTGCGCGGCTTATCGGTTTATCAGAAGCCACCGCTCGCTGGTCGATACTGACGAGATGCAAGCCAATCAATTGAATATCAATGGATTGCAGGCGAGCACGCTCTACCCGCAGTGCTTCGACACCCTCCAGGAAATCTTGCTCGTTTGCGCGCACCTTAATACCCTCCACACTGCGATTGTTAGAGAGCAGAATGAGCTCCTTGCGTATCTGGCCGATTCTTGGCTCAACAAAGTCGTCAGACGTGCGCTTGAGCAAGGCTGCTCGCTCGGCCACTAGCACCTATGTACCCATGAAGTACAACGGAACCGGACGACCATTAACTTCGGTACGAATGATATTACTACTCGCGGAAACTTCATCAGCCATCAGGGATGGTGTAGATGGCTTCTTCAAACCTAGGCTACTTGCAGTGGATATAGCCTCATCAAGCCCTGCCAAACGTGCCTGACGCTGCAGTTTCAATTGCACACGCAACGCCTCGAGCTCATCATCCAGTTGCGTACGCCTGATAGCGTCATCTTCCTCGGGGCGAGCGATACGCCCATCGTTCCCAGCCCGGTATTCTGAAAGCGCGGAGTGCAGTTTGGCATCTACCTCGAGCATGCGATTGGACAGAATGACCTGCATATCCCTGGACAGCTGGGTCCGCTCTTGCTCAATGACATAATCAACCAACTCATTGAGGACAGCCGCGCCATTGATATCTTTCCCATAGTGCATCTTCAAACCAATAAATTCGCTTAACAAATCGGTTTTTTTGCGATCAGCCAGAACCACACTAAGTGCTGTTTTGTTGAACTCCTGAAAAGCCTGTTCAATATTCTGCCCCTCATCCTGGAAGGCTTCGATTAGATCTGGCCTGATTCGAAAAAACTCTAACCTAGCATTATAGGAGTCCAGTCTTGCACCCACCTTTTTCAACGCTTCTGCCGGGGGCAGTGAGTAGATTTTCGAGCGATTCAACGCATCCAGTTGATTGAGTTCAACTGGGCGCAAGGTGGTAGAGACTTCGTATACTGGAGGAATGACGTAGCTCAGGGCGACACCGATGATCGCAAAAGCCAACCCCGTTGCGAGGATGAAAGCACGCCTGCGCCAGATAATACGGAAAAGACCAATGATGTCTGCTTCGCCAGAAGCGGCCACGAAGGGGCCACGAGGATCAATATTCAAAATGATTTGCCTGCAAGCTACGGTGGTATCATCCAAGACAGGCAGGGCAGGCAAGCGCTTCGTGCACCATCTTCCAGCTATCCATGTCATCGGCGGCGAGGGCGCATTGTTGCACCTTCCACAGTCGACAACAACGCCCCGCGACCTGATTTAGCTAGCTTAATTAAATCACTCGGTGCGTCGTCTCCTCAACCACAGCTCGCGACCGATCGCTACACACGCCCCCATACCGATGCCTACAAGTATTGCGAGCATCATGATGATCGCCTTGCGTGGCTTGACAGGCTTATCCGGAGGAGACACCGCGCCATCCTGCTGATACATAGCGACCAGCGAAGGGTCAATTTTCAGATTGCGCAGAAAATTAAGCCTCTCCTGCCTCTCGCGTAGACCCGGTATATAGGGATCATTTGAAGAGCGGGCCTCGAGGTTCGCAATCTCAGCCTCCAGAGCCTTTGCACCGCGCATGTACGTGAGAGCGCCCCCCATCCCGGCAGACACCTCGCCGGATAAGGTGTTTGAGATGATCGGAGGCTTCTCCAAACCTATAGATTTCGCAATCCGCAACGCTTCTTTAAGCTGCGCAATCTGATCGGCACGCTGATTACTCGCACTGGCACGCGAAGCCCGTATCTGTTGCTCCAGGTTGTCTGCCATGATTGATATATCGCTGCGAGTACCGCTTAACAACTCATCCTTTGCCCGGTCTGCGGCCATTTCGGCATAGCTGGACACCCATATCGCAGCTAGCCGCGGGTCCTCAATGCTAGCGGTAATAACATATCGATCAGGCATGTCCCTAGCCGCGAGAGCCACCGTCAACATGCCGTTGAATTGAGCGTACAACGCGTCACGCGAGCCCTGACGCTCCTCTTGGGTTAACGTGGGTAGAAAGGCATTTCGGAAGAACTTGTCGCGAACTGCTTCAGATTGAAGTGCCTTCATGTAAATGCTGTATACATCCTTGGCGTTCAGCGGGGTCAGCCCCGTACCCTCCCCTCGGCCGAAGTTCAGCTGTGCAATCTCATTCTGAGTAGGGGGCCGAATGTACAGCTTCGCCTCGTACACCGGAGAGGCGAGCATCACATACGCCAAAGCCATTCCAATCACTGGTACCGCGACTAGCGCCATCCAAAGCTTTTGCCGCCAAACTCCCCGCACAAGCTCAACTAGGTCAATCTCATCGCTACCACTCAGGCGCTCGCGTTCATTGCGCATTTAGTCTTTTTTTCCTTGGGTCCGTCTGATTGCGTCAACAGAGGGGGCCACCTCCAAGCAGCAAGGCCCTCCCACCCCTATCGGGTCCAGCGTAGCGGCAATTTGCCAACCTGCCTGCGATAATTCAATCACTTCGATTTAATTAGCAGTAGAGAGACCCAACCTTAAGAAGTTCCTCACTTTTGCCAGAATACGCGCTTCCCGCCCAACGGTCATTCCGCAATTGTGACGCTCAACTCATTTCCCGCCGCTGCAAACGTTTCCTTCAACACCCGTGCCAGCGCCTGCTTCGCCCGCCCCTCTCCATGCACCAACACTACATGCTGAGCATTACAACCCCGCGCAAATCTCACCAGCCCCGCCTGATCCGCATGCCCCGAATAACCTCCAAGCGAAACCACCTTGGCCCGGATCTCATACAGCTCACCATCCAGATCAATCTGCACAAATCCTTCCGCACCTTCACTAGCCTGGATCACAGCCCCAGGAGTGCCTTTGGCCTGGTAACCAACAAACACCACCTCATGCCGCGGGTCCGCCAGCATCGCCTTGAGATAGCCGACAATCCGCCCTCCTGAGCACATACCATTGCCAGCAATGACAATCGCCGGCCGCCCGGTGCTTTTCAGGTAATTCACCACCTGCCGGTGGCGGGCGTGCGTATCGACGCACACTAGCTGACCAAACCCCAAGGGGTCGCGCCCCTGGCTCACCCGCGCATTGGCCTCGTCATTCCAGTAGTCATGCAACTGCCGGTATGCACCCGTTATACGCTGAGCCAGTGGCGAGTCGAGAATAATGGGTAGCTGCGACCATGCATAGGTGTCATCGCCCTGCACCACCGCAGGGTCGCCAAGCAATGCCTTGCGGTGAAGGATATCTTCGAGTTCGAACAATAACTCCTGGGTGCGGCCCAGGCTGAACGCAGGAATGAGGACAGTGCCGCGGTCCTGCAGTGCGCGATCGATGATCCGCTCTAGCTGCTGCTGTCGATCGCTGCGATCCGGATGAAGGCGGTCACCGTAGGTGCTTTCCAGCACCAGTACATCTGCCCGCTCCGGCGGCTGAACCTGGCGTAGTAGTGGATTACCCTCGTGACCAAGGTCACCGGAGAAGACGATACGCTGATTGACGTCAGCCGCTTGCACATCACATTCCACGTAGGCGGAGCCCAACAAATGCCCAGCACGCTGCAAACGAATCATGCACTTGAGCTCAGATTTTTCGACCACTGTGTGCCAATACCCAAAGGGAACCGGCACTACCAGACTATCGATGATCTCAAGGTATCGCGCTACGTGGGCAGGCTCAGTGCTGATGGTCAGCTTGTAGGCATCTTCCAGAACAAGTGGCAACAACTTTGCAGATGGTTCACTACACAGGATCGGGCCACGATAACCGGCGGCGAGCAGTGCCGGGATTCGCCCGACATGGTCGAGATGCACGTGAGTGATCACCAGGGCCTGGATACCCTGCACTGCAAAGTCGGGAGGCAGCGAACCCGCCCCCGGGGGCGCCTCGGCGCCCTGCTCCAGGCCGCAATCCACCAACAGGCTGGTAGTCGAATTCAGATGGAGCCGGTGGCAGGACCCTGCTACGCCACTGACGCCACCGTGATGGGAAATGCTGGGGAATTGCATTGAGTCGCACGCTCGCCGGGCTGCTGAATGGAATGCGTATTACTCCATTTCACCGGCTGCGTGCATAGGTGATGCATTCTTACAAAGCTGTAGGCATTTTCGTCAGTTGCCGCTGAGCATCGCCTGGCGTGCCGACGCGCGAATCTTCCGCTTGCTGCGCTGGACGCCGTAAGCACCGAGCAGCGGACCGACAGCCAGGCCCACCACCAGGGCGGCAAGCACAGGCACAGCCACCGGCAATGCCGGCGCCGACCAACCGAAGAGCACTAATGATACGGCTTGCTGATTCTCCAGCACAAAGAACAGCACCACAGCCGCCAGCAGCAGCACGAATAACGCAGCCAAGGCGCGCTTAAGGTTACGCATCAGGTTGCTCCTTGTTTAAAACTCAAGAGTGCTCGTGCTCTTCTTCATTGACCCGGTCACGCAGCTCTTTGCCCGGCTTGAAATGCGGCACGAACTTGCCTTCGAGCTCGACCGACTGGCCGGTCTTGGGGTTGCGACCTACCCGCGGAGCGCGGTAGTGCAAGGAGAAACTGCCGAAACCGCGGATTTCGATACGATCTCCGGTGGCCAGGCATTGGGACATCTGTTCAAGCATGGTCTTGATGGCCAACTCCACGTCCTTGGACGAGAGCAGCCCCTGATGGGTGACAATACGTTCGATCAGCTCCGACTTCGTCATATTTTTCCCTTCGTTATCAAGCAGCTAGATCATTGCTTAATCAGTTTGTAGCACGCTCGGAGGGATTTGAACAGGGTGGTTCTTGACTTAATAAAAAAATTCAAGATTGGATTGTTAAGAAATAAGAGCTGACCCCCGCTTTTGACGGTCATGCCGCCTTTTGCTGGAGGCAGCGTTGATGTCATAAACCGGAAAGGTAGCCAGCGTATACGTGAAAATCGTCAGCGCGACACACCTAAGCCTTGTAGGATTTGTCATAATCGCGAGTAGGACGCATCTGCTTTGATCTGACTTGAAGCGGATGCCAAAATACCTAACCTACCCTGCTCGTTGAGCCGTACTCACAAGGATCGTTTATGCGGATCTCTCCCCTTTCGCTCGCACTTGCGCCCCTCTTAACCACCTCTGTCAGCTTTGCTCAATCCGGCGGCCAGCCGCAACCTTGGGACAATGAGCCATCAGAGTTTCTAGGCGTCCCGTTTCAGGGCGACTTCAAAGCCCAGGTTCCTGAATGCCCTGACAGCAGCCCACGCCAAGCGACGCTGTGCCGGACAAGCACCACGGATCCTGACAAGTATGAGATTCACGGACTGCCCTACCTTCCGATCAGTTCTGGATACCAGCTTTTCGCGGCCGTGAAGGACGACGCTGTCAGTCAGCTGATGTTGACCGGCAATTCCAGCAGCCTCGAATTGGTCAATGATTTTCTGACGGATACCCTAGGGCAACCTAGCTCGAGCTTGAGCCGCCGGATCCAGCTAAGCTCGGGCGCTTCCTATGAGATGAAGACCATCTCGTGGCAAGGCAAGCGAGTCGCAGTGCATTTCCAGCGAAACGAAAGCGACCTGAGTCGCTATACCGTGACGTTCACACCTTCGGCAGCAGACCTCAAAACTTTGGGCGCTAACTCGGCAGCCGGCACCCCAAGCGAACAAACTGCTGCTCGCTGAGCTAGAGAGGCCTGGGGCTTCTCCCGTGCTCTCGGTGGTTTGACACCGTGTTAAACCGCCCTACACGAAACGCATTACTTCAACGAAATCGCAGGCAAAAAAAAGGGGTGGCCCGAAGGCCACCCCTTTTTACCGATCAAACAGAACTCAGTTCTGCTTGGCCATAGCTTCGCGCAGCAGCGCGGCCATGGTGGTGTCGGCAGCCGCTTCCGGAGCGTTTTTCAGGCTCTGGATGGCTTCACGCTCTTCAGCGTCGTCTTTCGACTTGATCGACAGGCTGATGACGCGCGATTTGCGGTCAACGCTGATGATCTTGGCTTCGATCTCTTCGCCTTCCTTCAGGACGTTACGCGCGTCTTCAACGCGGTCACGGCTGATTTCGGAAGCTTTCAGAGTGGCTTCGATGTCGTCGGCCAGGGTGACGATGGCGCCTTTGGCGTCAACTTCTTTCACGATGCCCTTGACGATAGCGCCCTTGTCGTTGACAGCAACGAAGTTGGAGAACGGATCGTCTTCCAGCTGCTTGATGCCCAGGGAGATGCGCTCGCGCTCTGGGTCAACCGACAGGATGACGGTTTCCAGCTCGTCGCCCTTCTTGAAACGACGTACGGCTTCTTCGCCGGTTTCGTTCCAGGAGATGTCGGACAGGTGAACCAGGCCGTCGATGCCGCCGTCCAGACCGATGAAGATACCGAAGTCGGTGATCGACTTGATGGTACCGGTGATCTTGTCACCCTTGTTGAACTGGCCGGAGAAGTCTTCCCATGGGTTGGACTTGCACTGCTTGATGCCCAGGGAGATACGACGACGCTCTTCGTCGATGTCCAGAACCATGACTTCCACTTCGTCGCCAACCTGAACGACTTTCGACGGGTGGATGTTCTTGTTGGTCCAGTCCATTTCGGAAACGTGTACCAGACCTTCAACGCCTTCTTCCAGCTCAGCGAAGCAGCCGTAGTCGGTCAGGTTGGTAACGCGAGCCTGTACACGGGTACCTTCTGGGTAACGTGCAGTGATAGCGACCCACGGATCTTCGCCCATCTGCTTCAGACCCAGGGAAACGCGGTTGCGCTCACGGTCGAACTTCAGAACGCGTACGTCGACTTCGTCGCCAACGTTAACGATTTCCGATGGGTGCTTGATGCGCTTCCAGGCCATGTCGGTGATGTGCAGCAGGCCGTCGATACCGCCCAGGTCCACGAATGCGCCGTAGTCGGTGAGGTTCTTGACGATACCTTTGACTTGCTGGCCTTCCTGCAGGGTTTCCAGCAGGGCTTCGCGCTCGGCGGAGTTCTCGGCTTCCAGCACGCTGCGACGGGAAACGACAACGTTGTTGCGCTTCTGGTCCAGCTTGATGACCTTGAATTCCAGCTCTTTGCCTTCCAGGTGGGTGGTGTCGCGCACTGGGCGGACATCAACCAGGGAGCCCGGCAGGAACGCACGGATGCCGTTAACGTCGACAGTGAAGCCGCCCTTAACCTTACCGTTGATAACGCCCTTGACCACTTCTTCGGCGGCGAAAGCTGCTTCCAGAACAATCCAGCACTCGGCGCGCTTGGCTTTTTCACGGGACAGTTTGGTTTCGCCAAAGCCGTCTTCGACCGCGTCCAGCGCAACGTGAACTTCGTCACCGACCTTGATGGTCAGCTCGCCAGCTTCGTTGTAGAACTGCTCGAGCGGGATGACGCCCTCGGACTTCAGGCCAGCGTGTACGGTAACCCAGTCGCCGTCGATGTCGACAACGATACCGGAGATGATGGCACCCGGCTGAAGATTGAGGGTTTTCAGGCTTTCTTCAAAGAGTTCTGCAAAGCTTTCGCTCATTTTAATTCCTGTAGATTCGGGCGAAACAGACGCCCATCGCCACATTCCAGACAATGTGGGTTTGTTTTAAGTAAAGGAAAGCCGGCAGGACGTTGACTGGTGCCCCCGCCTGCTCTCCTGGCTATCAGACCAAGTCGCGCTGGGCGAGCTCGCTCCTGATACGTTGCAACACCTGCTCGATGGACAACTCGGTAGAGTCCAGCTGAATGGCATCGGCCGCTGGTTTCAGCGGGGCCACTGCACGCTGTGTGTCACGTTCATCACGCGCACGAATCTCATCTAGCAGACTCGACAGACTAACATCTTCACCCTTGCCCTTCAACTGCAGGTAGCGGCGACGGGCGCGCTCCTCGGCACTGGCGGTGAGGAACACCTTCAGCGGCGCGTCCGGGAACACCACGGTACCCATGTCGCGACCGTCTGCGATCAGGCCTGGCATTTCCCGGAACGCGCGCTGGCGCTCCAGCAGCGCATCACGCACTGCCGGCAGCGAGGCGACCATCGAAGCACCGGCACCGACGGTTTCGGTACGGATGACCTGGCTGACGTCCTCGCCCTCGAGAATGGTCTGTTGAAGCTTACCGGGCTGGGCGGCGATGAACTGCACATCCAGATGGGCGGCAAGCTTGGTCAGCAGCTCTTCGTTGGTCAGGTCGACGCCGTGATTGCTGGCGTTGAAGGCCAGCAAGCGGTAGAGCGCGCCGGAATCCAGCAGGTGCCAGCCAAGCTCGCGGGCCAGCAGCCCGGCGACCGTCCCTTTACCCGAGCCGCTTGGGCCGTCGATGGTGATGACCGGTGCCAGGCTATTCACGCTTTGCCCTCTTCGGCGACGCGGATGCCGACGTCGGCGCACAGCTTGAGGAAGTTCGGGAACGAGGTGGCGACGTTGGCGCAGTCATGGATGCGGATCGGTGCGCTGGCACGCAGCGAGGCAACGCTGAAGGCCATGGCGATACGGTGGTCACCGTGACCGTGCACTTCGCCACCGCCAAGCTGGCCGCCCTCGATGATGATGCCATCCGGGGTCGGCTCGCATTTGATGCCTAGGGTGATCAGGCCGTCGGCCATGACCTGGATGCGGTCCGATTCCTTGACCCGCAGCTCTTCGGCACCACGCAGCACGGTACGCCCTTCGGCGCAGGCAGCGGCCACGAACAGCACCGGGAATTCGTCGATGGCCAGCGGCACCAGCTCTTCAGGGATATCGATACCCTTCAGCTTGGCACCCCGCACGCGCAGGTCGGCCACGGGCTCGCCGCCGACTTCACGCTGGTTCTCCAGGGTGATGTCGCCGCCCATCAGGCGCAGGATGTCGATCACGCCGGTACGGGTCGGGTTGATGCCGACGTGCTCGAGCACCAGCTCGGAGCCTTCGGCAATCGATGCAGCCACCAGGAAGAATGCCGCCGACGAGATGTCTGCCGGCACTTCGATGCGGGTAGCGGTGAGCTTGCCACCGGATTGCAGCGAGGCGACCGGGCCGTTGCTCTCGACCGCGTAGCCGAAGCCGCGCAGCATGCGCTCGGTGTGGTCACGGGTCGGGGCCGGCTCGGTGACGGTGGTCTTGCCTTCTGCGTACAGGCCTGCCAGCAGCAGGCAGGATTTGACCTGGGCACTGGCCATCGGCAGCGTGTAGGTCAGCGCCTTCAGCTTGCTACCGCCACGAATGGTCAGCGGCGGTCGGCCGTCGGGGCCAGTCTCGACCACCGCGCCCATTTCGCGCAGCGGGTTGGCCACGCGGTTCATCGGGCGCTTGGACAGCGAGGCGTCGCCGGTCATGGTGACATCGAACGGCTGGCCGGCCAGCAGGCCGGAGAGCAGGCGCATCGAGGTGCCGGAGTTGCCGACGTAGAGCGGCCCAGGTGGCGGCTTGAGGCCGTGCAGGCCGACGCCGTGGATGGTCACGCGGCCATGGTTCGGGCCTTCGATGACCACACCCATGTCACGGAATGCCTGCAGGGTCGCCAGGGCGTCCTCGCCCTCGAGGAAACCTTCGACTTCGGTCGTGCCTTCGGCCAGCGAGCCGAGCATGATCGAACGGTGGGAAATCGACTTGTCGCCCGGTACGCGGATTCGCCCGGTCAGGCGGCCACCCGGTTGGGCCAGGAAAATCAGATCGTTGGCGTTCATAGCGTCCACATAGGCCCGGCGGGCCAGGATTTTACTGAAATGCTCGCGGGCAACGCGTGCACGAGTGAAAACACCCAGCAGCTGGTGCCCGTCCCCAGCATCGACTGCGTCGCGCAAGGCGTCGAGGTCGCTGCGAAATGTGTCCAGGGTGCGCAGGACGGCCTCGCGGTTGGCGAGGAAGATGTCGTGCCACATGGTCGGGTCGCTACCGGCGATCCGCGTGAAATCGCGGAAACCTCCCGCAGCGTACCGGAAGATGTCGAGGTTTTCATTGCGCTTGGCCAGCGAATCGACCAAGCCAAAGGCCAGCAGGTGCGGCAGGTGACTGGTGGCAGCCAGCACTTCGTCATGGCGCGCCACCGGCATGTGTTCGACATCGGCATCCAGCGCACGCCACAGGCGGTCGACCAGGGCCAGGGCGGTGGGGTCGGTATCCTCCAGCGGCGTAAGGATGACCTTGTGCCGACGGAACAGGGCAGCGTTGGAGGCCTCTACCCCGCTCTGCTCGGAACCGGCGATGGGGTGGCCGGGCACGAAGCGCGGCAGGCGCTCACCGAAGACGGCACGCGCTTCACGCACGACATTGCCCTTGGCGCTGCCGACGTCGGTGATCACGGCATTGCCGAGGTCAAGCCGGGCCAGGCGGGCGAGGACCTTTTCCATGGCCAGGATCGGCACGGCGAGCTGGATGACGTCGGCGCCGATGCAGGCGGCCGCGAGGTCTTCTTCGCAACGGTCGACCACGCCCAGCTCGACAGCCAGCTTGCGCGACGGGGCGTCCAGATCGACGCCGACCACTTCGCGGCACAGGCCGCTTTCACGCAGGCCCTTGGCGAAGGAGCCACCGATCAGGCCGAGGCCGACTACGACCAGGCGATCGATGATTGGCGCGGGTTTGGTTTTTGCTGCATTTACCACTGGTGCGAACCCTGTTCAGAAATCTAGGCAGTTCTGCGAGACCATTGGGCCGGCGTTGCCGCCCATCGCGGATAAATCCGCTCCTACGGGAGCGGCTTCAGCCGCGAGGGGCGCGGAGCGGCCCCAACAACCTCAGATCAAAGCACTGCCTTCGGATAGGAACCCAGCACCTTGAGCGCCACGGCCTCCTGGCTGATCTTCTCCAGTACCGCCTTGATCAGCGGGTCACGGTGGTGACCGACGAAGTCGATGAAGAACACGTAGGTCCACTTGCCGCTGCGCGACGGGCGGGTTTCGATACGGGTCAGGTCGATGCCGTTCTCGTGGAATGGCACCAGCAGCTCATGCAGCGCCCCTGGCTTGTTGCTCATCGAGACGATGATCGAGGTCTTGTCGTCGCCGGTCGGCGGTACTTCTTGCTGACCAATCATCAGGAAGCGCGTGGAGTTGTCCGGGCGGTCTTCGATCTTCTCGGCCAGACGAGTCAGGCCATACAGGTTGGCCGCCATATCGCCGGCGATCGCCGCCGAATTCCACTCGCCCTTGACCCGCTTGGCCGCCTCGGCGTTGCTCGAAACCGCCACGCGCTCGACATTCGGGTAGTGCGCGTCCAGCCACTTGCGGCACTGGGCCAGTGACTGGGCGTGGGAGTAGATGCGGGTAATGCTGTTGGTCTTGGTGTTCTCGCCCACCAGCAGGTGATGGTGGATGCGCAGCTCGACTTCGCCGCAGATCACCATGTCGTGCTCGAGGAAGCTGTCCAGGGTGTGGCTGACCGCACCTTCGGTGGAGTTTTCCACCGGGACGACGCCAAAGTTGACGGCACCGGCCGCCACTTCGCGGAACACTTCATCGATGGCCGCCATCGGGCGGCTGACCACGGCGTGACCGAAGTGCTTCATGGCCGCAGCCTGGGTGAAGGTGCCCTCAGGGCCGAGGTAGGCGACCTTGAGCGGTTCCTCCAGGGCCAGGCAGGAGGACATGATTTCGCGGAACAGCCGCGCCATCTCTTCGTTGCCCAGCGGGCCCTTGTTGCGCTCCATCACGCGCTTGAGCACGGCGGCCTCGCGCTCGGGGCGGTAGAACACCGGCTTCTCGCCTTCAGCCAGGGACGCGGTCTTGACCCGCGCCACTTCTTCGGCGCAACGGGCGCGATCGCTGATCAGCTCGAGGATCTTTTCGTCGAGGCTGTCGATGCGCACGCGCAGGGCTTTGAGTTCCTGTTCGGACATCAGCCGTGCTCCTTCTCGAATTCGGCCATGTAGGCCACCAGGCCTTCTACCGCCTCAAGGCCCAGGGCGTTGTAGATCGAGGCGCGCATGCCGCCAACCGAGCGGTGGCCCTTGAGGTTGAGCAGGCCACGGGCATCGGCGCCGGCGAGGAAGGCCTTGTCCAGGCGCTCGTCAGCCAGGCGGAACGGCACGTTCATCCACGAACGGGCGTTGTGGCTGATCGGGTTGGTGTAGAACTCGCTGGCGTCGATGAAGCCGTACAGGCGGTCCTTCTTGGCGCGGTTGCGCTGCTCCATGGCCTCGACGCCACCCTGCTCCTTGAGCCATTCGAACACCAGGCCCGAGAGGTACCAGGAGTAAGTGGCCGGGGTGTTGTACATCGAGCCGTTGTCGGCTGCGACCTTGTAGTCGAGCATGGTCGGGCAGCTGCTGCGGGCGCGGCCGATCAGGTCTTCACGAACGATCACCACCACCAGCCCGCTCGGGCCGATGTTCTTCTGCGCGCCGGCATAGATCATGCCGTACTGCGAAACGTCGATCGGGCGCGAGAGGATGTCGGAGGACATGTCGACCACCAGCGGGACGTCGCCGGTTTCCGGAACCCAGTCGAACTGCAGGCCACCGATGGTCTCGTTGGACGCATAGTGGACGTAAGCGGCGTTCCTGGTCAGCTTCCACTCGTTCTGGCCCGGAATGGCCAGGTAATCGTACGGCTTGGCGCTGGCGGCCACATTGACGGTGCCAAAGCGGCGCGCTTCCTCGATCGCCTTTTTCGACCAGATACCGGTTTCGATGTAGTCGGCAGTGCCGTTTTCCGGCAGCAGGTTCAGCGGAATTTCCGCGAACTGCTGGCTGGCACCGCCCTGCAGGAACAGGACCTTGTAGTTCGAGGGGACGGACAGCAGGTCACGCAGGTCCTGCTCGGCCTTTTCGGCGATGGCCACGTAGTCGTCGCTGCGATGGCTCATCTCCATCACCGACAAGCCCTTGCCGTTCCAGTCCAGCATTTCGGCCTGGGCACGCTGCAACACAGCGTCAGGAAGCGCGGCAGGGCCTGCGCAGAAGTTAAAGGCTCGTTTGCTCACATCCACTCTCGCTCTGCCAAATAGAACAAAATCTTAAGTTGCGGGCCGCACAACACCCTTGTGGGAGCGGCCTTGTGTCGCGAATGGGCTGCAAAGCAGCCCCGGCAATCCATGCGTTGACGCTGGAATCAGGGGGGCCGCTTCGCGACCCTTTCGCGACACAAGGCCGCTCCCACAAAGGGCAGATTCCACAATCGCGTTGCCTGCTGTAATCAGTCAAACGGGGCGACCTTGGTCGCCCCGCTCGGGTTCACGCTTGCTTATTCCTGCGGAGCCTCTTCGGCACCTGCAGCTTCATCGTCCGGCGCATCGGCCTGGACGCCCTCCTCGTCCGTCTCGATCACATCATCGAGTTCGTCCTCGGATGGCTCCTGGATACGCTCCAGGCCCACCAGGGTTTCATCGGTGGCCAGCTTGATCAGGGTCACACCCTGGGTGTTACGCCCCAGGCTCGACACCTCACCGACCCGCGTGCGCACCAGGGTGCCCTGGTCGGAAATCAGCATGATTTCCTCGCCTTCCTGCACCTGGATGGCGCCGATCAGCAAGCCGTTGCGCCCCTTGGTGCCCATGGCGATCACGCCCTGGCCGCCACGCCCGCGACGCGGGAACTTGGACAGCGGGGTGCGCTTGCCGAAGCCACGCTCGGAAGCGGTGAGGATCTGCGCCCCGGACTCCGGGATCAGCATCGAAATGATCCGCTGGCCCTTGCCCAGCTTCATGCCGCGCACGCCGCGGGCGGTACGGCCCATTTCGCGAACCACGCTCTCGGCGAAGCGGATGACCTTGCCGGCGTCGGAGAACATCATGACTTCCTTGGCGCCGTCGGTGATCGCCGCTGCGATCAAGGTGTCGCCTTCCTTCAACTTCAGGGCGATCAGGCCGCTGGAGCGTGGGCGGGCAAACTGTGCCAGCGGGGTCTTCTTGACGGTACCGGAAGCGGTGGCCATGAAGATATAGGCGCCGGTCGGCTCAGCGACCCACTCAGGGGTGTCGCCGTCTTCCTCGTCGATTTCTTCCGCTTCGACGATTTCGCCTTCGATGACACCCTCATCACCGTCTTCCAGTTCTTCTTCCGGGTCGGCGTTCTGCTGCAGGGCCTCCAGGTCGATCTGCAGCATGGCGGTGATGCGCTCACCCTCTTCCAGCGGCAGCAGGTTGACCAGCGGGCGGCCACGGGCAGCGCGCGAGGCTTCAGGGATGTCGTAGGTTTTCAGCCAGTACACCTTGCCCTTGCTGGAGAACAGCAACAGGGTGGCGTGACTGTTGGCGACCAGCAGGTGCTCGATGTAGTCCTCGTCCTTCACGCCGGTGGCCGACTTGCCCTTGCCGCCGCGGCGCTGGGCCTGGTAGGCGGACAGCGGCTGGGTCTTGGCATAGCCGCCGTGGGAGATGGTCACCACGCGCTCTTCTTCCGGGATCATGTCGCCGTAGTTGAGGTCGTGACGGGCATCGAGGATTTCGGTGCGACGGGCATCGCCGTATTCGGCACGGATCGCTTCGAGTTCTTCGCGGATCACTTCCATCAGGCGCTGGGCGCTGCTGAGGATGCGGATCAGTTCGCCGATCTGCTCGAGAATCTCCTGGTACTCGGCCAGCAGCTTCTCGTGCTCCAGGCCGGTCAGGCGGTGCAGGCGCAGGTCGAGGATGGCCTGGGCCTGTTCCGGCGACAGGTAATACTTGCCTTCACGCAGGCCGTACTGCTCCGGCAGGTCCTCAGGGCGGCAGGAATCGGCGCCGGCGCGCTCGACCATGACCTGCACGGCACTGGATTCCCAGGGCGTGGAAACCAGCGCTTCCTTGGCCTCGGACGGCGTCGGCGAAGCCTTGATCAGGGCAATCACCGGGTCGATGTTGGACAGCGCGACCGCCTGGCCTTCGAGGATGTGGCCGCGTTCACGGGCCTTGCGCAGCTCGAACACGGTGCGGCGGGTCACCACTTCGCGGCGGTGACGGACGAACGCTTCGAGCAGGTCCTTGAGGTTGAGCAGGCGCGGGCGACCGTCGACCAGGGCGACCACGTTGATGCCGAACACGCTCTGCAGCTGGGTCTGCTGGTAGAGGTTGTTGAGCACCACCTCCGGCACCTCGCCGCGGCGCAGCTCAATGACGATGCGCATGCCGTCCTTGTCGGACTCGTCGCGCAGCTCGGTGATGCCTTCGATCTTCTTCTCTTTGACCAGCTCGGCGATCTTCTCGATCAGGCGGGCCTTGTTCAGCTGGTACGGCAGCTCGGTGATGACGATCTGCTGGCGGCCACCGACCTTGTCGATGTCTTCGATTTCGGAGCGGGCGCGCATGTAGATGCGGCCACGGCCGGTGCGGTAGGCCTCGATGATGCCCTGACGGCCGTTGATGATGCCGGCAGTCGGGAAGTCCGGGCCGGGGATGAACTGCATCAGCTCATCCACGGTGACGTCCGGGTTGTCGATCAGCGCCAGGCAACCATCGATGACTTCACCGAGGTTGTGCGGCGGGATGTTGGTCGCCATGCCCACGGCGATACCGCTGGAACCGTTGACCAGCAGGTTGGGGATACGGGTCGGCATGACTGCCGGGATCTGCTCGGTGCCGTCGTAGTTGGGCACCCAGTCGACGGTTTCTTTGTGCAGGTCGGCCAGCAGCTCGTGGGCCAGCTTGGTCATGCGCACTTCGGTGTATCGCATGGCGGCGGCATTGTCGCCGTCGACCGAACCGAAGTTGCCCTGGCCGTCGACCAGCAGGTAGCGCAGCGAGAACGGCTGCGCCATACGCACGATGGTGTCGTAGACCGCAGTGTCGCCGTGCGGGTGGTACTTACCGATCACGTCACCGACCACACGGGCGGATTTCTTGTACGGCTTGTTCCAGTCGTTGCCCAGTTCGCTCATCGCATAGAGAACGCGACGATGCACGGGCTTCAAGCCATCACGCGCATCGGGCAGCGCTCGCCCGACAATCACGCTCATCGCGTAGTCGAGGTAAGACTGTCTCAGTTCGTCTTCGATATTGACCGGGAGGATTTCTTTGGCCAGTTCGCCCATGAGAAGCCTGATTCCTTTTTCTGGTGAAACTTCGCAGCTCCATCAAGGGCCGAACGAAGCTCGCCGCCGCAACGCATAGGGGTGCGACGACTTACGACAAATCAATGAGTTGTTGCATGGATCTGCGCAATGAAGGCCGCCTTCGTGGGCGGTCTTGGAAACTGCCGGATGTTATCACAAAGGCGGGGCGGTGGGGAGATATGGCAGGTTGCTTCAAGCCGGTGTGAATCTTGTGAATTTCATCACCTGTGCCGGCCTGAACCCGCTCCCACAGAGATATCACCGGACCTGAGGGCAGTGATACACCTGTGGGTGCGGGTTTACCCGCGAAAGGGCCGGCACAGGAGAAAATCAATGCAACCGCTTGCGACACATCAACTGCGCCAGCTTGGCAGTATCCGGCCGTTCGACGATGCCGCGCTCGGTGACGATCACGTCGATCAGGTCGGCCGGGGTCACGTCGAACACCGGGTTGAACGCCTCTACCGGCGGTGCCACACGGGTACCGGCGTAGTCCAGCAACTCATCGGCCTCACGCTCCTCCAGCGGAATGTCCTCACCGGTGGCCAGGTTGAGGTCGATGCTGGTGCTCGGCGCCACCACCATGAAGCGCACGCCATGGTGCATGGCACTGACGGCCAGCTGGTAAGTGCCGATCTTGCTCGCCATATCGCCATTGGCGGCGATGCAGTCGGCGCCGACCACCACCCAGGTGATGCCCTTGGTCTTCATCAGGTGGGCCAGCGCCGAGTCGGCGCACAGCGTCACCGGGATGCCCTCGTTGGCCAGCTCCCAGGCCGTCAGGCGCGAGCCCTGCAGCCAAGGGCGGGTCTCGCCGGCGTACACCCGCTCGACCATCCCCTCCAGATAACCGGCGCGAATCACCCCCAGGGCCGTACCGATGCCACCACTGGCCAGGGCGCCGGCGTTGCCGTAGGTGAGCAAGGTCTGCTCGTTGCCCTGGTGGCGACGGATCAGCTCGATACCGTGCTGGGCCATGGTCAGGTTGGCTTCGCGGTCACTTTCATGGATGGCAATCGCTTCGGCTTCCAGCGCGGCCAGCACGTCTTCGGCGCCACGCACCCGCAGCAGGCGCTCACGCATGCGGTTCAGCGCCCAGAACAGGTTGGCCGCGGTGGGCCGGGCTTCGGCCAGGCAGAGGAAGTCCTCTTCCAGGTCCATTTCCCAGTCGCCACCCTGGGCCAGGCGCTCTTCCAGGGCCAGGACCAGGCCATAGGCAGCGGCAATGCCGATGGCAGCGGCGCCACGCACAGCCATGTCGCGGATCGCCGCCGCCACCTGCGCGACATTGTCGCAGGTCAGCCAGCGTTCTTCCGACGGCAGCAGGCGCTGGTCGAGCAGGTGCAGGGCGCCGCCTTGCCAGCGCATCCCGGTCACCTTCTCCGCCGCCAAAAGTCGCTCGCGCATTGCCTCTCCCCGTCGTTCGGATATCAAAAGCCGGCGATTATAGCGACCCTGGGCCGCAGACGCTCGGGTATACTGCGCCCCATTTGAAGTGCAAGTTCCAGAGGATTGTTCAATGAGCAACGTCGACCACGCCGAAATCGCCAAGTTCGAAGCCTTGGCCCACCGCTGGTGGGACCGCGAAAGCGAGTTCAAGCCGCTGCACGACATCAACCCGTTGCGCGTCAACTGGATCGACGAGCGCGTCGGCCTGGCGGGCAAGAAGGTGCTGGACGTCGGCTGCGGCGGTGGCATCCTCAGCGAGGCCATGGCCCTGCGCGGCGCCACCGTGACTGGCATCGACATGGGTGAGGCTCCCCTGGCGGTCGCCCAGCTGCACCAGCTGGAGTCGGGCGTCGAGGTCGAATACCGGCAGATCACCGCCGAAGCCCTGGCCGAAGAGATGCCCGAGCAGTTCGACGTGGTCACCTGCCTGGAAATGCTCGAGCACGTACCCGACCCGTCGTCGGTAATCCGCGCCTGCTACCGCATGGTCAAGCCCGGTGGCCAGGTGTTCTTCTCGACCATCAACCGCAACCCGAAGGCCTACCTGCTGGCCATCGTCGGCGCCGAGTACATCCTCAAGATGCTGCCGCGCGGCACCCACGACTTCAAGAAGTTCATCCGCCCGTCCGAGCTCGGCGCCTGGAGCCGTGTCGCCGGCCTCGAGGTCAAGGACATCATCGGCCTGACCTACAACCCGCTGACCAAGCACTACAAGCTCAGCAGCGACGTTGACGTCAACTACATGATCCAGACCCTGCGCGAGGAATGACCATGCGTTTGCGAGCAGTACTCTTCGACATGGACGGCACCCTGCTCGACACGGCGCCGGACTTCATCGCCATCTGCCAGGCCATGCTCGCCGAGCGCGGCCTGCCGGCCATCGATGACCAGCGGATCCGCGACGTGATTTCCGGCGGCGCCCGCGCCATGGTTGCGGCCACCTTCGCCATGGCCCCCGAGGCCGAAGGCTTCGAGGCCCTGCGCCTGGAATTCCTCGAGCGCTACCAGCGTGACTGCGCCGTGCACAGCAAGCTGTTCGACGGCATGGGCGAGCTGCTGGCCGACATCGAAAAGGGCAACCTGCTGTGGGGCGTGGTGACCAACAAGCCGGTGCGCTTCGCCGAGCCGATCATGCAGCAACTGGGCCTGGCCGAGCGTTCGGCCCTGCTGATCTGCCCGGACCACGTGAAGAACAGCAAACCCGACCCGGAGCCGCTGATCCTCGCGTGCAAGACGCTGGACCTGGACCCTGCCAGCGTGCTGTTCGTCGGCGACGACCTGCGCGACATCGAGTCCGGCCGCGACGCCGGCACCCGCACGGCGGCGGTGCGCTACGGCTATATTCATCCAGAGGACAACCCGAACAACTGGGGCGCCGATGTGGTGGTGGACCACCCGCTGGAACTGCGCAAGGTGATCGACAGCGCCCTGTGCGGCTGCTGAACACCGCCCTATGCCCTTGTGGGAGCGGGTGTTCGCTCCCACGAACTCGAAGGACAGAACCATGTTCGACTACACCGCCCGCCCCGGCCTGCTCGCCGGCCGCGTCATCCTGGTCACCGGCGCCGGCCGCGGCATCGGCGCCGCTGCTGCCAAGGCCTATGCCGCCGTGGGCGCTACCGTGCTGCTGCTGGGCAAGACCGAGGCCAACCTCAACGAGGTCTACGACCAGATCGAGGCCGCCGGCCACCCGCAGCCGGTGGTGATCCCGTTCAACCTGGAAACCGCCCTGCCCCATCAGTACGACGAGCTGGCGGTCATGATCGAGGAGCAGTTCGGCCGCCTCGACGGCCTGCTCAACAATGCCTCGATCATCGGCCCGCGCACGCCGCTGGAGCAGCTGTCGGGCGACAACTTCATGCGCGTGATGCACATCAACGTCGACGCCACCTTCATGCTCACCAGCACCTTGTTGCCACTGCTCAAGTTGTCTGAAGATGCCTCGGTGGTGTTCACCTCCAGCAGCGTCGGGCGCAAGGGCCGGGCCTACTGGGGTGCCTACGGGGTGTCGAAGTTCGCCACCGAAGGGCTGATGCAGACCCTGGCCGATGAACTGGAAGGCGTGGCGCCGGTGCGCTCCAACAGCATCAACCCCGGCGCTACGCGCACGGCGATGCGGGCCCAGGCGTATCCGAGCGAGAACCCGCAGAACAACCCGCTGCCGGAAGAAATCATGCCGGTCTATCTGTACCTGATGGGGCCGGATAGCAAAGCGGTGAACGGCCAGGCGTTCAACGCCCAGTAAGGCTTGTGTCGCCTGCTCGGCCTCTTCGCGGCTAAACCCGCTGCCACAGGATTTTCACTGCCTAGAGGCCTATGCAATACCTGTAGGAGCGGGCTTACCCGCGAAGAGGCCAGTTCAGGACTCAGCCAGCGGCCAACGCCGGGCGCATGCGCCCTTGCTGGCGCCCTTCCAGTTGCATGCACCGTTCCAGGAACAGGTACATGCAGTCATAGCTCTTGCAGATGGCCTTGCGCAGCTCGGTGCGCAGCCCCAGGGTCGGGTTCTCGCCCGCCAGCGTGCAGATGATCTCCAGCGCCTCCCACGGGTGCGCGTCGTCGTACTGGGCATGCATCTTCAACCATTTCATCGCCCGCTTGCGCTGATCCTCGGGGAAACCCATGGCGTAGGTGTCCTCAGCGCAGACCACCGCCGACCACTCGCCCGTCGCCCCTTCGATCGCATAATTGGTCGCCGCCATGGCAATCGCCAGCGACTCGGTGGTGCACACCCGCCAGCACCAGTCGTTCAGCCCGTTCAGCTCTGGCGGTACATCCTGCGCTTGCAGCTCGTGCAGGTGCACGCCATGGGCCTGGCACCAGTTGACCCAGTAGTCGGCATGGTTGAGCTCGACGCGGATATTGCGCATCAGCCAACGCCGCGCCATGTCTTCGCCAGGGTGGCGGGCGTAGCGGGTCTTGGTCAGGTTATGGGCCATGTACAAGGAAAACTGCTCGACCACCGGCCAGCCACCGATCAGGTACTGGCGAATGGTCGACTGGCGCAGCTGGCCATCGCGCAGACGCTGGTAGAACTCATGTTCGACCACCCGGCGCTTGCTTTCGCGGCAATCCTCGATCAGCTGCTGGGCCCACTGGGGGTAACTGGCCGGGTCCATCAAGGGCCCGATACGTACGAATGCATCAATCACTTTTCAGCTCCTTGATCCTTGTGATTTGGCGGACGTGTGTTCAGCGAAAAGTACCTGGCGCCCGATGCAGCAAGGGCCGCGCAGCAATCCGTTGGCGCTGCAGACTGTCGCAGGTGAACACCTGCGGTCGTTCAATCAGATAGCCCTGGGCGTAATCCACGCCGATCTCCTGCAAGGCCTGCTCGATCAACGGTGTTTCGACGAACTCGGCGATGGTCCGCTTGCCCATGACGTGGCCGATGTGATTGATCACCTCGACCATGGCACGATTGACCGGGTCGTCGAGCATATCTTTGACAAAACTTCCGTCGATCTTCAAGAAGTCGACCGGTAAATGTTTCAAATAGGCGAATGACGACATCCCGGCACAGAAGTCATCCAGCGAGAACTTGCAACCCAGCCCCTTCAATTCATTGATGAAGCGGATTGCGCTGCCCAGGTTGGCGATGGCACTGGTCTCGGTGATCTCGAAGCAGATCATGCGCGGCGGAATGGCATATTCGACGAACAACCGCTGCAGATACTCTAGGAACTTGTCATCACCGATGCTCGTCCCTGAAAGGTTGATCGCGCACATTGCCAACGGCCCCTCCCGCCCTTCATCCAGGCATTGGCGGATGACCTGGAAGACGTTGCGCACCACCCAGCGGTCCAGCGCCGTCATCAGGCCATAGCGCTCGGCGGCCGGGATGAAACTGTCGGGAAGGATGGTGCGACCGCTTTCGTCATGCAGGCGCAGCAGTATCTCGATATGGCCCGGCCCCTCGATGTCTTTCAGCGCGGCGATTTCCTGGCAATAGAGGCAGAAGCGGTTCTCCTCCAGGGCCACGTGCAGGCGCTGGATCCAGGCCATCTCGCCAAAGCGCATGGACAGCTCGCTGTCGTCGGCGTGGTACACCTGTACCCGGTTACGGCCCTTTTCCTTGGCCATGTAGCAGGCCATGTCGGCAGCTCGCAACGAGGCCTCCAGCGTGCCCGGCACCTGCGCGATGTGCACCAGGCCGATACTGACGGTGGTCACGAACGGCCTGCCCTTCCACACGAAGTGCAGGCTCTGCACGGCCTGGCGCAAGTTCTCGGCGATGCGCTCGGACTGTTCGGACGGGCAATTCTCCAGCAATACACCAAATTCATCGCCGCCCAGGCGCGCCAGGGTGTCACCTTCGCGCAGCCCGGACTGCAGCACCGCGCAGATGTGCCTGAGCAGCTCGTCACCCGCCGCATGGCCACTGGTGTCGTTGACCAGCTTGAACTGATCGAGGTCGAGGAACATCAGCGAATGCCGCCCGGCCTGGCGCACCAGGCTATTGAGCGCCTGTTCCAGGCGGTATTCGAATTCGCGACGGTTGGCCAGGCCGGTCAAGGCGTCATGGGTGGCCTGCCAGGACAGGTTGGCGATGTACTGGCGCTCTTGGGTCATGTCGTGCAGCACCAGCACGATGCCCGCCACCTGGTCGTTGTTGATGATCGGCGAACCGACCAGGTTGACCGAGACCGTGCTGCCATCCAGGCGCTGTATCAGCCGGGCATGCTCAGCGCCGCCCTTGAGGCTGCCGCTGAGCACCTGCTCGACCAGCGTGCTGCCTTCGCCCTCCTCCTGCTCGTCGAGCAGGCTGAACAACGCCCCCAACGGCAGCCCCAGGGCCTGCCCGGATTGCCAGTGGGTCAACTGCTCGGCAGCGGGGTTCATGTAGCCGATATTGCCCTCGACATCGGCAGTGATCACCGCGTCACCAATCGCCTCAAGGGTGATCTGCGCCCGCTCCTTCTCCTCGCGCAGGGCATTGGCGAAGGCCTGGCGCTGGGCCAGCAGCTTGCTCGAACGGCGCCAGGCAAAGGTGATGAGGAATAGCGCAGTCAGCAGGTTGGTGACCAGCAGCACCCGCAGCAGCATCCGCGAGCCTTCGCCCAACGCATCGCTGAAGGCCTTGGCGGCCGGCGTGACGCCTTCGTTGATCGCGACGATGCGGGCTTTCCAGTCAGCGAGCTGGGCAGCGCTGACCTGCCCCGCAGCAAAACCCGCGTGCATGTCGCTGGCCAGCATATCGAGCTTGATCAGGTAATCGTCGCCGATGTTCCAGTAATCGATCGCCGTCTGCATGTAGCTGACCTGGCGAAAATTACGGTAGAACCAGATGATCCGGTCGACATCGTCCGGGTGGTTGCCCCCCTGCAGCACAGCCTGGCGGGCGCCTTGCAGGTCCGGGCTGGCCTGGTCGAGCAGTTCACGCAGTTCGTGGTCGCCCTGAGGCACGGCCATGACCTGGCGATAGCGCTGATAGGTACGCTCGTCGCGGTCATCGGCATACAGGTTGAGGTAATAGATGGCGTCTTTCTGCGCCTTGGACCAAAGGCTTTCACCGGCGACGTAGGCACGCACCGCCGACAACGCATAAAGGCTGAGGCTACCCAGCAACACCTGGAACACGACAACGGCGATGAAGGGCCAGATGATACCTGCCAACCTAGGCGCTTCTTGTGTGCGATTTCCCTTCATTTAGTCCCTGTCGCAGAGCAGATAAGACTTTGAATCAACCCAGACAAGCACAGCGTAGGCCATTTGCCATCTGAGTGGAGGGGAATTTTGTGCCTGGAGAGCGGCGCTGGATTCTTCGCGGGTAAACCCGCCCCCACCCGTACTGCACTGCGCTCGAGATCAGCACAGGCGCTGTGGGAGCGGGTTCACCCGCGAACAGGCCGGATCAGGCAAAATCAAAAGGTCAAGTCTGCTGCAGATGCCCATACAGCTTGGCATACAGCCCACCCTCGGCAATCAGCTGCTGATGGTCGCCATCCTCGGCCACATGGCCACCGTCGAACACCAGCACCCGGTCGGCCTGTTTCACCGCCGACAAGCGGTGCGCGATGATCAGCGTGGTGCGGCCACTGAGGAAGCGCGCCAATGCCTGGTGCAGGTTGTACTCGGTGGCAGCATCCAGCGCCGAGGTGGCTTCGTCGAGAATCACCACCTTGGGCTCGGCCAGGACCATGCGGGCAATCGCCAGGCGCTGGCGCTGGCCACCGGACAGGCGCACCCCGGACCGGCCGACCACGCTGTCCAGCCCTTGCGGCAAGGCGGCAATGGTGGCGTCCAGCTGGGCGATGCGCAGTGCCTGCCAGCACGCTTCGTCAGTGCATTCGCGGCCCATGGTCAGGTTGGCGCGCACGCTGTCGTTGAACAGCGAGGGGTGCTGCAGCACCACCGCGACATTCTCGCGCAGGGTCTCGAGGCCGATTTCCTGCAGGCTGGCACCGCCAAAGCGGATAGTCCCGGCCTGCGCGCTGTACAGGCCCAGCAGCAACTGCACCAGGGTACTCTTGCCGCCACCACTGGCACCGACGATGGCCACTTTCTCACCGGGGGCAATGGCCAGGTTCAGCTGGTCCAGCACCGGCTCGTCGGCATAGGCAAACCGCAGGTCGCGTACCTCGATACCCACCGTCTCGCGGCCGCTGAACGGGTCACAGGACCCCGGGTACTGCGGCTCGTCGGCCCGCGACAGCAGCTCATTGAGCCGGCTCAGCGCACCGCCGGCGGCGTAGTAGGCATACTGCAGGTTGAGCAGCTGTTCCACCGGGCCGATCATGAACCACAGGTAGCTGAACACCGCCAGCATCTGGCCGATCGACAGGTCGGAAAACAGCACGGTCAGCATCGCCGCCGCACGGAAGATGTCGATACCGAACTGGAACAGCAGACCACTGGCGCGGCCGCTGGCATCGCTCTTCCATTGCGATTCCACGGCATAGTCGCGCACTTCGCGGGCCCGCAGGCCAAGGCGGCCGAGGAAATAGCCCTGGCGGTTGCCGGCACGGATTTCCTGGATGGCATCCAGGGTCTCCGACAATGCCTGGGTAAAACGCGAGGTGCTGTCGTTCTCGAGTTTCTTCAGGTGCTTGACGCGTTTGCCCAGCTGCACGGTGAAGTAGATCACCAGCGGGTTGAACAACAGGATCAGCAACGCCAGTTTCCAGTGCATCCAGATCAGGATTGCCGCCGTGCCGGTGAGGGTCAGCATGGCCACCAGGAAGCGGCTCAAGGTCTCGCCGACGAACTTGTCGAGGGTATCCAGGTCGGTGACCAGGTGCGTGGTCACGGTGCCGCTGCCGAGGCTTTCATATTCCTTCAGCGAAATGCGCTTGAGGCGCTCGATCAGGCGAATGCGCAGGCGGTAGACGATGTCCTTGGCCAGGCCGGCGAACAGCTTGGCCTGCACCACGTTGAAGGCCAGCGCCGCCAGGCGCAGGCACAACGTGGCCACCAGCATCAGGCCGATGTAGCCGGCCGCCACTTGCCA
Source organism: Pseudomonas urethralis (assembly GCF_021602465.1). Taxonomy (NCBI): domain Bacteria; kingdom Pseudomonadati; phylum Pseudomonadota; class Gammaproteobacteria; order Pseudomonadales; family Pseudomonadaceae; genus Pseudomonas; species Pseudomonas urethralis. The sequence continues at coordinate 256,711 of NZ_BQIJ01000007.1, forward strand.
GGCGCTCGGCAGCAGCTGGTTCATCCATTTCAGCGCGGCGTCGCCGTGGCCCAGCAGCACTTCGTCGACCAGCAACGGCAACAGCAACGGGATCGGCACGGCACAGCAGGCTGCCAGTACGGCGACCAGGTTGGCGGCCCAGAGGTTTTTCTTGTGATGCAGGGCCAGACGACGGATTTCCGCCCAGCTCAGGCGATCGGACACAGCGGCGGGCTTCCCTGGCACAGGGTCGGGCGACCCTGGCAGATCAAGCACAGACGGCCTGCTGTAGCCAGCGGCCAAGCAGCGGTTGCAGGCTGTCCAGCGGCTGGTAGCCGTTGGTCAGCAACGCCAGCTGGCCGTTGCGCTCAGCCAGCAGGGTGGGGAAGCCGGCGATGCCAAGGTCCTGCACCCAGCTGAAGTCGGCGCTGGTGGCGGCGCGAATATCATGGCTGGTGAACTGCTGGGCGAAGCGCTCACGGTCGAAGCCGGCCTGTTCGGCCAGTTCGACCAGTTGCGGGGCACGCGTGACATCCACGCCTTGCTCGTAGAAAGCGCGCTGGATCAGCCCCAGCAGCGGCCAGACACGCTCGGCATCCAGCTCGCGGGCCGTGACCAGGGCGCGGCAGGCAGGCTCGGTGTCGTAGACAAAACCATCAGGCATGGCGCCGTCGAAACGGAACGGTTGCCCGGTGGCCTCGGCCACCGCCTGCCAGTGCTCGAGGATGTACTTGCGGGTCGAGCCATCCAGCGCGCTGCCGCCCGTGCGCAGGCCGCCCGGCACCAGGCGGGTACTGACGCCCGCCTCGGCGGCCTGTGCGATCAGGGCCGCAGCCACAGGTGCGAAACCCCAGCACCAGGAGCACATCGGGTCCATCACATAGATCAGGCGGGCGGTCATGGTTCAAGCCTCGGCTTTGTAGTTGTAACCAATCGGGTGCGGCAGGTTGCGGGCCTTGGCCAGCTCGATCTGCTTCTGCCGATCGATGGCGCTGCGGCGGGTCTTTTCGCTCAGGGTGTCCCAGCAATGCGGGCAGCTCACGCCTGGCGAATAGTGCTCCGACTCGCGGTCCTTGGCATCGACCGGGTGGCGGCAGGCATGGCACTGGTCGTACTCGCCCTCGCTCAGGTCATGGCGCACCGTGACGCGGTTGTCGAAGACGAAGCAGTCGCCGTCCCAGAGGCTCTCTTCCTGAGGCACTTCCTCGAAGTATTTCAGGATGCCACCCTTAAGATGATAGACCTCCTCGAAGCCTTCACCGAGCATGTAGCTGGAGGCTTTTTCGCAACGGATGCCGCCGGTGCAGAACATCGCGACCTTCTTGTGCTTGCTTGGGTCGAAGTTGGCCTTGATGTACTCGGGGAACTCGCGGAAGGTCTCGGTCTTCGGGTCGATGGCGCCCTTGAAGGTGCCGATGGCCACTTCGTAGTCGTTGCGGGTGTCGATCAGCAGCACTTCCGGGTCGCTGATCAGGGCGTTCCAGTCCTTGGGCTCGACATAGGTGCCGACGGCCTGGTTCGGGTCGACACCCGGCACGCCGAGGGTGACGATCTCTTTCTTGAGCTTGACCTTGGTACGGTAGAACGGCTGCTCGTCGCAGTAGGATTCCTTGTGGTCGACATCGGCCAGGCGCGGGTCGTTGCGCAGCCAGGCGAGCAAGCCGTCGATGCCCTCGCGAGTGGCCGAAACGGTGCCGTTGATGCCTTCGTGGGCCAGCAGCAAGGTGCCTTTGACGCCGTTGTCGAGCATGGTCTTGAGCAGCGGCTCACGCAGCTCGACGTAATCTTCCAGGGTGACGAACTTGTACAGCGCCGCCACGACGATAGCTTGGGACATGAAATCGGTTCTCCAGGTGGTCACCCTCGTAAGGGGCGGACCGGAATGACAAATAAAAACGCGCCGGCAAGCGGCGCGTCGTGCAGTCTAACAGAATGCCGGAAAGGATTCAGTGCCCGCCGCCAGCACACACCGGCGAGGCAGGCGCCACACCCACCTTGGCCCACTCCTCGGCCGTGTAGGTGTGAATCGCCAGGGCGTGGATCTCGCCCATCAGCTCACCCATGGTGGCGTAGACCTTCTGGTGGCGCTTGACGCTGTTGAGCCCGGCGAACTGCTCGCTGACGATCACCGCCTTGTAGTGGGTTTCCTGGCCACGGCTGTGCATGTGGCTTTCGTTGTGCACTTCAAGGTGTTGCGGGGCCAGCGCGGCCAGTTGCTGCTCGATGCGGTGCTGCATGCTCATCGGGTGTTACTCACTTCTTGGCCGGGGCGGCGGCCTTGCCAGCGTTCGGGTCCAGCTCCTTGGTCATGTCGTCGAGCAGCTTGTTGACCACAGGTACCGCCGGTTCCAGGCTGGTCTGGGTCAGCTGGGCCGACTGCTGGGTGACCTTGGGCATTTCACGCAGGACTTTCTTGCCCAGCGGCGACTCGTAGAACTTGACCAGGTCCTTGAGCTCTTGCTCGGTGAAGGTCTGGGTGTACAGGTCGACCATCTTCGGCTTCAGCTTGTTCCAGCCGATGGCGTTGTCCAGGGCAGCGTTGGCCTTGGCCTGGTAGCTCTCGAGCACCGGCTGCTTGGAGGCTGGGGCCTTGGTCTGGGCGAAGCGCTGGGCGAACATCTGCTGGACCTGCATGTACACCGGAGTGCCCAGCTTGTCGGCATTGGCCAGGGTCAGGAATTTCTCGGCGGCAGCATTGTGGCTGGCGGTGGCAGCGAGTACCTGGCCGCTGGCACAGGCCAGGGCGACGGCAGCACAGAGGACACGGAGACGGGTCATTGCATTTCCTTCAGGAGGGGAGGCGGTACCTCAGAGTAGAGCATTCTGCTCCCGCAGGGGCGCAGCGCTCAAGTGGCACGACGAGCGAATGAACCGCTCGCACGCATGAGGGCCTAAACTGCTGATTCTGACTGACAAGGAGTGAACGCAGCATGAGCCGTATCGAGACAGACAGCCTGGGGCCGGTCGAAGTTCCTGAGGACGCCTACTGGGGCGCGCAGACCCAGCGCTCGCTGATCAACTTTGCCATTGGCAAGGAACGCATGCCGCTCGCGGTGCTGCACGCCCTGGCACTGATCAAGAAAGCCGCCGCGCGGGTCAACGACCGCAACGGCGACCTGCCCGCCGACATCGCCCGGCTGATCGAACAAGCCGCCGACGAAGTGCTCGATGGCGAGCATGACGACCAGTTCCCGCTGGTCGTCTGGCAGACCGGCAGCGGCACCCAGAGCAACATGAACGTCAACGAGGTGATCGCCGGGCGCGCCAACGAGCTGGCCGGCAAAGGCCGCGGCGGCAAGGCGCCAGTCCACCCCAACGATCACGTCAACCGCTCGCAGAGCTCCAACGACTGCTTCCCCACCGCCATGCACATCGCCGCCGCCCAGGCGGTACACGACAAGCTGCTGCCGGCGATCGCCGAGCTGTCGTCGGGCCTGGCCGAGCTGTCGGCGCGCCACAGCAAGCTGGTCAAGACCGGCCGCACGCACATGATGGATGCCACACCGATCACCTTCGGCCAAGAGGTGTCGGCCTTCGTCGCCCAGCTCGACTACGCCCAGCGCGCCATCCGCGCCACCTTGCCGGCGGTGTGCGAGCTGGCGCAGGGCGGCACCGCCGTCGGCACCGGGCTGAACGCTCCGCATGGTTTTGCCGAGGCCGTGGCCGCCGAGCTGGCCGCCCTCTCCGGCCTGCCCTTCGTCACTGCCCCCAACAAGTTCGCCGCCCTCGCCGGCCATGAGCCGCTGACCAGCCTGGCCGGTGCGCTGAAGACCCTGGCAGTGGCGCTGATGAAGATCGCCAACGACCTGCGCCTGCTCGGTTCCGGCCCGCGGGCCGGGCTGGCCGAAGTGCGCCTGCCGGCCAACGAGCCGGGCAGCTCGATCATGCCCGGCAAGGTCAACCCGACCCAGTGCGAGGCGCTGTCGATGCTGGCCTGCCAGGTATTGGGCAACGACGCGGCAATCGGCTTTGCCGCCAGCCAGGGTCACCTGCAACTGAACGTGTTCAAGCCGGTGATCATCCACAACCTGCTGCAATCGATCGAGCTGCTGGCCGATGGTTGCCGCAACTTCCAGCAGCATTGCGTGGCCGGAATCGAGCCGGATGCCGAACAGATGGCGGCGCATCTGGAACGTGGCCTGATGCTGGTGACGGCGCTGAACCCGCACATTGGCTATGACAAGGCGGCGGAGATAGCCAAGAAGGCCTACAGCGAGGGCAAGACCTTGCGTGAGGCGGCGCTGGAGTTGAAGTACCTGACCAACGAGCAGTTCGACCAGTGGGTCAGGCCGGAGCACATGCTTGCGCCTGGCGGCAAGGGCTGAATGATGTAAACCCTGTGCCGGCCTCTTCGCGGTTGAACCCCCGAAGAGGCCGGCACAGGCAACCCTCCAGTTCAAGCCAGGCGTGCTCTTCTGGCGCGCCACCCGGCCACCAGCGAAGGCCCCAGCGCCACCAGGCTCGACCCCGCCACCACCGTCACCGCGCCTATATAGCCCAGGGTATTGATGTCTTCGGCGTGCACATACTCAGGCCACACTACGGCAGCCAGCGCCACCGCGACAAAGGTCACCAGCGGTGTCAGCGCCAGCGTGGCGCTCACCCGTGACGCCTCCCAATGCGCCAACGCCTCGGCAAACGCGCCATAGGCCACCAGGGTATTCAGGCAACAGGCCAGCAACAGCCACCCCTGCACCGGGCTCAATTGCAGCGCCTCCAGCGGATGCACCCAGGGCGTCAACAGGGCCGCACAACTCAGGTAGATGACCATCATCACCTGCTGCGAATGCCACACCGTCAGCAGCTGCTTCTGGCTCAGGGCATAGAACACCCAGATGCTGGTGGCCAGGAGAATGGTCAGCACACCCGTGGTGTAGGCGCCCAGCGAGGTCAGCAGCTCTTCCAGGCGCTGGTTGAAGAACAGGCCGAAACCGCCCAGCAGCACCAGCAGGCCAATGCCCTGCCCCAGGCTGAAGCGCTCCTTGAACACGAACATGCTGGCCACCAGCAACAACACCGGGCCGATCTGCACCACCAGCTGGGCAGTGCCCGGGCTCAGCAGGTTCAGGCCGATCAGGTACAGCACATAGTTGCCCATCAGCCCGAACACGGCGACCACGATCAGGGCCTTGCCCTTGGGCGCCAGCTTGCGCAGCGACGGCAGGCGCCGCTGCGCGGCCAGCCAGGCGAACAGCACGCCGCCGGAAACCAGCAGGCGATACCAGGTGACGGTCATCGGGTCGACCACCTGCAGCACCTGCTTGAGCTTGATCGGCAGGATGCCCCAGAGCAGCGCGGTCAGCAGTGCCAGAAACAGGCCGTAGCCCCAACGGCCGGAAGTTGTGTGCATACAGTCCTCGAATGTGCCCTTGGTGGGGGTAACCGAATTCTAAGGGCTTGGAGCACCGAGCCGGAGGAAAATGCCGGGAAATAAATTCATCGGGTCATTCCTCGGCGGCATGCCTGGCTATTTCTTGTCCTTGGCGAAAGCTGCCTCCAGGGCTTGGTTGATCGTGCGCAGCACCTTCACCCGCGCCCAGCGCTTGTCATTGGCTTCGACCAGCGTCCACGGTGCGATCTCGCTGCTGGTGCGGTCGACCATGTCGCCCACGGCCTGGGTGTAATCGTCCCACTTGTCGCGGTTGCGCCAGTCGTCCTCGGTGATCTTGTAGCGCTTGAACGGGATCTGCTCGCGCTCCTCGAAGCGCTCCAGCTGGGTCTGCTGGTCGATCGCCAGCCAGAACTTGACCACCACCACGCCGGCATTGACCAATTGCTCTTCGAAGTCATTGATTTCGCTGTAGGCACGCATCCAGTCGGCCGGCGTGCAGAAGCCCTCCACCCGCTCCACCAGCACCCGGCCGTACCAGGAGCGGTCGAAGATGGTGAACTTGCCGCGCGCCGGGATGTGCCGCCAGAATCGCCACAGGTAAGGCTGCGCACGCTCTTCTTCGGTGGGCGCGGCAATCGGCACGATGCGGTACTGGCGCGGGTCCAGCGCGGCCGCCACGCGGCGGATGGCGCCGCCCTTGCCGGCGGCATCGTTGCCTTCGAACACCGCCACCAGGGCATGCCGGCGCATGCGCTTGTCGCGCAGCAGGCCGGCCAGGCGGGCTTGTTCGGTGACCAGCTGCTCCTGGTAGTCTTGCTTGTCCAGGCGCACGGTCAGGTCCAGGGCACCGAGCAGGCTGCGCTGATCGATGCTCCGGCCCAGCGGAGCGACGTTGCCCTGGTGCTTGCCCTTGGGGTTGTTGGCCAGCGCCGCCTGCAGGCTTTCCAGCAGGATGCGCCCCACCGCCAGGCTGCGGTAGTTCGGGTCGACGCCTTCGACGATATGCCACGGCGCGTAATCGCGGCTGGTGCGGCGCAGCACGCGTTCGCCGAAGCGCACGAAACGGTCGTAGGTTTCCGACTGCTGCCAGTCCAGCGGGCTGATCTTCCAGCTGTGCAACGGGTCGTCCTTGAGCGATTTCAGGCGCGCCTTCATCTGCTTCTTGGACAGGTGGAACCAGAACTTGATGATCAGTGCGCCTTCGTCGCAGAGCATCTGCTCAAGCCGTTCGGCACCGGTGATGGCCTGGTCGAGCACGGCGTCCTTGAACTGGCCATGGACCCGCCCCTGCAGCATCTGGCTGTACCAGTTGCCGAAGAACACACCCATCCGCCCTTTGGGTGGCAACGCTCGCCAGTAACGCCAGGCCGGTGGCCGGGCCAGTTCTTCATCGGTCTGCTGGTCGAAGGTGAGCACGTCGATCATGCGCGGGTCCATCCACTCGTTGAGCAGCTTGACCGTTTCGCCCTTGCCGGCGCCTTCGATGCCATTGATCAGCACGATCACCGGGAACCGCGCCTGCTGTTTGAGTTCGTATTGCGCCTCAAGCAGCGCTTCGCGCAAGGCAGGCACTTCTGCGTCGTAGGTTTCCTTGTCGATGCTGTGACCGATTTCTGCGGATTCGAACATGCACTGGCTCCTTCATTGGATAAGCAAGACTAGCGGATTTGCGTAGCGCCTGCGCAAACCCGGCAGATGACATAAAATCCGCACATCCGCTGCAACCGAGCCAACCATGTCCACCCTCCTCCAGCATGCCCAGATCGACTGGGACGACCAGGGCCGCCCCCACTCGCGGCAGTACGACGACGTCTATTTCTCCAAGAATGAAGGCACCGACGAAACCCGCTACGTATTCCTCGAACAGACGCGCCTGGCGCAGCGCTTCGCCGCCCTGGCCCCACACGCTTGCCTGGTGATCGGCGAGACCGGCTTCGGTACCGGCATGAACTTCTTCTGCGCCTGGCAGCTGTTCACCGAACAGGCCCCTGCCGATGCACGCCTGCATTTCATCAGCGTCGAGAAGTACCCGCTCGGCCGCGACGACATGGCTCGCGCCGCGCGCTTGTGGCCGGAGATGGCGGCTTTCACCGAGCCCTTCCTGGCGCAGTACGTGGCAGTGCACCCGGGCTTCCAGCAGTTCAGTTTCGACAACGGCCGGGTCACCCTGACCCTGCTGATCGGCGACGTACTGGAGCAACTGCCGCAGCTCGACGCCAGCATCGACGTGTGGTTTCTCGACGGCTTCGCCCCCGCGAAGAACCCTGACATGTGGACCCCGGAGCTGTTCGGCCAGTTGGCAAGGCTGGCCCACCCCGGCACCGCGCTGGGCACCTTCACCACCACCGGTTGGGTACGCCGCGGGCTGATCGATGCGGGCTTCACCATGAAGAAGATCCCAGGCATCGGCAAGAAGTGGGAGGTGATGAGTGGCGAATACACCGGCCATCCATCGCCGGCCATCGCCACGCCCTGGTACGCCCGCCCCGCGCCTGTTGCAGGCCCGCGCCAGGCACTGGTGATCGGTGCCGGCCTGGCGGGCAGCGCCAGCGCCGCCAGCCTGGCCGCACGCGGCTGGCAGGTCACGGTGCTGGAACGCCACGCGGCGCCCGCGCAGGAGGCTTCGGGCAACCCGCAGGGTGTGCTGTACCTGAAGTTGTCCGCCCATGGCACCGCCTTGTCGCAGATGATCCTGGCCGGTTTCGGCTTTACCCGGCGCCAGCTCGAACGGTTGCAGCGTGGCCGCGATTGGGACGCCTGCGGTGTGCTGCAGCTGGCCTTCGACAGCCAGGAAGGCGCGCGCCAGGCCAAGCTTGCCGAGGCCTTCGACAGCAGCCTGCTGCGGGCGCTGGAGCAGGCTGATGCCGAAGCGATTGCCGGGGTGGCGCTGCCTGCGGGCGGCCTGTTCTACCCCGAGGGTGGCTGGGTCCACCCGCCTGCCTTGTGCCAGGCGCAGTTGCAGCACCCGAACATTCGCGTTCAACTCCATCAAGATGTGGTCGAGCTGCGCAAGGCCGACGGCCTGTGGCAGGCCTGGGATGGGGAGCGTTTGCTGGCCAGCGCGCCGCTGGTGGTGCTGGCCGGGGCCGCCGATGTGCGCCGCTTCGCGCCTTGCGCGCAACTGCCGCTCAAGCGCATTCGCGGGCAGATCACGCGCCTGCCCGCCACCGAAGCCAGCCGTGCCTTGCGCACCGTGGTGTGTGCCGATGGCTACGTCGCACCGCCCCGGGGTGATGAGCACACCTTGGGCGCCAGTTTCGACTTCCACAATGATGACCTGACCCCGACCGTTGCCGAGCACCAAGGCAACCTGGCGTTGCTGGATGAGATTTCCACCGACCTGGCCGCACGGCTGGGCGCGGAGGCACTCGACGCCGAGCGACTGCAGGGGCGGGCAGCGTTTCGCTGCACCAGTCCGGATTACCTGCCGATAGTCGGCCCGGTCGCCGACCCTGAAGTGTTTGCCCAGGCGTATGCCGTGCTCGGCAAAGATGCGCGACAGGTACCAGAGGTGGCGTGCCCGTGGCTGGATGGGCTGTATGTGAACAGTGGGCATGGCTCGCGAGGGTTGATCACGGCGCCGTTGAGTGGCGAGCTGATTGCGGCCTGGGCCAGTGGCGAACCGTTGCCGTTGCCACGGGCGGTGGCTGAGGCCTGCCACCCGAACCGGTTCATGCTGCGCCGGCTGATTCGCGGGAAGTGAGGGGGGGCTGGGGGCGTATGGCGATGGATTTGCAGCGCCTGTGAGATCGAGCGCCGCCCGCGCGGCGCATCGCGGGCAAGCCCGCTCCCACATCTGTTTCGGGCCAGTCTGTCCTGTACCGCCAACAGGATCCGCCTTGGTGCATGACCGAAAATCGATGAAAAGCAGTAGCGCCCACCACAATTTCGAAAGGAACAAACAAGGCGGTCCCTGTTGGCGGCACAGGCGAAATTGGCCCGAAACAGATGTGGGAGCGGGCTTGCCCGCGATGCGCCGCGCGGGCGGCGCTCGATCTCACAGGCGACACAGATTGATCGGCCTAAACTTCAAGCCTCACCCCCGCTTATAACAGATCGATCTAAAACTCCCACAAACCGCACAGGTCAGTTCCTTACAGGGTGCCCTAATCCGGGGCACTCATTCCCCAACGGAAAAACCGGTAAGGACCTATGTGCGGATTAGCAGGAGAGTTGCGTTTCACCCCCATCGACCAGGCCCCTCGCCCAGCCGACCTGGCTGCGGTAGAGCGCATAACCCACCACCTGGCGCCCCGTGGCCCCGACGCCTGGGGCTTCCATAGCCAGGGCCCGATCGCCCTCGGCCACCGCCGCCTGAAGATCATGGATCTGTCCGACGGTTCGGCACAGCCGATGGTCGACAACACCCTGGGCCTGTCACTGGCCTTCAACGGCGCCATCTACAACTTCCCCGAGCTGCGCCAGGAATTGCAGGCGCTGGGCTACAGTTTCTGGTCCGACGGCGACACCGAGGTGCTGCTCAAGGGCTACCACGCCTGGGGCGCGGCCTTGCTGCCCAAGCTCAACGGCATGTTCGCCCTGGCCATCTGGGAGCGCGACAACCAGCGCCTGTTCCTGGCCCGCGACCGCCTGGGCGTCAAGCCGCTGTACCTGTCGCGCAACGGCGAGCGCCTGCGTTTCGCCTCGACACTGCCGGCGCTGCTCAAGGGGGGCGATATCGATCCGATGATCGACCCGGTGGCGCTCAACCACTACCTCAACTTCCACGCCGTGGTGCCCGCACCGCGCACCTTGCTGGCCAATGTGCAGAAGCTCGAGCCCGGCACCTGGATGCGCATCGACCGTCACGGCGAAGTCGAGCGCCAGACCTGGTGGCAGTTGCACTATGGCCCCAACCCGGACGAGCGCGACCTCGACCTGGAAGGCTGGACCACCCGCGTGCTCGACGCCACCCGCGACGCCGTGGCCATCCGCCAGCGCGCCGCCGTGGACGTCGGCGTACTGCTGTCTGGCGGTGTCGATTCCAGCCTGCTGGTCGGCCTGCTGCGGGAGGTCGGGGTGGACGACCTGTCGACCTTCTCCATCGGCTTCGAGGATGCCGGCGGCGAGCGCGGTGACGAGTTCCAGTATTCCGACCTGATCGCCAAGCACTACGGCACCCGCCACCACCAGCTGCGCATCGCCGAGCACGAGGTCATCGAGCAGTTGCCGGCGGCCTTCCGTGCCATGAGCGAACCGATGGTCAGCCACGACTGTATCGCCTTCTACCTGCTGTCGCGGGAAGTGGCCAAGCATTGCAAGGGCGTGCAGAGCGGCCAGGGCGCCGACGAGCTGTTCGCCGGCTACCACTGGTACCCGAAGGTGAACGGTGCCGAGGATGCCTTCGCCGCCTACCGCGACGCCTTCTTCGACCGCAGCCATGACGAGTACCGCGACACGGTCCAGGCCCCATGGCTGCTGGAGACCGACGCGGCCGGCGACTTCGTCCGCGAGCACTTCGCCCGCCCCGGCGCCCCCGAAGCCGTGGACAAGGCATTACGCCTGGACAGTACGGTGATGCTGGTCGATGACCCGGTCAAACGGGTCGACAACATGACCATGGCCTGGGGCCTGGAGGCGCGCACCCCGTTCCTCGACTACCGCCTGGTCGAACTGTCGGCACGCATTCCGGCACGCTTCAAGCTGCCCGACGGCGGCAAGCAGGTGCTCAAGCAAGCCGCGCGGCGGGTGATCCCCCACGAGGTGATCGACCGCAAGAAGGGCTACTTCCCGGTGCCCGGCCTCAAGCACCTGGAAGGCGCAACGCTCGGCTGGGTGCGCGACCTGCTGACCGACCCAAGCCAGGACCGTGGCCTGTTCAACCCGGCCATGCTTGACCGCCTGCTGAGCAATCCGCACGGCCAGCTCACCCCGCTGCGCGGTTCCAAACTGTGGCAGCTGGCGGCCCTGAACCTGTGGCTCAGCGAACAAGGAATCTGACCGATGAAAACCCACGAAATCGCCTACGGTCAGCGCCTTCTGCGCGGCCAGGCGCCGTCCTACGAGCGCTTGCAGGCGCGCCTGGCCGGCGACGGCAGCGAGCCCCACGACCAGCCGCGTGTATTGCACTGCGGTTGGGGGCGTCTGCTGATCGGTCATACCTACCCGGACCCAGCCAGCCTGGCCGCCGCCTTGCAGGAGGAGCGCCCCGGCGAGCGCGATATCGCCCTCTACGTGGCCGCCCCCCAGCAGTTGCTCGCCCAGGCACCGCAGCAGCTGTTTCTCGACCCTTCCGACACCTTGCGCCTGTGGTTCACCGATTACCGCCCGGCGCAGCGGGTGTTCCGCGGCTTTCGTGTGCGCCGGGCGCAAACCCCCAGCGACTGGCAGGCGATCAATACCCTGTACCAGGCGCGCGGGATGCTGCCGGTCGACCCCGAGCTGGTCACCCCCCGCCACCTTGGTGGCCCGGTGTACTGGCTGGCCGAAGATGAGGACAGCGGCGCGGTGATCGGCAGTGTCATGGGCCTGAACCACAGCAAGGCGTTCGACGATCCCGAACACGGCAGCAGCCTGTGGTGCCTGGCCGTGGACCCTCAGTGCACCCGTCCGGGGGTTGGCGAGGTGCTGGTGCGCCACCTGGTCGAGCACTTCATGAGCCGGGGCCTGGCCTACCTCGACCTGTCGGTGCTGCACGACAACCACCAGGCCAAGCGGCTGTACGAGAAACTCGGGTTCCGCAACCTGCCGACCTTTGCGGTCAAGCGCAAGAATGGCATCAACCAGCAGCTGTTTCTCGGCCCCGGCCCGGAAGCCGGCCTCAACCCATACGCCCGCATCATCGTCGACGAGGCGTTGCGCCGCGGTATCGAGGTGCAGGTCGACGATGCCGCTGCCGGTCTGTTCACCCTCAGCCTGGGCGGGCGCCGGATCCGCTGCCGCGAGTCGCTGAGTGACCTGACCAGTGCCGTGACCATGACCTTGTGCCAGGACAAACGCCTTACCCAGCATGCCCTGCGCAACGCCGGGCTGCAGGTGCCGGCGCAGCAGCTGGCCGGCAATGCCGACGACAACCTGGCGTTTCTCGACGAGCATGGCGCGGTGGTGGTCAAGCCTGTGGACGGCGAGCAGGGCCAGGGGGTGGCGGTCAATCTCACCAGCATCGAGGAAGTGACACAGGCCGTGGAAAGCGCCCGCCGCTTCGACAGCCGGGTGCTGTTGGAGAGCTTCCATGCCGGCAGCGACCTGCGCATTCTGGTGATCGGCTATGAAGTGGTGGCGGCGGCGATTCGCCACCCGGCCCAGGTGATCGGTGACGGCAAGCACAGCATTGGTCAGCTGATCGAGGCGCAGAGCCGCCGGCGCCAGGCGGCGACCGGTGGCGAAAGCCGCATCCCGCTGGACGACGAGACCGAACGCACCCTGCACAGTGCCGGGCACGGCTATGACGACGTGCTGCCTGCCGGCCAGCGCCTGGCGGTGCGTCGCACGGCCAACTTGCATACCGGTGGCACCCTGGAAGACGTCACCGAACGCCTGCACCCGGTGCTGGCAGATGCGGCGGTGCGTGCGGCGCGCGCGCTGGAAATTCCGGTGGTGGGCCTGGACTTCATGGTGCGCGATGCCGAGCAACCGGATTACGTGATCATCGAAGCCAACGAGCGGGCCGGGCTGGCCAATCATGAGCCGCAGCCGACGGCCGAGCGGTTTGTCGATTTGCTGTTCCCGCATAGCCGGCCTTTGGCGTAACACATCAATGCCCTCTTCGCGGGTAAACCCGCTCCCACAGGGATTTCACACCCCCTGATAGCGTCGCCGTTCCTGCAGGAGCGGCTTCAGCCGCGAAGAGGCCAGCACAGGAAACGAGGAATCCCCATGTCCGATCGACTCCCCGAACCCGACCTCGACTACATGAAGCGCGTCCTGCTGGAGATGCTCGCCATCCCCAGCCCGACCGGTTTCACCGATACCATCGTGCGTTACGTGGCCGAACGCCTGGACGAACTGGGCATCCCCTTCGAACTGACCCGCCGCGGCACCATCCGTGCCACCCTCAAGGGCCGGCAAAGCTCGCCCGACCGCGCCGTCTCGGCCCACCTCGACACCATCGGCGCCAGCGTGCGCCAGTTGCAGGACAACGGCCGCCTGGCCCTGGCCCCGGTAGGCTGCTGGTCGAGCCGCTTCGCCGAGGGCAGCCGGGTCAGCGTGTTCACCGACACTGGCGTATTCCGTGGCAGCGTATTGCCGTTGATGGCCAGCGGGCATGCCTTCAACACCGCCATCGACCAGATGCCGATCAGCTGGGAACATGTCGAGGTACGCCTGGATGCCTACTGCACCACCCGCGCCGATTGTGAAACGCTGGGCATTGCCATCGGTGATTTCGTCGCCTTCGACCCACTGCCAGAGTTCACCGAAAGCGGCCACATCAGCGCCCGTCACCTGGACGACAAAGCCGGCGTGGCAGCCCTGCTGGCCGCCCTCAAGGCAGTGGTGGAAAGCGGCCGCCAGCCGCTGATCGACTGCCACCCGCTGTTCACCATCACCGAGGAAACCGGCTCCGGTTCCGCCGCTGCCCTGCCCTGGGATGTCAGCGAGTTCGTCGGCATCGACATCGCCCCGGTCGCCCCCGGCCAGGCCTCCAGCGAGCATGCGGTGAGCGTGGCCATGCAGGACTCGTCCGGGCCATACGATTACCACCTGTCACGCCACCTGCTGAAACTGGCCGGCGACCAGGACGTGCCGGTGCGCCGCGACCTGTTCCGCTACTACTTCAGCGATGCCCACTCGGCCGTGACCGCCGGGCATGACATCCGCACCGCGCTGGTGGCGTTCGGCTGCGATGCCACCCATGGCTACGAACGTACCCATATCGACAGCCTGGCTGCGCTCAGCCGCCTGCTTTCGGCCTACCTGCTCAGCCCACCTGTGTTTGCCAGCGACTCGCAACCGGCCAATGCCTCGCTCGAGCGCTTCAGCCACCAGCTGGAGCACGATGCACAGATGGAGAGCGATACCCGCGTGCCGGCCGTGGACAGCCTGGTAGGAAACAAAAGCTGATGGCCGTGGAATCGCGTAGCATGCAGACCCTCATGAACGAGACTGTGCGCTGCCCATGCTGATCCCCTACGACCAACTGCAAGCCGAAACCCTGACCCGCCTGATCGAAGACTTCGTCACCCGCGACGGTACCGATAACGGCGACGATACCCCGCTGGAGACCCGTGTGCTGCGGGTGCGCCAGGCGTTGGCCAAGGGCCAGGCGTTCATCCTGTTCGACCCGGAGAGCCAGCAGTGCCAGCTGCTGGCCAGGCATGACGTACCCCGCGAGCTGCTCGAGTGACATCGTGCCTTGTCGCGGGTCCTGTGGGAGCGGCCTTGCGTCGCGAAAGGGCTGCAGAGCAGCCCCAGCAATCTCGGCGTAGTCGCTGATATCCTGGGGCCGCTTTGCGGCCCTTTCGCGACGCAAGGCCGCTCCCACAGAGGCCGGTGCAGGTCAATCAGCCTTGCGCGCCAGCGCAGCCTTGATCCGCCGATAGACTTCGGCCCGGTGCACCGGCACCTTGCGCGGCGCATCCACGCCAAAGCGCACCACGCCATTGCGCGTTTCCACTACCTTGATCCGAATATCGTCACCAATGGTGATGACTTCACCGATTTCACGCGTGATCACCAACATGTCCCGGCCCTCTCACAACAGGAAAAGACCGCAGAGTGCTTAGGGATATTCCTCTGGACAATACTTCGCCTGCAATTCAGAGCAAGCCTACGCAGGCAGGTAATTTCTCCTACAGACAATTCCTACAATCAACGCGGCTGCGCCTTGGCCCGCATCTTCACCGCCATGTCCGCCATCTCATCGTACAGCCGCTCCGGCGCCTGGCGTTTGAGCTGCCAAGCCTCGCGCCCGGCCGTATGGGGGAGGATCAGGAACTCACCCGCCGCGACTTGCTGGTGGATGTAGTCGGCGATATCCGCCGCGCTGATCGGCGAGCCTTCCAGCAGCTTGCCGACCTGGGCCTTCATCGCCGGGTTGGGCCCACGGAACGAGTCGAGCAGGTTGGTCTGGAAGAACGACGGGCACACGCAGTGCACCGCCACCTCGAGCTGGCGCAGCTCCACCAACAGGCTCTCCGAAAGAGCCAGCACCCCGGCCTTGGCCACGTTGTAGTTGCTCATGCCAGGCCCCTGCATCAGCGCCGCCATTGACGCGACGTTGATGATGCGGCCCTTGCTGCGCTCCAGCTGCGGCAGGAACGCCTTGCACCCCTTGACCACGCCCATCAGGTTGACCGCAATCTGCCAGTCCCAGTCTTCCAGCGACAGCTCGGCGAAGAAGCCGCCCGAGGCAACGCCGGCATTGTTGACGATCACATCGATGCCGCCGAACTTCTCTTCGCAGGCCTGGGCCAGGGCGGTGAGCTGGCTGTAGTCGCGCACGTCGCAACGCTGGACGAAGCCCTCGCCCCCTGCACCCCGCACCAGCGCCAAGGTTTCGCGCAGGCCCGCTTCGTTGACATCGGCCAGCGCCAGGTGCCAGCCCTCACGCGCCCAGCGCAGGGCGATCTCGCGGCCAAGGCCGGAGCCGGCGCCAGTGATCATGATGCGGTTTTGCATGGTGGCACGCCTTGTTCTGACAGGTTGTGCAGCGAGTCTAATCAAGGCTTCGGCCGGAGGCAGGATCCATCAGGATAGTGAATGGCCGGGCATGACTGTGTAGTCGGTGCCGGCCTCTTCGCGGCGTTAGCCGCGAAGAGGCCGCTACAGGCAATACACAAATGGAATCTTTCACAAGCGGCAACAGTCCGAATTTACAAGAGGCCAGCAGTCCGAGGCCCTTGACCTTCAACCACGCAAGGACTCCGTCATGACCACGATTCTCATCATCATCCTGATCCTTCTGCTGATTGGTGGCTTACCGGTCTTCCCGCACTCGCGCAGCTGGGGCTACGGCCCGTCCGGCATCGTTGGCGTGGTGCTGGTGATTCTGCTGGTGCTATTGCTGCTAGGCATGATCTAGCCGCAGCCCATGAAAAAACCGCGCCAAGGCGCGGTTTTTTCATTGCCGGTGGATCAGTGCGAAACCGCGCCGGAAGCGCCCAGGCCGGTCTGCGAGCGAACGAACTGCGGGAAGAACTTGGCACGTTCGTCATCCGCTGCCTTGGACTTGTCGGTGATCGAGAAGAACCAGATCCCGATGAAGGCGATGATCATCGAGAACAGCGCCGGGTATTCATACGGGTAGATGGCTTTCTCATGGCCGAGGATCTGCACCCAGATGGTCGGGCCAAGGATCATCAGCGTCACCGCGCTCACCAGGCCCAGCCAGCCGCCGATCATGGCGCCGCGGGTGGTCAGCTTCTTCCAGTACATCGAGAGCAGCAGTACCGGGAAGTTGCAGCTGGCGGCAATGGAAAACGCCAGGCCGACCATGAAGGCGATGTTCTGCTTCTCGAACAGGATGCCCAGGCCGATCGCCAGCACGCCAAGGGCGATGGTGGTGATCTTCGACACGCGGATCTCGTCCTTGTCGTTGGCCTTGCCCTTGCGCCAGACGCTGGCGTAAAGGTCGTGGGAAACCGCCGAGGCACCGGCCAGGGTCAGGCCGGCAACCACCGCCAGGATGGTGGCGAAGGCCACGGCCGAGATGAAGCCGAGGAACACGCTGCCGCCCACGGCATCGGCCAGGTGCACCGCCGCCATGTTGTTGCCGCCGATCAGGGCGCCAGCGGCGTCCTTGAAGTCCGGATTGGTGCTGACCAGCAGGATCGCGCCAAAGCCGATGATGAAGGTCAGGATGTAGAAGTAGCCGATGAAGCCGGTGGCGTACAGCACGCTCTTGCGGGCTTCCTTGGCGTCACTGACGGTGAAGAAGCGCATCAGGATGTGCGGCAGGCCAGCGGTACCGAACATCAGCGCCAGGCCCAGGGAGAACGCCGAGATCGGGTCTTTCACCAGGCCACCCGGGCTCATGATCGCCTCGCCCTTGGCGTGCACCTTGATCGCTTCGGAGAACAGCGTATTGAAGTCGAAGCCGACGTGTTTCATCACCATCAGCGCCATGAAGCTGGCACCGGACAGCAGCAACACGGCCTTGATGATCTGCACCCAGGTGGTGGCCAGCATGCCGCCGAACAGCACATACAGGCACATCAGGATACCCACCAGGATCACCGCGACGTGGTAATCCAGGCCAAACAGCAGCTCGATCAACTTGCCCGCGCCGACCATCTGCGCGATCAGGTAGAACGCCACCACCACCAGCGAACCGGAGGCCGACAGCGTGCGGATCTCCTTTTGCCCAAGGCGGTACGAGGCAACGTCGGCGAAGGTGTACTTGCCGAGGTTGCGCAGGCGTTCGGCAATCAGGAAGAGGATGATCGGCCAGCCGACCAGGAAGCCGATCGAGTAGATCAGGCCATCGTAGCCAGAGGTGAACACCAGGGCCGAAATACCCAGGAACGAGGCCGCCGACATGTAGTCGCCGGCAATCGCCAGGCCGTTCTGGAAGCCGGTGATCTTGCCACCGGCGGCGTAGTAGTCAGCCGCCGACTTGTTGCGCTTGGAGGCCCAGTAGGTGATACCGAGGGTGAAGGCGACGAAGGCCACGAACATGGCGATCGCAGGGACGTTCAGCGGTTGTTTCTGCACCTCGCCGGTCAGGGCATCGGCGGCCCACACGGCGGGTGCGAAGGCTCCGCAGGCCATGATGGCCAGGGCTTTGGCGTGGCGAATCATTGTTGCGCCTCCTTCAGGATGGCCTTGTTCAGCTCATCGAATTCACCGTTGGCGCGGCGCACGTAGATGGCGGTCAGGACGAATGCCGAAACGATCAGGCCGACGCCCAGGGGAATGCCCCAGGTAATCGACGAGCCAGGGCTGAGCTTGGTGCCCAGAATCTGTGGACCGTAGGCGATCAGGAGGATGAAGGCGCAGTAGAGGCCAAGCATGATCGCCGAGAGAATCCAGGCGAACCGTTCACGTTTGCTGACCAGCTCCTTGAAGCGCGGGCTGTTTTGTATCGAGAGGTAAATGCTGTCGTTCATTGTTTTTGTCCTAGCAGCACAGGTAGGGGATGGAACCCACACCCTTACTTTATGCAGCTGTTGGACGCCAACCAGACGACCTTAGTCTTAGATGCAACGGTGTTTTACCGATTGCGTAACAACGTGATGGCCCATCGCGGATAAATCCGCTCCTACCGGGCCCCTGAACTGGGCCCCTGCGGTTGGATTCTTGTCCAACCAATGGGGCGCAACTCACCCTGTAGAAGCGGATTTATCCGCGATCAATCAAAACCGGCCCAGAAGGGTTGTTTACTTGCCAGTCCAGTCCTTCACCCGGTCCGGGTGCTTGGCCACCCAGTCCTTGGCCGCTGCCTCAGGCTTGGCGCCTTCCTGAATCGCCAGCATCACCTCGCCGATCTCATCCTTGGACTGCCACTGGAATTTCTTCAGGAACTCCGCGACTTCCGGCGCCTTGGTCGCCAGTTCCTTGCTGCCGATGCTGTTCACGGTCTCTGCCGCGCCATATACGCCTTTCGGGTCTTCGAGGAATTTCAGCTTCCACTTGGCGAACATCCAATGCGGCACCCAGCCAGTCACTGCAATCGACTGCTGCTTGGCATACGCGCGGCCCAGTTCGGCGGTCATGGCCGCGCCGGAGCTGGCCTGCAACTTGTAGCCGGTCAGGTCGTAGTCCTTGATGGCCTGGTCGGTCTTGAGCATCACCCCCGAACCCGCATCGATACCGACGATCTTCTGCTTGAAGCTGGTATCGGTCTTGAGGTCGGCAATGCTCACGGCCTTGACGTACTCGGGGACGATCAGGCCGATCTTGGCATCCTTGAAGTTCGGGCCGTAGTCGACCACGTTGTCCTTGTTCTTGGTCCAGTACTCACCGTGCGTGACCGGCAGCCAGGCCGAGAGCATGGCGTCGAGCTTGCCGGTGGCCACACCCTGCCACATGATGCCGGTGGCCACGGCCTGCAGCTTCACGTCGTAACCGAGTTTCTGCTTGATCACTTCTGCGGCGACGTTGGTGGTCGCCACGCTGTCAGCCCAGCCATCCACGTAACCAATGCTGACTTCTTTGGCCATGGCCTGTGCAGCGCCCATGGTCAATACCAGGGCGGTGCCCACCCCCAGGAAACGGCGCATTCTTGTAAAAGTAGCCATCAAAGCATCCCCTCGTCAGGTCTTGGAGATTGCATCATCTTCCTGCAACAAAGCGCGACCTGCTCCCACTGCGACCTGTACCACACCATAGGCGACAGCACTGTGCCATTAGCGGCATCGAGCTACAGCGCCCTGCGCGATCCTTGCATGCCAAAGGTTTGGCGTCAGGCTACTATCTAACGTTTTGCGCCTGACGATGGACCGCCCGATGCCTGATGCCTCCCGCCTGCTGCCGTTGTACCTGCTCGCCTGCCTGCTCGCCCTGCTCGGGCTGGGAGCGCTCTGGTACGGGCTGGGCAAGCCGGTGCAGTTGCCCGACGCGGCCAGCCCCACGCATAAATTGCAGTGTGCGTCGTACACCCCGTTCGACAAGGACCAGTCGCCCTTCGACCAACCTTTCCGCCTGCGCCCGGCGCGCATGGATGCCGACCTGGCGTTGCTGGCCGAGCGATTCCAGTGCATCCGCACCTATTCGATGACCGGCCTTGAGGCAATCCCGGCGCTGGCGCGCAAGCATGGGCTGAAGGTCATGCTCGGCGCCTGGGTCAACGCCAACCCGGTCGACACCAACAAGGAAGTGGACGCGCTGATTGCCGCCGCCAATGCCAACCCGGACGTGGTCAGCGCAGTCATCGTCGGCAACGAGGCGCTGCTGCGCAAGGAAGTGACCGGCGAGCAGCTGGCCGCGCTGATCGCAAAGGTGAAAAGCCAGGTCAGGGTGCCGGTGACCTATGCCGATGTCTGGGAGTTCTGGTTGCAGCACCCTCAGGTGGCGCCGGCCGTGGACTTCCTGACCATCCACCTGCTGCCCTACTGGGAAGACGACCCACGCGGCATCGACGATGCCCTGGCCCATGTTGCCGACGTGCGCCAGGTGTTCGGCAACCGTTTCGCGCCCAAGGACATCTTCATCGGCGAAACCGGGTGGCCCAGCGAAGGTCGCCAACGCGAGACCGCGGTGCCCAGCCGGGCCAACGAGGCGCGTTTCATCCGTGGTTTCGTCAGCATGGCCGAGGCCAATGGCTGGCACTACAACCTGATCGAAGCCTTCGACCAGCCGTGGAAGCGCGCCAGTGAAGGCGCCGTGGGCGGCTATTGGGGGCTGTACGATGCCGACCGGCAGGACAAAGGCGTGCTCGAAGGGCCGGTCAGCAATTTGCATTACTGGCCGCAGTGGTTGCTGGCGAGCGCGCTGTTGATGGCGGCCACGCTGCTGATGGCCGGGCGCCCCGCCACACCGCTGGCAGCCCTGCTGTTGCCGGTGCTGGCCGCGTTCGCTGCGGGCTGCCTGGGCTTGTGGGGCGAGTTGATGCGCACCCATGCGCGGTTTGCCGGGGAATGGGTGTGGGCGGTGGTGCTTGCCGGGTTGAACCTGCTGGTGCTGATGCATGCGGCCCTTTCCCTCGCCCACCGCGACGGCTGGCGTCGGCGGCTGTTCGACGCTATGCAGGCTCGGGCGGGTTGGCTGTTGCTCGCGGCCGGTTTTGCAGCGGCGGTGAGCATGCTGGCGATGGTGTTCGACCCGCGCTACCGCAGCTTCCCCAGCGTGGCGCTGGCACTGCCGGCGCTGGTGTACCTGCTGAGGCCGGTGGCGGCGCGGCGAGCGGAGGTGGCGTTGCTGGCCTTCATCGTCGGCGCCGGGGTGTTGCCGCAGCTGTTTCGGGAAGGGTTGGAGAACCAGCAGGCCTGGGGCTGGGCGGTGGTCAGTGTGTTGATGACTGCAGCCTTGTGGCGGAGCTTGCGGATTACCAGCAAGCACTGAGTTTTTGTGGGAGCGGCCTTGCAGCACCTAGGCGGCAGGTTGCCGGACCAGGCGCAACCCGGCCAGCACCACCACGAACACCGCGATGCTGGCGGTATACAGCACCAGGGCAGGAATGCCGAAGAACAGCGCCAGCACCGCCAGCCACCACCCGGCACGCCCGGCAACCCACTGCGCCAGCAAGGCCAGCGCCAGCCCGGCCCAGGCCAACACCTGGAAATGAATGCCCAGCCCCAGCAGCGAACGCACCTGGCATTGCCAGTGGTCGCCCGGCGTCGAGCACAGCCCCACCCACTGGCCATCTTCCATCAGCCCATAGCGCACGCCATAACTGGCGGCGAGCCAGATGGCCAGAAACATCAGCAATAGAGCGCCCGGCAGCGATCGAGACATCCCGTTCTCCAATAGCGGTAATCGAAATCATCCATGATCGCCCAAGCCCTGTTGTAAGGCAAAATCACAACCCTGCAGCTATGTTGCAGATAACAAGCACACCAAAGGCCACCGCACTCGGCAACTTTGCCCAGGCAACCGTGGTCCTAGCCTGCGTACTGCACGACCTTGATCTTTCTGGGGGAATACATGCTTCGATCTTGGCGCCTCGCCGCCCTACTTGGCGGCCTGCTCATGGCTGCGGCCGCTTCGGCGCGGGATATCGACGCCGCCAGCTACGGCTACCCCTTGACCAACCCGTTCGAGGCGACCATCGCCACTACGCCGCCGGAGCAGCGCCCGACCCTGCCCAGCGACGATGACATCGACCAGTCCGACTACAGCCTGAACCTGCGCCCGGAGCGCGAGTTCTCCCTGCCCGACAACTTCTGGGCAGTGAAGAAGCTCAAGTATCGCCTGGCACGCCAGGACCACGAGGCGCCGCTGATCTTCCTCATCGCCGGTACCGGTGCGCCCTACTCCAGCAGCATCAACGAATACCTCAAGAAGTTGTTCTACCAGGCCGGCTACCACGTGGTGCAGCTGTCGTCGCCGACCAGCTACGACTTCATGAGCGCCGCCTCGCGCTTCGCCACCCCCGGGGTCAGCCAGGAGGACGCCGAGGACTTGTACCGGGTGATGCAGGCCGTGCGTGCCCAACACCCGCGCCTGCCGGTCAGCGAGTACTACCTGACCGGCTACAGCCTGGGCGCGCTGGACGCTGCCTTCGTCAGCCACCTCGACGAAACCCGCCGCAGTTTCAACTTCAAGCGCGTGCTGCTGCTCAACCCGCCGGTCAACCTGTACACCTCGATCAACAACCTGGACAAACTGGTGCAGACCCAGGTCAAGGGCATCGACCGCAGCACGACCTTCTACGAACTGATGCTGGCGAAGCTCACCCGCTACTTCCAGGACAAGGGCTACATCGACCTCAACGACGCTCTGCTGTACGACTTCCAGCAGTCGAAACAGCACCTGTCCAATGAACAGATGGCCATGCTCATCGGCACCTCGTTCCGCTTCTCGGCGGCCGACATCGCCTTTACTTCCGACCTGATCAACCGCCGCGGCCTGATCATTCCGCCGAAGTTCCCGATCACCGAGGGCAGCAGCCTGACGCCGTTCTTCAAACGGGCGCTGCAATGCGACTTCGACTGCTACATGACCGAACAGGTGATCCCGATGTGGCGCGCGCGTACCGATGGCAACAGCATCCTGCAGCTGGTCAACCAGGTCAGCCTGTATGCGCTGGAAGACTACCTGCGCAACAGCGACAAGATCGCCGTGATGCACAACGCCGACGACGTCATCCTCGGCCCCGGTGATATCGGCTTCCTGCGCAAGGTGTTCGGCGATCGCCTGACCCTTTACCCCCATGGCGGCCATTGCGGCAACCTCAATTACCGCGTCAACAGCGACGCCATGCTGGAGTTCTTCCGTGGCTAACCAATTCCTCCTCGCCACCGCGCTGCTCGTCGCCGCCGGCAATGCCCTGGCAGCCGAAACCGCACCACGGGCCAGCGTGGTCGAAGCCGACCCGCAAGTCACCCAGGCGCCGCTGACACCAGAGGCCGACGGTTTCATCGACCCGCTGCGCGAATTGAAATTCAACCCAGGGCTGGACCAGCGCGAATTCGAACGCTCGACCCTGGAAGCGCTGAACGTGTACGACCCGCTGGAGTCGGTGAACCGGCGCATCTACCACTTCAACTACCGCCTTGACCAATGGGTGCTGCTGCCGCTGGTCAGCGGTTACCAGTACGTCACGCCCAGCTTCGTGCGCACTGGGGTGAGCAACTTCTTCAACAACCTGGGTGACATACCGAACCTGTTCAACAGCGTGCTGCAGCTCAAGGCCAAACGCTCGGCGGAGATCACCGCGCGGCTGATGTTCAACACCATCATCGGCGTGGGCGGCTTGTGGGACCCGGCCACCAGCATGGGCCTGCCGCGCCAGAGCGAGGACTTTGGCCAGACCCTGGGGTTCTATGGCGTGCCGGAGGGGCCGTACCTGATGCTGCCGGTGCTCGGCCCGTCAAACCTGCGCGACACGACCGGACTGGTGGTGGACTATGCCGGCGAGCAGGCGGTCAATTACCTGAACGTGGCCGAAGCCAGCGAGCATCACCCGGAGATCTTTGCCTTGCGCGTGGTGGACAAGCGCTACACCACCAAATTCCGTTATGGGCAGCTCAACTCGCCGTTCGAGTATGAGAAGGTGCGTTATGTGTACACCCAGGCGCGCAAGCTGCAGATAGCCGAGTAAGCAGGCCCGGCCTGTTCGCGGCTGAAGCCGCTCCTGCAGGTACCAATGCTGGTCTCAGGCCTGAGGTAATCCCTGTAGGAGCTTTAGCCGCGAGAGGCCAGTACCGGCGACATCAAATCCCCAGGAACTGGCACAGTTCGCGCTTCTTGGCCAGGGCATCGCGCCGCCCCAGTTCGATCAGTTCACTGCAATAACTGGCCTCGAACAGCAGATAGCTCAACACCCCTGCTCCGCTGGTCCGGGTCGCCCCCGGGCCGCGCAGGAACAGGCGCAACGCCGCCGGCAGCTCGCGTCGGTGCCGCGCCGCAATCTCGTCCAGCGGTTGGCTGGGCGCTACCACCAGCACCTCGATCGGCGCCAGCCCCAGGCGCCGTGCATCCAGGTGCGCCGGCAGCAACCGGCTGAGGTGGTTGAGCCGCTGCAACAGCTCGATATCGTCCTCCAGGCTGTCGATGAACGTGCTGTTGAGCATGTGCGCGCCAATCTGCGCCAGGCTCGGCTGCTGGCCGCTGAACACGCGCTGGGTCGGCAACGGCGCCGCCGGGCGCTGCGGGTTGCCGCTGACCCCGACCACCAGCACCCGGCTGGCGCCCAGGTGCAGGGCCGGGCTGATCGGTGCCGACTGGCGCACCGCGCCGTCACCGTAGTACTCGTCGCCCAGGCGCACCGGGGCGAACAGCAGCGGGATGGCCGCGCTGGCCAGCAAGTGATCGATGGTCAATGGCGTAGGTACGCCGATGCGGCGGTGGCGCAGCCAGGCGTCGATGGTGCCGCGCCCCTGGTAGAAGGTCACCGCCTGGCCGCTTTCGTAACCAAAGGCGGTCACGGCGACCGCCCGCAACTGCTCGGCGGCGATGGAATGGCCGATGCCATCCAGGTCCAGGTGCGATTGCAACAGGCCTCGCAGGGGGCTGCTGTCGAGCAGGGCGACCGGCACCTGCCCGCCCAGGCCCAACAGGCTGTGGCCGACAAAACGGCTGGCCTGGCGCACCACACCAGGCCAGTCGCTGCGGATCACCAGGTGGCTGCGGAAGTTCTGCCAGAAGGCGGTGAGGCGCTGTACGGTGTCGTTGAAACGGCTGGCACCACTGGCCAGGGTGACGGCGTTGATGGCGCCGGCCGAGGTGCCGACGATGACCGGGAACGGATTGTGCGCACCGGGCGGCAGCAGTTCGGCGATACCGGCGAGGACGCCGACCTGATAGGCGGCGCGGGCGCCACCGCCAGAGAGGATCAGACCGGTTACCGGGGATGGCGCCATGGATTCCTTCCTGGATCAGCTGTTTTCAGGCCCGGCCCTTTCACGAGTAAACTCGCGAAAGGGCCGGCACAGGCAACAAAAGGCCTAGCGTTTTTTCTTGTCGTAAAGCCGCGGTGCACCCTCGGGCCGCGACTTGAAGCGCCGATGCGCCCACAGGTACTGCTCTGGGCATTCGCGCAGCACACCCTCGACCCACTGGTTGATACGCAGGCAATCGGCTTCTTCGCTCTCGCCGGGGAAGTCTGCCAACGGCGGGTGGATCACCAGACGGTAGCCGCTGCCATCTTCCAGGCGCTTCTGGGTGAACGGAATCACCTGGGCCTTGCCCAGGCGGGCAAACTTGGTGGTCGCGGTGACCGTGGCTGCCGGGATACCGAACAACGGCACGAAAATGCTCTGCTTGGTGCCGTAGTCCTGGTCCGGTGCGTACCAGATCGCCCGGCCCGAGCGCAGCAGCTTGAGCATGCCCCGCACGTCATCACGTTCAACGGCCAGCGAATCGAGGTTGTGTCGCTCACGGCCACTGCGCTGGATGAAGTCGAACAGCGGGTTGCCGTGCTCGCGGTACATGCCGTCGATGGTGTGGGCCTGGCCGAGCAGCGCGGCGCCGATTTCCAGGGTGGTGAAGTGTACCGCCATCAGAATCGCGCCCTGCCCGGCCTGCTGCGCCGCCTGCAGGTGCTCGAGGCCTTCGATGTGGGCCAGGCGTGCCAGGCGTGCCTTGGGCCACCACCAGCTCATGGCCATTTCGAAGAAGGCGATACCGGTCGAGGCGAAGTTGGCCTTGAGCAGGCGCCGCCGTTCGTCGCCGGACAGCTCCGGGAAGCACAGCTCGAGGTTGCGTGCGGCAATGCGCCGGCGCTCGCCGGCCACGCGATACATCAGCGCGCCCAGGGCAGCGCCGAGCCATAGCAGGGCACGGTAGGGCAACTGCACCACCAGCCACAGCAGGCCCAGGCCCAGCCACAGGCCCCAGAATCGCGGGTGGAGGAAATAGGGTCGAAAACGCGGGCGTTCCATTGAAGCTTCCGGCAAGACAAAGGCCGAGCATTCTACATCGGATCGGCACCGGTTGCGGCCAACCGGTCTTATCGTTATAAGTCAGGGCACTTTTTTCGCAACAAGCCGTCTATGCAGACCATGAGCCCAAACCCCACACCCGACACCGCCTCCGTGTTCCAGCTCAAGGGCAGCATGCTCGCCATCACTGTGCTGGAACTGGGGCGCAACGACCTGGAAGCCCTCGACCGCCAGCTGGCGGCGAAAGTGGCCCAGGCACCGAATTTCTTCAGCAACACGCCGCTGGTGCTGGCGCTGGACAAGCTGCCCGCCAACGAAGGGGCAATCGACCTGCCCGGGCTGATGCGTATCTGCCGCCATCATGGCCTGCGTACCCTGGCGATCCGCGCCAACCGTATCGAGGACATCGCGGCGGCGATCGCCATCGACCTGCCGGTACTGCCACCGTCCGGCGCCCGTGAGCGGCCGCTGGAGCCCGAACCCGAGGTCAAGAAGGCCGAGCCTGCGCCTGCTCCGGCACCAGAGCCTGCGCTTGTGCCAGAGGTGCGCCCGACCCGCATCATCACCGCCCCCGTGCGCGGCGGCCAGCAGATCTATGCCCAGGGTGGCGACCTGGTGGTCACCGCCTCGGTCAGCCCGGGTGCGGAACTTCTCGCCGATGGCAACATCCATGTGTACGGCGCCATGCGCGGCCGCGCCCTGGCAGGGATCAAAGGCAATACCAAGGCACGTATCTTCTGCCAGCAGATGACCGCTGAAATGGTCTCGATCGCCGGCCAGTACAAAGTGTGCGAAGACCTGCGCCGCGACCCGCTGTGGGGCGCTGGCGTGCAAGTCAGCCTGTCCGGTGACGTGTTGAACATCACCCGTCTTTAACGGATACTTGCCGTCATTTTTAGAGCAACTTTTTCATCTGTTGCCGTTTATTTGCATATTGCTGGGACACCTGTCCCGACTTATTTAGGGGTGAAACACCTTGGCCAAGATTCTCGTCGTTACTTCCGGCAAGGGGGGTGTGGGCAAGACCACCACCAGCGCCGCCATCGGCACCGGCCTCGCACTGCGCGGCCACAAGACTGTCATCGTCGACTTCGACGTGGGCCTGCGTAACCTCGACCTGATCATGGGCTGCGAGCGCCGCGTGGTGTACGACTTCGTCAACGTGGTCAACGGCGAAGCCAACCTGCAGCAGGCCCTGATCAAGGACAAGCGCCTGGAGAACCTGTTCGTGCTGGCCGCCAGCCAGACCCGCGACAAGGACGCGCTGACCCAGGAAGGCGTGGAAAAGGTGCTGATGGAGCTGAAAGAACAGTTCGATTACGTCATCTGCGATTCTCCGGCCGGTATCGAGAAAGGCGCGCACCTGGCGATGTACTTCGCCGACGAAGCCATTGTCGTGACCAACCCTGAAGTGTCCTCGGTGCGTGACTCGGACCGCATGCTGGGCATCCTGTCGAGCAAGTCGCGCCGCTCCGAGAACGGCGAAGAGCCGATCAAGGAACACCTGCTGATCACCCGTTACCACCCCGAGCGCGTGGAAAAGGGCGAAATGCTCAGCATCGCCGACGTCGAAGAGATCCTGGCGATCAAGCTCAAGGGTGTGATCCCCGAGTCGCAGGCCGTGCTCAAGGCCTCCAACCAGGGTATCCCGGTCATCCTCGACGACCAGAGCGATGCCGGCCAGGCGTACAGCGACACCGTCGACCGCCTCCTGGGCAAAGAGAAACCCCTGCGTTTCGTCGAAGTGCCGAAGCAAGGATTCTTCGCGCGCCTGTTTGGAGGCAAATAAACCATGAACCTTTTTGACTTCTTTCGTGGCAGACAGAAACAGACCAGCGCGTCGGTAGCGAAAGAGCGTCTACAGATCATCGTGGCGCATGAGCGCGGCCAGCGCAGCGAACCGGACTACCTGCCGGCGCTGCAGAAAGAACTGCTGGAAGTGATCCGCAAATATGTGAACATCGGCAACGATGATGTGCACATCGAGCTGGAAAACCAGGGCAGCTGCTCGATTCTGGAGCTGAACATCACCTTGCCTGATCGCTGATCCATACGCGTCCGGCACAGGCAAAAACCACTGGGGCTGCATTGCAGCCCCAGTGGTTTTTGTCATTTTCACAGAGAACCCGCAATGCCGCTGTCGAACATCCAGATCCTCCATGAAGACGCCGCCATCCTGGTGATCAACAAACCGACCCTGCTGCTGTCGGTCCCCGGCCGGGCCGAGGATAACAAGGACTGCCTGATCACCCGCCTGCAGGAAAACGGCTACCCGGACGCGCTGATCGTGCACCGCCTGGACTGGGAAACCTCTGGCATCATCCTGCTGGCCCGCGATGCCGACAGCCACCGCGAGTTGTCGCGCCAGTTCCATGACCGCGAAACCGAAAAGGCCTACACCGCGTTGTGCTGGGGCCAGCCGGCGCTGGACAGCGGCAGCATCGACCTGCCCCTGCGCTACGACCCGCCAACCAAGCCACGGCATGTGGTGGACCATGAACAGGGCAAACATGCACTGACGTTCTGGCGCATCGTCGAGCGGTGCGGGGACCACTGCCGGGTCGAGCTGACGCCGATCACCGGGCGCTCGCACCAGCTGCGCGTGCACATGCTGTCGATCGGCCATCCGCTGCTGGGCGACCGCCTGTATGCCAACCCCGAGGCGCTGGCGGCCCATGAACGGCTGTGCCTGCATGCCTCGATGTTGAGCTTCACCCATCCGGTCAGCGGGGAGCGATTGAAGTTCGAGTGCCCCGCCCCCTTCTGAAGGTAACTGCGCTAAACTCGCGCCACTGCTGTCTGGAGTGAGTTATGCGCGAAGCACTGAATACCGGCCTGATCGAATTCCTTAAGGCCTCCCCGACGCCCTTCCATGCCACCGCCAGCCTGGCCCAGCGCCTGGAGGCGGCCGGCTACCAGCGCCTGGACGAGCGTGACAGCTGGGCTACGGTGCCCGGTGGCCGCTACTACGTAACCCGCAATGACTCCTCGATCATCGCGATCAAGCTGGGCAAGCAGTCGCCGCTGCACAACGGCATCCGCATGGTCGGCGCGCACACCGACAGCCCTTGCCTGCGGGTCAAGCCGCAGCCTGAGTTGCAGCGCCAGGGCTTCCTGCAGCTGGGCGTGGAAGTGTACGGCGGCGCGCTGCTGGCGCCGTGGTTCGACCGCGACCTGTCGCTGGCCGGGCGCGTCACCTTCCGCCGTGACGGCAAGGTGGAAAGCCAGCTGATCGACTTCAAGCTGCCGATCGCGATCATCCCCAACCTGGCGATCCACCTGAACCGCACCGCCAACGAAGGCTGGCAGATCAATCCGCAGAATGAACTGCCGCCGATTCTCGCCCAGGTGGCCGGTGACGAGCGCATCGATTTCCGGGCCGTGCTCACCGAACAGCTGGCCCGCGAGCACGACCTCAACGCCGACGTGGTACTGGATTACGAACTGAGCTTCTACGACACTCAGGACGCCGCGCTGATCGGCCTCAATGGTGACTTCATCGCTGGCGCCCGCCTGGACAACCTGCTGTCGTGCTATGCCGGCCTGCAGGCGCTGCTCGGCGCCGACAGCGATGAAACCTGCGTGCTGGTGTGCAACGACCATGAAGAAGTCGGTAGCTGCTCGGCCTGTGGTGCCGATGGCCCGATGCTCGAACAGACCCTGCAGCGCCTGCTGCCGGACGGCGATGCCTATGTGCGCACCATCCAGCGCTCGCTGATGGTCTCGGCCGACAACGCCCACGGCGTGCACCCCAACTATGCCGACAAGCACGACGGCAACCACGGGCCCAAGCTCAACGCCGGGCCGGTGATCAAGGTCAACAACAACCAGCGCTACGCCACCAACAGCGAAACCGCCGGGTTCTTCCGGCACCTGTGCATGGCCGAGGAAGTGCCGGTGCAGAGCTTCGTGGTGCGCAGCGACATGGGCTGTGGTTCGACCATCGGGCCGATCGCCGCCAGCCATCTTGGGGTGCGCACGGTGGATATCGGTTTGCCGACCTTTGCCATGCACTCGATCCGCGAGCTGTGTGGCAGCCATGACCTGGCGCACCTGGTGAAGGTGCTGTCGGCGTTCTACCGCAGCCGCGAACTGCCTTGAGCCTGATGTAGGCAGGCCTGGCCTCATCGCGGGTAAACCCGCTCCTACAGGGCCTCGACAAGGTTCAAATCCTGTGCGCCCCCTGTAGGAGGGGGGCCCGCGAAAAGGCCAGGCCTGAAAACAACTGTCCAGAATCAATCCCCGGTCTGCCCAACCCGCTATGCTTGTTGTATGGCCCCCAAAGCAGAAGGACCGCTGCCCATGTCCCCCTTCCTCTCCCTGTTCGTGCCGGTGTTCCTGTTCCTGATGCTGCTGACCATCGGTTTCAGCATGCGCGAGCGCAATATCGGCGTGCTGATGATGTGGATCGGCACCCTGGGCATCTTTGGCCTCACTTGCTGGACGATCCTGGAGAAACTGCCGACATAAACCTCTACACTCGGTCAATCGTTTGACCTGAGGTAGATTTTCCGGTGCCAGCCTTCCTGCGTTGCCTAGCCCTGCTGCTGTTCATCTTCATGTCCCCGGTCCAGGCGGCGGGCTTGCCCAGCCTGCTGGGGTCCAGCGCCCCCGCCCAGCCCGAAGCCACCGAGCCACTGGGCAAATCGCTGGACGAGGTGATCAAGAATCTCGAAAACGACCAGCAACGCGCCAAGCTGCTGGCCGACCTGAAGAAACTGCGCGACGCCACCAAGCAATCGCAACCCACCGTCGAACAGGGGGTCCTGGGCCTGATCGGCGGCGCGCTGAACGACTTCGAAAAGCAGTTCAGCGGTGACTCCAGCCCGTTCTACCGCTGGTCGCAGGAAATCGAACAGGCCCAGGCCGAACTGGCCGAACTGATCGTGCCGGTGCATCAATGGCCGGCCATCCTGTTCGGCTTTGCCGCGGTCATTGCAGTGTGGAGCCTGCTGGCCTATGCCTTCAACTGGGTCGGCCACCGCGTGCGGGTGCGTTTCGGCCTGACCGAAGAGCTGCCGCAACACCCCCGTACCTGGGACCTGGTGCGCTTCGCCCTGCGCAAGCTGGGCCCGTGGCTGGTGGCCCTGATCTTCACCGTGTACCTGAGCTTTGCCCTGCCGCCGTCACTGGGCAAATCGCTGGCGATGGTACTGGCCTATGCGCTGGTGGTCGGTACCTGCTTCTCGGCCATCTG
Source organism: Pseudomonas urethralis (assembly GCF_021602465.1). Taxonomy (NCBI): domain Bacteria; kingdom Pseudomonadati; phylum Pseudomonadota; class Gammaproteobacteria; order Pseudomonadales; family Pseudomonadaceae; genus Pseudomonas; species Pseudomonas urethralis. Next base: position 288,080 of record NZ_BQIJ01000007.1, read on the forward strand.
CGTGATTGCCTTCTCGCTGCTCGATGGCCCCCATCGCCACCGCGCCCTGCACATCCTGCGCCACCAGGCCTTCCGCCCGCTGTGGCTGATCGGCAGCTTCGCCGCCTTTGGCGAGGCCATGAGCGACCCGCGCATGCTGGTCGCACTCGGTACCCACCTGGCCCACGCCCTGGCGACCCTGGCCAATGTCATCGCGGCGCTGTCGTCCGGCCTGTTCATCCTGCGCTTCCGCCGGCCGATCGCCCACCTGATCCGCAACCAACCCCTGGCCCGGCGCCTGACCCGACGCACCCTGAGCGACACCATCGAGATCCTCGGCAGCTTCTGGTTCGTGCCGGCACTGATCCTGGTGGCCATTTCGCTGTTCGCCACCTTCATTTCCGCCGGTGACACCAGCACTGCCCTGCGCCAGTCATTGATGTGCACCGTGCTGGTGGTGGTCTGTATGGTGCTCAACGGCCTGGTCCGCCGCCACGCCGCCAACCCGAAACGCGCCAACAAGCGCCAGGCGGTGTACGCCGAGCGCCTGCGCAATTTTGCCTACCTGCTGGTGCACCTGTTCATCTGGCTGGTGTTCATCGAACTGGGGCTGCGCGTATGGGGCCTGTCGATGATCGGCTTCGCCGAGGGCGAAGGCCATGAAGTGAGCGTGCGCCTGCTGGGCCTGGCCGGTACGCTGATCGTCGCCTGGCTGGTATGGATCCTCGCCGACACCGCCGTACACCATGCCCTGGTCCGTTCGCGCCGGGGCCTGGCCAACGCCCGTGCGCAGACCATGATGCCGCTGATCCGCAACGTGATGTTCGTGGTGATCTTCATCATTGCGGTGATCGTCGCCCTGGCCAACATGGGCATGAACGTCACGCCGCTGCTGGCCGGTGCCGGCGTGATCGGCCTGGCCATCGGTTTCGGCGCGCAGTCGCTGGTGGCCGACCTGATCACCGGCCTGTTCATCATCATCGAAGACTCGCTGGCGATCGACGATTATGTCGATGTCGGCGGCCACCTGGGCACGGTCGAGGGCCTGACCATCCGTACCGTACGCCTGCGCGACATCGACGGCATCGTGCACACCATCCCGTTCAGCGAGATCAAGAGCATCAAGAACTACTCCCGTGAGTTCGGCTACGCGATCTTCCGTGTCGCCATCCCGCACAGCATGAACATCGACCAGGCCATCACGCTGATCCGCGAAGTGGGGCAGAAACTGCGCAACGACCCGCTGATGCGCCGCAATATCTGGTCGCCGCTGGAGCTGCAGGGGGTGGAAAGTTTCGAGTCAGGCTCGGCAATCCTGCGGGCACGCTTCAAGACCGCGCCGATCAAGCAGTGGGAGGTGTCGCGGGCGTTCAACCTGGCGCTCAAGCGCCAGCTCGATGAGGCCGGGCTGGACCTGGCCACGCCGCGTCTGTCGGTGCAGGTGGTGACGGCCGGTGGTGGCGGCGTGACCGGGTCAGGCGCCTCCAGCTGAGGCCCTACCCCGCCTGGGCGCGGATGCGAATGGCATCGTGCCGCCAATATTCAAGGTCACAGTCGATCAGGTGCCCATGCTGGTCGCTGTTGACCCGGGTGATATGCAACCCGGGGCTTCCCGTAGAGACCTTGAGGGCAGCAGCCGCTTCCACCGGCAAGGCGGTCGGCAGTATCTCGAAGCACACCTGCCCATAGCGGATGTCGTAGACCCGCCCGTAGATCTCGGTCAGCGACTGCGCCAGGTCCTGCTCGAGGATCCCGGGAAAATACCTCGGGTTCAGGTAATGCTCGGCATACAGCACCGCCCGCCCATCGATGCGCCGCAACCGGCATATTCGCACCACGCTGGACAGCGCCGACAGTTGCAGGCGCGCGCAGATCGCCGCCGAAGCCGGCTGCAGACGCGCCGAGAGCAACTCGGTGCTGGCCTCCCGCCCCTGGTCCCGCACCATCGCATGAAAGTGGCTACGCTCGATCAGGTCGTAGGTCAGGCGTTGCGGCGCGACGAACCAGCCGCGCCGTTCTTCGCGGTAGATCAGGCCCTGGGCTTCCAGCTGCACCAGCGCCTCGCGCAGGGTGATGCGCGTGGTGGCGAACACCTCGCTGAGCTTGCGTTCGGCCGGCAGCTTGCCGCCCGGTGCCAGCAGGCCGTGCTCGATCTGCTCCTGCAGGGCATGGCAGATGGCTGTTACCGCGCGCGGGGGCGTCGACTGCATCAAAAGGTTACCTATCTGGACTAGTCCAGCCCCAAAACGAGGCCTCTGGAGAATAGTGCAAGCCTAGGCAGGGCTGATGAACATCCTGTGACAAAGGCCTCGGCCGGGTACTGCCAGAAACGCGCCAAGCCAGCATATCCGGGGCCATCGGGTGGTCTACGCTGTAGCGTCAAGGCCTGGTGCAGGCTTTGCCCTACATCAAACTGTCATGCAAGCGGCCTACCTTGGCTCAAGCTTTGCTGACCTAGACCAACGGTCAGCAAAAACCGCTTCACTCATAACAACGATCGCTAAAGGCACCCACCCAAGGAGCTTCGGATGAAAAAGTTGTTCATGGCGTCACTGCTCGGTTCGGCCATTACCCTGTGCACCTCGGCGATGGCCGCAGGCCCCGACCTCAAGGCCCTGGAAGACGCCGCCCGCAAGGAAGGCAACGTCAACAGCGTGGGCATGCCGGATGCCTGGGCCAACTGGAAGGGCACCTGGGAAGACCTGGCCAGCAAGTACGGCCTCAAGCACAGCGACACCGACATGAGTTCGGCCCAGGAAATCGCCAAGTTCGAAGCCGAGAAGGACAACGCCAGCGCCGACATCGGCGACGTCGGTGCCGCCTTCGGCCCGATCGCCGCCAGCAAGGGCGTGACCCAACCCTACAAGCCAAGCACCTGGGACCAGGTGCCGGAGTGGGCCAAGGACAAGGACGGCCATTGGGCGCTGGCCTATACCGGCACCATCGCCTTCATCATCAACAAGGACCTGGTCAAGGAAGGCGATCGCCCGACCACTTGGCACGACCTGGAAAAAGGCAAGTACAAGGTCGCCATCGGTGACGTCAGCACCGCCGCCCAGGCCGCCAACGGCGTGCTGGCCGCGGCCATCGCCTACAAGGGCGATGAAAGCAACCTGGCCCCGGGCCTGCAGTTGTTTACCAAGCTGGCCCAGCAGAAGCGCCTGTCGCTGGCCAACCCGACCATCCAGACCATCGAGAAGGGCGAGGTCGAGGTTGGCGTGGTCTGGGACTTCAACGGCCTGAGCTACCGCGAGCAGATCGACCCCAAGCGTTTCGAAGTGCTGATCCCAGCGGACGGTACGGTGATCTCCGGCTACACCACCATCATCAACAAGTACGCCAAGCACCCGAACGCGGCCAAGCTGGCGCGTGAGTACATCTTCAGCGACGCCGGGCAGATCAACCTGGCCAAGGGCCATGCACGGCCGATCCGTGCCGAGCACCTGAAACTGCCGGAGGATGTGCAGGCCAAGCTGCTGCCCAACGAGCAATACAAGGCCGCGCAGCCGATCAAGAATGCCGAGGTGTGGGAAGCGACTTCGAAGAAGCTGCCGCAGATGTGGCAGGAGCAAGTGATCATCGAGATGGAATGAAGGGCTAGCTTTTGTAGTGCCTGATCAGGCCCTTTCGCGGCGGTTCGACGCCTCGACAAACCCGCGCCCACAGGAGCAGCAGATCTTCTAGGCATGTGCGGTCCCTGTGGGAGCGGGTTTACCCGCGAAGACGCCAATGCGGTTCAAAACTGGAGCAATCATGCAACACAACGTCATCCTGGTCCTGCTCGACGGCCTCAACTACCAGGTCGCGCACCATGCCATGGGCCACCTGCACGCCTACGTCGAGGCCGACCGCGCCGCGCTGTACCGTATGGAATGCGAATTGCCGTCGCTGTCACGGCCGCTGTACGAGTGCATTCTCACCGGCGTCGCACCGATCGACAGCGGCATCGTGCACAACAACGTCAACCGCCTGTCCAACCAGCGCAGCGTGTTCCACTACGCCCGCGAAGCCAACCTGGGGACTGCCGCGGCGGCCTATCACTGGATGAGCGAGCTGTACAACCGCTCGCCCTTCGACCCCCAGCGCGACCGCCACACCCACGCGCCGAAGCTGCCGATCCAGCACGGCCTGTTCTACTGGGACGACCGCTATCCCGACTCACACCTGCTCGCCGACGGCGAGTACCTGCGCCGCCGCCATGCGCCGAATTTCCTACTGGTGCATCCGATGAGCATCGACGACGTCGGCCACCGCCATGGCCTGGACAGCAGCCAGTACCGTAATGCCGCGCGCAGCGCCGATATCCTGTTGTCCGACTACCTGCCGCTGTGGCTGGAAGAGGGCTACCAGGTACTGGTCACCGCCGACCATGGCATGAACAACGACCGCTCGCACAACGGCCTGCTGGCCGAAGAGCGTGAAGTACCGCTGTTCGTGTTCGGCGACGCCTTCAGCCTCGACCCGGCCGCCAAACCGCTGCAGACCGAACTGTGCGGGACCATCTGCGAGCTGCTCGGGGCGGCGCACGACAAGTCGGTCTGCCGGGAGCTGCTCAAGTGAACCGTGGCCGCTACCTGGCCCTGCTCTGCCTGCTGCCGTTCGCCGTGTTCTTCGTGATCTTCCAGATCGCCCCGCTGGCCTGGGTGGCGATCAACAGCCTGCAATCGGAAGCAGGCTGGGGCATGGACAACTTCAGCAAGGTGTTCGCCTCGAAGTTCTATCTGCAGGCGCTGCAGCGCAGCCTGGAGATCAGCTTCTGGTCGAGCCTGTTCGGTATCGTCATCGCCACCCTCGGCGCCTATTCGCTGCGCCAGGTCGACTCGAAGCTGCGCGATTTCGTCAGCGCCTTCGCCAACATGACCAGCAACTTCGCCGGGGTGCCGCTGGCCTTCGCCTTCATCATCCTGCTCGGCTTCAACGGCGCGCTGACCCTGCTGCTGAAACAGATCGGCCTGCTGGAGGACTTCAGCATCTACTCCAAGAGCGGGCTGATCCTGGTCTACACCTATTTCCAGATCCCGCTTGGCGTGCTGCTGCTCTACCCCGCCTTCGACGCCCTGCGTGAAGACTGGCGCGAGTCGGCCGCGCTGCTCGGTGCCAGCCACTGGCAGTTCTGGCGGCACATCGGCCTGCCGGTACTGACCCCGGCGCTGCTCGGCACCTTCGTCATCCTGCTGGCCAACGCCCTCGGCGCCTACGCCACCGTGTACGCCCTGACCACCGGCAATTTCAACGTACTGCCGATCCGCATCGCCGGCCTGGTGGCTGGTGATATCAGCCTCGATCCGAACCTGGCCAGCGCCCTGGCGATGGTGCTGGTGGGGCTGATGACGCTGGTGACGGTGGTTCATCAATGGCTGCTCAAGAGGAGCTACCATGCGCGCTGAAAAAACTTCCGCCGGGTTCTACCATCGGCTGGTGGTGTACCTGCTGTTCCTGATCCTGCTGCTACCGCTGGCCGGCACCCTGCTCTACTCGTTGGCCACCAGCTGGTCGGCAAGCCTGCTGCCCAGTAGCCTGACCTTCAAGTGGTACGTCGCGCTGTGGAGCGAGCCACGCTTCCTGGCCGCGTTCGGCCAGTCGCTGCTGGTGTGCGTGGGCGCGCTGCTGCTGTCGGTGGTGCTGATCCTGCCGCTGTTGTTCGTGGTGCACTACCACTTCCCGAAACTCGACGCACTGATGAACATCCTTATCCTGCTGCCCTTTGCGGTACCGCCGGTGGTGTCGTCGGTGGGCCTGCTGCAGCTGTATGGCAGCGGCCCACTGGCGATGGTCGGCACGCCGTGGATCCTGATCGGCTGCTACTTCACCATCGCCTTGCCGTTCATGTACCGAGCAATCACCAACAACCTGCAGGCAATCAACCTGCGCGACCTGATGGATGCCGCCCAACTGCTCGGCGCCAGCACCTGGCAGGCCGCCCTGCTGGTGGTGCTGCCGAACCTGCGCAAAGGCCTGCTGGTGGCGCTGCTGCTGTCGTTCTCGTTCCTGTTCGGCGAATTCGTGTTCGCCAACCTGCTGGTCGGCACCCGCTATGAGACCTTGCAGGTGTACCTGAACAACATGCGCAACAGCAGTGGCCACTTCAACAGTGCGCTGGTGATCTCCTATTTCGCCTTCGTGCTGGTGCTGACGTGGGTCGCCAACCGCCTGAACAAGGACAAAACCTGACATGAGCTTCGTCAGCGTACAAAACCTGCAAAAAAGCTATGCCGGCAGCCCGGTATTCGAGCACATCGACTGCCAGATCGAACGCGGCGAGTTCGTCACCCTGCTCGGCCCCTCCGGCTGCGGCAAATCCACTCTGTTGCGTTGCATCGCCGGGCTGACCCCGGTAGACGGCGGCAAGATCCTCCTCGACGGCCACGACATCGTGCCGCTAAGCCCGCAGAAGCGCGGCATCGGCATGGTGTTCCAGAGCTATGCGCTGTTCCCCAACATGACCGTGGAGCAGAACGTGGCCTTCGGCCTGCGCATGCAGAAGGTCAAGGCCGATGAAAGCCAGCAGCGCGTGCGCGAAGCACTGGAGCTGGTGGAGCTGGGCAGCTTCGCCGGGCGCTACCCGCATCAGCTGTCCGGTGGCCAGTGCCAGCGTGTGGCCCTGGCCCGTTCGCTGGTCACTCGCCCGCGCCTGCTGCTGCTCGACGAACCGTTGTCGGCGCTGGATGCGCGCATCCGCAAACACCTGCGTGAGCAGATCCGCGCAATCCAGCGCGAACTGGGGCTGACCACCATCTTCGTCACCCACGATCAGGAGGAGGCGCTGACGATGTCTGACCGCATTTTCCTGATGAACCAGGGGCGCATCGTCCAGAGCGGCGATGCCGAAACCCTCTACACCGCGCCGGTGGACCTGTTCGCCGCCGGCTTCATCGGCAACTACAACCTGCTCGACGCCGACAGCGCCAGCCGCCTGCTGCAACGGCCGGTGGCCGGTCGCCTGGCGATCCGACCCGAGTCGATCACTCTGGGCCTGGACGGTGAACTGGACGCCGAGGTACGCAGTCACAGCCTGCTCGGCAACGTCATCCGCTACCGGGTAAACGTGCGTGAGGTGGAACTGGTGGTCGACGTGCTCAACCGCTCACCTGAGGACCTGCATGCCGACGGCCAGCGGGTCTCCCTGTCGATCGACCCCACGGCGTTGCGCGAAGTGGCTTAAGGAGAATCAGCAAGATGGCACTGGCAATTTTCGATCTGGACGAAACCCTGATCCACGGCGACTGTGCGTCGCTGTGGAGCGAACAGATGGCCCGGCTGGGCTGGGTCGACAGCAAGGCGTTCCTGCGCCGCGATCATGAACTGATGGAGGCTTACGGCAAGGGCCACCTGCGCATGGAAGACTACATGGCCTTCAGCCTGGAGCCGATTGCCGGGCGCACGCTGGAAGAGGTCGAGCACCTGGTGGAGCCGTGGGTCGAGGAGGTGATCGAGCCGCTCATCTACGGCGACGCCTGCCGCTGCATTGCCGAGCATCGCCGGCGGGGGGACCGGATCCTGATCATTTCCGCCTCAGGCACGCACCTGGTCGGGCCAATTGCGGCGCGGCTGGGGGTGGACGAGTACCTGGCGATCGAGCTGGAGGCAGTGAACGGGGTGTATACCGGCAACACCCATGGGGTGTTGACCTACCGCGAGGGCAAGATCACCCGCCTGCTGGAATGGCTGGATCAGGAGCAGGAGAACCTGGAAGGTGCAAGTTTCTACTCTGATTCGAGGAATGACCTGCCGCTGTTGCTGAAGGTCGATCATCCGCATGCGGTGAACCCGGATGGGGTGTTGCGCGAGCATGCCGAGAAGAATGGCTGGCCGGTGTTGAGCTGGAGCTGAAGCGCTGGGTGGGGCTGTACCGGCCTCTTCGCGGATGAACCCGCGAAGAGGCCAGGCCTGCTTACGCCAGGCTCGGGTCGATGACCATCACCAGCTTGCCGGACACCTGGTTGCTCTCAAGCTCGGCGTACGCCGCCTGGGCAAACTCCACCGGGTAGGTATCGACCAGTTGCGGCGACAGTCGCCCTTCGGCAAACAGCGGCCACACCTGCTGCTGCAGTTCGCGCAACAGTTCAGCCTTGAAGCCGTCATCACGGTTGCGCAGGGTCGAGCCGGTGATCTCCAGGCGTTTGCCCAGCACCTGTGCCAGGTCCAGTTCGAACGTGCGCCCGCCCATCAGGCCGATGATAACCCAGCGCCCGTCACGCGCCAGCAGCTTGAGGTTCAGCTCACCGTAGCTGGCACCCACCGGGTCCAGAATCACGTCGAACGGCCCAATGCCTTCCAGCGCGTCGAGGTTCTGGTTGCGTACCACGCCACCCGCAGCGCCCAGCGCCTCACAGTAGTCCAGGCGGTCCTGGGAACCGACACTGACCCAGATCGGGCTGCCAAAGGCCTTGCACAGCTGTATCGCCGCCGAGCCCACACCACTGGCACCCGCATGCACCAGCACCTTCTCACCGGCCTTCACCTTGCCCAGCTGGAAGATGTTCAGCCACGCCGTGGCATACACCTCCGGCAGTGCCGCCGCTTCATGCAGGCTCAGGCCCTCTGGCACCGGCAACACATGGCGCGCATCGACCACCACTTCTTCCGCCATGGCACCGCTGGCCAGCAGCGCGCAGACGCGGTCGCCCACACGCCAGTCAGCGCCGGCACCGACCTCCTCGATCACCCCGGCGCACTCCAGGCCCATGTATGGGCTCGCGCCTGGCGGCGGTGGATACAGCCCTTTCATCTGCAACAGATCGGCGCGGTTCAGCCCCGCTGCAGCCACGCGAATGCGCACTTGGCCCGCGTCACAGGCCGGGCGTTCGGCCTCGACCCAGGCCACATGTCCGTCAACGCCTTGCAATGCCTTCACAGTGCCTCCATAGTTGATTCACAGACTGAGCCTGAGGAGCCCGCTCCTCAGGCTTTTTTGCAGTATTTGCCCGGCTCTGATGGAACCGGCGAACGGATAAGACGGCCTACTATGCGTGATCAATTGCCTCCACGTCGAATCAGCATGAAGCATTTCCTTCCCAGCACCGCCCTGGCCCTGATGGTTGGCCTGGGCAGCCTCACGCTCGGCGGCAATGCGGCGGCCGCCAACAAGTGGGACAGCCTGCAGCCGGACCGCGACGAAATCGTCGCCAGCCTCAATGTCGTGGAGCTGCTCAAGCGTCACCACTACAGCAAGCCGCCGCTCGATGACGCCCGCTCGGTGATCATCTACGACAGCTACATCAAGCTGCTCGACCCGGCCCGCAGCTACTTCACCGCAGCCGACATCGCTGAATTCGACAAGTGGAAGACGCAGTTCGACGACTTCCTCAAGAGCGGCAACCTCGACCCCGGCTTCACCATCTACAAGCGCTACCTCGACCGCGTCAAGCAGCGCCTGGACTTCGCCCTGGCCGAGCTGGCCAAGGGCGTCGACAAGATCGACTTCACCACCCATGAAACCTTGCTGATCGATCGCAAGGATGCCCCGTGGGAGAAGGACCAGGCCGCGCTCGACGAACTGTGGCGCAAACGCGTCAAGGACGAGGTGCTACGCCAGAAGATCGCCGGCAAGGAGCCGAAGCAGATCCAGGAAACCCTGACCAAGCGCTACAAGAACCAGCTGGCGCGTCTTGACCAGACCCGGGCCGAAGACATTTTCCAGGCCTACATCAATACCTTCGCCCAGTCCTACGACCCGCACACCAACTACCTGTCGCCGGACAACGCCGAGAACTTCGACATCAACATGAGCCTGTCGCTCGAAGGCATCGGCGCGGTGCTGCAGAGCGACAACGACCAGGTCAAGATCGTACGCCTGGTGCCGGCAGGCCCGGCCGCCAAGACCAAGCAGGTGGCACCGGCCGACAAGATCATCGGCGTCGCCCAGGGCAACAAGGAGATGGTCGACGTGGTCGGCTGGCGCCTGGACGAAGTGGTCAAGCTGATTCGTGGCCCGAAAGGCTCGGTGGTGCGCCTGGAAGTCATCCCGGCCAGCAATGCGCCAAGCGACCAGACCAGCAAGATCGTCTCGATCACCCGCGAAGCGGTGAAGCTCGAAGAACAGGCCGCGAAGAAGTCGGTGCTCAAGCTCAAGCAGGACGGGCGTGACTACAAGCTCGGCATCATCGAGATCCCGGCCTTTTACCTGGACTTCAAGGCTTACCGCGCCGGTGACCCCGAGTACAAGAGCACCACGCGCGACGTGAAGAAACTGCTCACCGAGCTGCAGAAGGAAAAAGTCGACGGCGTGGTGATCGACCTGCGCAACAATGGCGGTGGCTCGCTGCAGGAAGCCACCGAGCTGACCAGCCTGTTCATCGAGAAAGGTCCGACCGTGCTGGTCCGCAACAGCGACGGCCGCGTCGATGTGCTCGAGGATGAGAACCCGGGCGCCTTCTACAAAGGCCCGATGGCGCTGCTGGTCAACCGCCTGTCAGCCTCGGCCTCGGAGATCTTCGCCGGCGCGATGCAGGACTACCACCGTGCGCTGATCATCGGTGGCCAGACCTTCGGCAAAGGCACCGTGCAGACCATCCAGCCTCTCAACCATGGCGAGCTGAAGCTGACCCTGGCCAAGTTCTACCGCGTTTCCGGGCAGAGCACCCAGCATCAGGGCGTGCTTCCGGACATCGACTACCCATCGATCATCGACACCAAGGAAATCGGCGAAAGCGCCCTGCCGGAAGCCATGCCGTGGGACACCATCCGCCCGGTGGTCAAGCCCGCAGTCGATCCGTTCAAGCCGTTCCTGGCCGACCTCAAGGCCAAACATGACGCTCGCAGCGCCAAGGACGCCGAGTTCACCTACATCCGTGACCGCCTGGCACTGACCCAGAAGCTGATGGACGAGAAGACCGTCAGCCTCAACGAGCAGGAGCGACGTGCCCGCCACGATGACGTTGAAGCCAAGCAGCTGGCCATGGAGAACATCCGTCGCAAGGCCAAGGGCGAGGAGCCACTCAAGGAACTGAAGAAAGTCGACGAGGACGCCCTGCCGGAAGAGGATGACAAGACCAAGCCGGAAGATGACGCCTACCTGGCCGAGACCGGTCGCATCCTCATCGACTACCTGAGCGAAAGTACCAAGATGGCCAAGAAGTAACCGACCGATGATGGCGAATTAATGTGATCCGTCATCAAACAGTCATGGCACTTTCGTGAAATAGAGGGGCCGGGCATGCAAATGCCCGGCCCTTTCATTTTCAGGATACCGTCATGACCGTCGCCGAACAGCTCAGTGCCTTGAGTGTAATCCTGGCTCAGCGCAGCATTCACAGCTTGTTCCAACCGATCGTCTGCCTCAGCGAACGGCGGGTCTTCGGCCATGAAGCCTTGAGCCGTGGCCCCTCCAACAGCCCGCTGCATTCGCCCTTGAACTTGTTCGCCATCGCCCGCCAGGCCGGTCAACTGACCGAACTGGAGGCCGCGTGCCGTGAAAGCGCGTGCCGACGCTTCAGCGAACAGGGGCTCGACGGCAAGCTGTTTCTCAACATCTCGCCCGAATCGCTGCTCGAACCGCACTATCCTTCCGGGCGCACCCTCAAGCTCCTCGAACAAGTGGGGTTGCCGCCCAGTCGGGTGGTGATCGAGCTTACCGAGCAGACCCCTACCGACGATTTCCAGCTGTTGTCCAACGCCTTGCACCATTATCGCGACATGGGCTTTTCCATCGCCCTGGACGACCTCGGCGCCGGCTATTCGAGCCTGCGCCTGTGGTCGGAGCTGCGTCCCGAGTACGTGAAGATCGACCGCCACTTCATCGATGGCATCCACCGCGACCCGCTCAAGCGCGAATTCGTCGGCTCCATCTTGCAGATTGCCAGGGCCTCCAAGGCGCAAGTGATCGCCGAAGGGATCGAGCTGCCGGAAGAGCTGGCGGTATTGACCGAGATGGGCGTGGACCTGGTCCAGGGCTACCTGATGGGACGGCCGCAGGATATGGGGGTGCGAGAAGATCAGCAGCTACTGGCTCAAGTGCTGCCGGCGGCCTTGGTCGAACAGCCAACGGTGGGGCTGAATGCCACCCTTGGCCAGGTCATGGATTTGTTTGGCCGCTATGGTGACCTGAAGGAACTGGATATACGGGATGCCGATGGCAACCCTTGCGGCGTGATCCATCGAGATGCTCTGTCTGTGCTGGCCTCCTCGCGGCGGTTCGACACCCCGAAGAGGCCAGCACAGGGAGTCCACACCGTTCAAGCATGCTCGGGATAACTGTACTCAAACACCCGAACGACCTCGGAGGCATGCCAGGACGCCGCCTCCATGCCATCCACCGGCCCCGCGAAACGCCCCAGGCGCTCCACACACTCGAAAAAGCCGGTGCGCGGCAGGCGGCTGGCACCCTGGCTGATCACCAGCGAGCTGCGCAAGGGCTGCTCGGCACGGGCATCGAGCACCGCCAGGTATTCCAGCGCAGCGGTGAGGGTCTGCATGGCCGGGCTGGGCAATTGCAGGCGCTCGATCAGTGCACGGTAGGTGAGCAGGTGGCGTTGACGGCGGGCCAGGTCAAGCTCGTCCAGCAGGTTCTGCCATTGCTGTCGGCTGATCCTGACCTGGCTCATGACGGCTCGCTCCAGCCGGCCACCCCCAGATGCCAGGCCAGGGCGCGGCGGATCGCGGCATCCGGCTGGCGCTCACCCGATTCGATCATGGCCAGGTAAGCCGGGCTGACCCCGACATTACGCGCCAGTTGCTCAGGGGCGATGCCTTTGGCCTGGCGCAGTTGTGCCACTTCGCTGAACGCTGGCAGGCTGGCTGCAGGCGCGCTTTGCTGCGCGGGTTCGGCAACCGCCTCGGCGGGCGCTTCCCCGGCTGCCTTGAGCAAGGCCTGGTACTGCTCCCAGGGCACGACAGCGTACTCGGGTTGACCGTCCCGGCTAATAACCTGAATACCCATTACAACCCCCTTACGTAAGGATTACCGCATGTAATCCGTAGGCATAACGCTTATGCCAATTATATTACCAAGCGCGGGAGTCTGTGGGGACTTGCTCGATTTCAGTGCGTATTGCGCTCCAGCCGCAGTGCTTCCGGGGTGTCGGGCAGGCGTTCGACCACCCGTAGGCGCTCAGGCGCCTGGCTGTCGCGCCAGGCCTTGAAGCGCGCCAGCTCATCGGCCACGGTCTTCAGGACCCAGCCGAGCACAGCGATGTCATCGAGAAAACCGACACCCAGAATCCAGTCGGGAATGGCGTCGATGGGGCTGACGAAGTACAGCAGGCCGGCGACGATGGTCACCAGTGCCTTGGGACTGATGGCGCGGTATTCACCCCGCCACCAGGCCAGGCACAGCGACTGCAGCAGCTTGACGTCGTCGCGCAGCTGGCCGATGCGCGGGCCTTTGCGGGCTACTGCGAACAGCAAGGCCGGCAAGCGGCCACGGCTGAGCAGGCGCTCGGCCAGAGGCAGGAAACGGGCGAAATTCCAGGGTGCGCTCATGGAGCCTCCAGCAGGGAAAGGTTATCCACATTTATTGTGGATAACCTTGTGAACAGGGCGAAGTTTGTGACGGCGGGCGCCCACAAGGCAAGGGTCCCGCTCAGATCGGGCGTTTTTTACGCAGCCGTTTCAGATCTGCAAACGATCTGCGTCAGAAGCTTCTGGCTTCTTCACACTGCACTTGCTCGGACAATCGCCGCCGCACGAGGTTCGCCGAATGAGCCTTCACAAACGACAACGCCCCGTCAGGACGGGGCGTTGTGCAAGTACCAGCCGTTGTTACTTGGCAGGTGCTTCGGCCGGGGCTTCAGCTTCGGGTGCTTCGCCACCCTGCAGCTGGGCCGGGTCCTTGATGGCGATCAGTTCCAGGTCGAACACCAGCACCGAGTTGGCCGGGATCAGCGGGCTCGGGCTTTGCGCACCGTAGGCCAGCTCAGCCGGGATGAACAGTTTGTACTTCTCGCCAACGTGCATCAGCTGCAGGCCTTCGACCCAGCCTGGGATCACACCGCTGACGGGCAGGTCGATCGGGCTGCCACGCTCGACCGAGCTGTCGAACACCTTGCCATCGATCAGCTTGCCTTCGTAGTGAACGGTGACCACGTCGGTCGGCTTTGGCTGCGGGCCGTCGGCCTTCTTCACGACTTCATACTGCAGGCCAGAGGCGGTGGTAACCACACCAGGCTTCTTGGCGTTCTCTTCGAGGAATTTCTTGCCAGCACTGGCAGCTTCTTCGCTGGCCTTGGCCAGGCGCTCTTCGGCGCGCTTCTGCAGCGCGGTGAAGGCTTCTACCAGCTCTTCGTCCTTGATGCGTTGCTCTTTCTTGCCGACAGCGTCTTCGATGCCGAGAGCGACCGCTTTCGAATCGAGATCTTCCATGCCTTCCTGAGCCAGGCTCTTGCCCATGTTCAGGCCGATACCGTAGGAGGCTTTCTGTGCCGGAGTTTTCAGCTCGGGGCTGCTGGCTTGTTGATCACAGCCAGCCAGTACCAGGCCTACCAGGGCAACCGCAGCCGCCAGACGATGCTGTTTCATGCTATTTCCTTGTTCATGCGCCATAAGGGCAATCAGGGTAAAGCCGCGAGCTTATCAGGCGGCCATCACCAATGGCTACCGGCATAGGAGCGGGTTTTCGTAAGGAAGTTCAGTAGGTAAAAGCTTCTTCATGGAAGCTTTACAGCCATTTGCCAGTATTGACCCGTTGTGCCGGGTTTTCCTGGTTTTTGTGGCTTTTTATTTCGGTGGGTTCTGAGTGAGGTTGGTCGGGAGTGACAGGGGCCTGGATTGGGATGGTGTGATGGCCACCAGGGGCCTGCCACAACAGATTAAGCGCCAGGTACCTCAAGGATACCGCCCCTCCCGATACTGCTCTGCAAGCTCGCGCAGCACCTCGCAAACCCACTGCCCCGGCAAACTCAGCGGCAAGGCAGCGTTGCGGCAGATACCCACCGACCCGCCCGGTTCGCGCACGCCCAGGTCAAGCTCGGCCAGCTCCCCGCGGCGCAAATCAAGCAGCACCGCATCCATCGGCGCCACCCACAACGCATCGCTACCCAGCAGATAACGCCGGCTCAACGCCAACGACAAGGTCTCCAGGCGCTGCGCCGGCATCTGGATGCCGCACTGCACGAACAGGCTGTCGGCATGCTGGCGAATGGTGGTGCCCGGCGGTGGCAGCACCAAGGGATACTGCCCGACCCGCTGCCGCTCCACCGGTGCACTTGCCAGCAAAGGATGGCCGGGGCGCACCACCAGGGCCATGGACTCGCTGTACAGGTGCTCGAATGACAGCCCCTGGATCTGTGGGCTTTCGGTCATGCGCCCGACCACCAGTTCCAGCTCGCCCAGGTGCAGTTGCCCAAGCAACTGCGCACTGACCCCGGTGACCACGCTGATCACCAAGGCCTCATGGCGCTGATGCAGGCGGCACAGCACTTCGGGCATGAGCAGCCCCTCGACCGTCGACAGCACGCCGATGCGCACCTGCGACGGTGCCCGCGCCTCACCGCGCAGGCTGCTGACACCATCACGCAGCGCCTGCACGCTAGGCCCGGCGTAACGCATGAACCGCGTGCCAGCCGGGGTCAGCTCGACGCCCTGGCGGCTGCGTTCGAACAGGCGCGCTTCGAGCAGGTCCTCGAGTTCCTTGAGGGTCTTGGAGATCGCCGGCTGGCTGATCGCCAGAATATCCGCCGCCCTGGCCAGGCTGCCCTGCCGGGCAATCTCCAGGAAACACAGCAGGTGACGGTACTTGATACGGGTGTCGAGGTTCATGCCGGCAAGCTTACCGCATCGCCACCTGCGGCGTATCCGGGTCGCGCTGCTGGCGGCGGAACTGCCCTGGCGGCAGGCCGTGGATCTGGCGGAAGCGCCGCGAGAAGTAGGCCTCATCGGCAAAGCCACAAAGCCGCGCCACCTCGCCCACCGGGCGGCTGCCATTGAGCAGGTAATTGCGTGCAGCGTGCATGCGCCGCTCCAGCACCAGCTCGCTGAAGGTCTTGCCGATTTCCTTGCGCAGCCAGTGGGTCAGGTAGGTCGGCGACAGGTAGGTGGCGGCGGCGACTTTCTGCAGGTTCAGATCGGGATCGTCGATATGCCGGCGCAGATACTCGCTCATGCGGCCCAGTGCGGCGCGGCGGCTGAGCTGCGCGGCATTGCTGTCGGCCAGTTCGCGCAGCGGCTCGGCGTACAGGCCGCAGACCTGGCCGATGAGCTGCAGCAGCAGGCCCTTGAGCATTTCGCGGCTACCGAAGCGGCGATTGGCATCCAACGTGCGCATCCGATCGAGGATCTGCCGCACCTCGGCGAAGTCGGCCTCGTCGAGGCAGAAGTCGAGGTGCTCCTGGAAGCGGAACGGTGACAGCTCCGGGGCCTGCAGGATCGACACCTCCTCCAGGTCCATCGGGTCGCAGGCCAGGTGCGGCAAGAGGAACGTCTGGGAGAAATTGATCACCACGAAGTCGCTGTCGGCCGGATGCGGGATCACATGCACCCGGTGCGGCAGGATGAAGGCCAACGTGTTGCGCTCGAAGGGGCGCTGCACGCTGCCGATGTGCTGCACCGTGTCGCCGCCGAAGTTTACCTGGATCTGGAAGTACTCGTGACGATGCGGCGCGGTCTCGGCGGGGCGACCGCGCTGGTCGCGGATGTAGAAATCCATCAGCTCGCTGCGCTGCTGCATGACGTAGGTCGGGACCTCGCGCTTGGGGGGCATGGGCAATCTCCGAGTGGCGGGGCTTTTAGTTGTACGATGTCCAAACTCCGCAATTTAACCCCTTCTGCAAAAACCTGCGCAACAGCAAATCCATACAACCCGCATAAAACGCGGCATTCAGCAAGAACTCCGGGCAAAACCCTGACAGTGGATTTTCTTGGACAGCACCAACCTAGCTCACCCTCTGTAAAAAAAACGGTCTAAAACCGCCATTGCATTCGATTCGTTGTACGACCACCTTAGAAAAGGGACTGCAGCCCAACCTCTACCAACAACAACAAACGAGGTCGACTCATGTCGAGCACGCCTACCCCTCGCGCCGCGTCGTCATTCGCGCTGGACGCGGCCCCTGCCCAGCGTCTGCCCACCCGCCGCCGCTGGTTCATGCTGTCGCTGTTGTTAGTGGCGACCATCATCAACTATGTCGACCGGGTGAACATCTCCATCGCTGCGCCGTTCATGGCCAAGGACCTGGGCCTGGACAAGGTCGAGATGGGCCTGATCTTCTCCGCCTTCGCCTGGACCTACGCCCTGGCCCTGGTACCGGCCGGTTTCATCGCCGACCGCTTCGGCTCGCGCCTGACCTACGGCGTGTCGCTGATCAGCTGGTCGGCGGTCACCGTGGCCCAGGGCCTGGCCGGCGGCTTTGCCTCACTGTTCGGCCTGCGCCTGGCAGTCGGTGCCATGGAAGCCCCGGCTTTCCCGGCCAACAGCCGCGCGGTCACGGTGTGGTTCCCGGCCCGCGAGCGCGGCATGGCCAGCAGCATCTACGTGTGTGGCCAGTACCTGGGCACCGCACTGTTCACCGGCGCGCTGCTGTGGCTGGCGACCACCTACGACTGGCGCCATGTGTTCTACAGCACCGGCCTGGTCGGCATCCTGTTCGGCGTGGTGTGGCTGTGGCTGTACCGCGACCCGCTGAACTGCAAGCAGGTCAGCCCGCAGGAACTGGCCTACATCGAGCAAGGCGGCGGCCTGGTGAAAAGCAGCCAGGAGCGTACCCGTTTCGACTGGCGCCAGGTTGCCGAGCTGTTCCGCTACCGGCAGATCTGGGCCATCTGCCTGGGCAAGTTCGCCAGCACCTCGGCGCTGTACTTCTTCCTCACCTGGTTCCCCACCTACCTGATCGAAGAGCGCCAGCTGACCTTGATCAAGGTCGGCCTCTTCGCCGTCATGCCGTTCATTGGCGCCACGGTGGGCATCCTCCTCGCGGGGATCGTTTCCGACCTGCTGATCCGCAAGGGTCACTCGCTGTCATTCGCCCGCAAGCTGCCGCTGGTGGTGGGTTCGATGCTGGGCATGTCGATCGTGCTGGTGAACTTCACCGACTCCAATCTGGTGTGCATCGCCATCCTTACCCTGGCGTTCTTCGCCCAGGGCATCGCCTCGGCGTCGTGGGCGGCGGTGTCGGAGGTGGCGCCCAAGGAACTGATCGGCCTGACCGGCGGGATCACCAGCCTGGCGGCGAACATCGGCGGCATCGTCACGCCCATCGTGATTGGCGCGATCGTGCATGCCAGCGGCTCGTTTGCCATGGCGTTCTGGTTCATCGGTGGGGTGGCGTTGATGGGCACCCTTTCGTATTCGCTGCTGCTTGGGAAGCTGTATCGGATCGAGCTGAAGACCGGGGCCTGATCCGAGGAATGCGTCGGTGGTACCGGCAACTTCGCGGCTGAAGCCGCTCCTGCAGGGGGTAGCGCCAGGCCTGACGGCAGTGCTGTACCTGTGGCAGCGGCCTCAGCCGCGAAAGGGGCGGCACAGGTTCCCGGGATAGTCCAAGCCGACCCCGTTTTCGTCCAACTTTGCCGGCCAGCCTCTGCCTTACGCTGGCCACTCCAGCACGGAGGATCCATCCATGACCTACCTGTTCAACCCGCCGCCCATCGTCAGCCTGCCGATCCGCGGCAGCGCTGTGCGCTTCCCGGTCGGCCGGGTGTTCTGCCTGGGCCGCAACTACCCCTGGCCGGAGACCTACGGCCCGGCGCCACAAGAGCCTGTGTTCTTCATGAAACCGGCGAGCAACGTGGTCGAGGCGCAGGGTGAACTGC
Organism: Pseudomonas urethralis; assembly: GCF_021602465.1. Taxonomy (NCBI): domain Bacteria; kingdom Pseudomonadati; phylum Pseudomonadota; class Gammaproteobacteria; order Pseudomonadales; family Pseudomonadaceae; genus Pseudomonas; species Pseudomonas urethralis. The sequence goes on from NZ_BQIJ01000007.1 coordinate 306,740, forward strand.
CCTTCCCACCGCAGACCGATGAGTTCTGCCACGAAATCGAGCTGGTCGCAGCCATCGCCAAGGGCGGTGCCAACATTGCGCCGGGACATGCCCTGGAACATGTGTTCGGCTTTGCTGCCGGCCTCGACATGACCCGTCGCGACCACCAGCGCAGGGCCAAAGCCGAGGGCCTGCCGTGGGAAGGCGCCAAGGTGTTCGAAGCCTCGGCACCGATGAGCGCCATCGTCCCTGCCAGCGAATGCGCCTGGCCACTGGACGCATCGCTGTGGTTGCAAGTGAACGGACAGGAGCGCCAGCGTGCCCACCTCAGTCAGCAGACCTGGGCGCTGGCCGAAGTGATCAGCCGGCTGTCCCGCCAGCTACCGCTGCGCCCCGGTGACCTGATCATGACCGGCAGCCCGCCCGGCGTGGCGCCGCTGAACCCGGGCGACACGATCCACGCCGGCATCGATGGCATCGGCGAACTGCACCTGCGCGTCGGCCCTCGCCCTGCCGGGCAAGCCGCCAACGCTGCCTGAATCCACTGGAGTCCTCTATGAGCCAAAACAACAAAGTCGCCCTGGTCACCGGTGCCGGCAGCGGCATCGGCCGCGCTGTCGCCCTCGCCCTGCTGGAAGACGGCTTCAGCCTGATCCTCGCCGGTCGCCGCGCAGAGCCGCTGCAATCGGTAGTTGAGCAAGCGCTGGCAGCCGGTGGTGAAGCCTTGGCCGTACCCACCGACGTACGCGATGAACAGAGCGTCGCACAGCTGTTCGCCACCATCGAAGAGGTTCATGGGCGCCTCGATGTGATCTTCAACAACGCGGGCATCAATGCCCCCGCCGTGCCGGTCGACGAGCTGCCGCTGGAGAACTGGCGCAACGTCATCGCCACCAACGTCGACGGTGTGTTCCTGTGCGCCCGTGCCGCCTTCGGCCTGATGCGCCGCCAGCAGCCGCAAGGCGGGCGGATCATCAACAACGGCTCGATCTCGGCGCACACCCCGCGCCCGTTCACGGCGCCCTACACCGCCAGCAAGCACGCGGTGCTCGGCCTGACCAAGGCTCTGGCGCTGGATGGCCGCCCGTACAACATCGTCTGCAGCCAGGTGGACATCGGCAATGCCCTGACCGAACTGTCCGAGCGCATGACCCGTGGTGTGCGCCAGGCCAATGGCGAGACCGCCGCCGAGCCGATGCTCGACGTGCGCCATGTGGCCGATGCGGTGCGCTACATCGCCGCGCTGCCCTTGGACGCCAACGTACTGAACATGACCGTGATGGCCAGCAACATGCCGTTCGTTGGCCGTGGCTGATCCCTGTTCCTGATGGAGTGACCGATGAAACCTGAAGTCCTGCAACTGAGCCCGATCCTCATCCCGCACATCCGTGAGCGCCTGGAACAGCTGTTCACCGTGCACCGCTACTACGAGCAGGCCGACAAGGACGCCTATGTCAGCCAGCATTCCGACAACATTCGCGGCGTGATCACCGGTGGCCACACCGGCATCAGCCAGGCGCTGATGGCGCGCCTGCCCAACCTCGAAGTGATCGCGGTCAATGGCGTCGGCACCGACGCGGTGGACCTGCCCTATGCCCGCGACCGTGGCATTCAGGTGACAGCGACCATCGGCGCCCTCACCGAGGATGTCGCCGACCTCGCCATCGGCCTGCTGATCAGCGTGTGCCGTGGCATCTGCACCGGTGACCGCTTCGTCCGCGCCGGCCATTGGGCTGCCAGCGCCACGCCACTGGCACCGCTGCCGCTGGCCCGCCAGGTATCGGGCATGCGCGTGGGCATCGTCGGCATGGGCCGGGTCGGCCGCGCCGTGGCGCAGCGGGCGGCGGCGTTCGGTTGCCCGATTCGCTACACCGATCTGCAGGCGCTGGAAGTGCCTTATGGTTTCGAGGCGGATCTGCTGCAACTGGCCAAGGACAGCGATGCGTTGATTCTGGCGGCCGCAGCCGACAAGGGCGAAGCGCTGGTCAACCGTGAGGTGCTCCAGGCGTTGGGCGCCGAGGGGTATCTGATCAACATCGCGCGCGGCAAGCTGGTGGATGAATTGGCGTTGATCGCGGCGCTGGAGGCCGGCGACATCGCTGGCGCGGCGCTGGATGTGTTTGCCGATGAACCACGGGCGCCCGAGGCCTTGTTCGAACGTGAGGATGTGGTGCTGCAGCCGCATCGCGCCAGTGCCACGGTGCAGACCCGCACGCGCATGGGCGAGATGGTCGTCGCCAGCCTGGTGGATGTGTTTGCCGGGCGTAAGCCGCAGGGGTTGGTGGTCTGATTTGGACCTGCAGTGAGAACGGTGAATGGCAAGCTGACTGCCATTTACCGCTCCACTTTTTGCCGCACAGACAATTAAGTTGCTTCTGCTCACATGGCTGGAAAGTTATTTAAGGACAAGCCCTACAAGTTTTGAAGAAGAGCCAACCTCCTCTGAGAATTGATTCCTCGTTAGTGTTCAGGTGCAACCAAGACGCACCTGTTCGCTAACCAACCGTTGGCCGGCATAGCCGCGCGATGACGGGTGAAAGAGGAACTTTCATGCTCCAAAAGTCTGATTCCAACAGCAAGAAAGCGGATACGCCAAGTGTCACTCAAGCAATAAACGAACACAACGCCGCGTCCATTCTCGAGCGCTCTGCATGGAGCGCCAGTCCCTCTTCCCACTCGCCAAGAAGCCAACCCGAATTCGCTGAATTGCCTGAGCGCTACCCGGCCGACCCTGACTTCCAACTGCGCGGCACCTTCCACAATCCGATGATTGTTGCGGCGATGCCGCTGTTCGGCCTGGTAATGCGCCTGCGCACGTTGGACGACCTGCCCAACATCCTGGAGGTGCACCAGCAGGTGCGTACCCAGGTCGACCACATCGTCGAGGAAATGCGCCAGCGCGGTCATGAGGCCGCGCAACTGCTGGCTTATTCCTACGCCCTGTGCCTGTACCTGGACGAGGCGGTGAACGCCCTGCTCCGGCAGATCTGCACGCTCATCCGGAAAGTGCGTGGCCCGGTACCGGAACAGGTCTGCGCCCCCCTGGCCAATGTCGCCCCGAGCAACGTCCGCATGCGCCGCCAGTGGCCATGGTGGAGCCCGTTGCTGATCAGTGCCGCAGCCATGGCGGTGGTGTACGGGATTTACAGCTGTCGCCTGCAGCTGCTGACCGCCGAAGTGCTGGAGTCGCTCAACCACATCCTGCAGCAATGATTCTGCTTCTGGAGCCTTTATGCCTGGACAATCCGATCTGCGTTACAGCTTCCAGCCCCTGGCGGCTGATATCGAACTCGAAGTGGTGTCATTCAAGCTCGATGAAGCACTCAGTAAACCTTTCGAGTTGCACCTGGACTTGATCAGCTTCTACGACGATGTTGACTTCAGCCAACTGCTGGACAAGCCCGCCTTGTTCACTATCTGGGACGCAGACCGCCCGGTGCGTTACGTACACGGATTGATCAGCAGCTTTCGCCAGGGCGACAGCGGCTTCCACCGTACCTATTACCGCGCCGTGGTCGAGCCTCAGCTGGCCCGCGCCGGATTGCGCTCGAACTGGCGCATTTTCCAGCAGAAGACCGTGCCACAGATCCTCGAACTGATGCTCCAGCGCCAAGGCATCCTGCGCTTCGATCTGAGTACCGGCTCGGACCATCAGGCCCGCGAATTCTGCGTCCAGGCTGGCGAGACCGACCTTGAGTTCATCACCCGTCTCGCGGCAGAGGACGGCTTCGTCTACAGCTTCGAGCACAGCCCCAGGCAGCACAAGCTGCTCATCACCGACCGTTTGTTATCACTGGGCCTGATCAGACAGGGTCCCGTTCAGGCCAAGGGCGAGCACCAAGGCGCCTACGAAGCAGAGGATGCACGCCGCCCCGCCCCTGTGCTGTACCACGTCAACAGCGGTGGCGACCAGGCACAGCCATGCCTGCGGCGTTTCCACTACAGCGAAAACGTCCGCACTGCACGCCAGGCCCAGCGTGACTACACCTTCGTCCACCCATCCTATCGCCTGGATCAGCACGCCGAGGCCAAGGGCGAAGTGCATCAGTCCATGGACTACGAGCGCTTCGACTTCCCTGGGCGCTACAAGCGCGAAGCAGTCGGCATCCCCTTCACCCAGACCCGTCTTGCCGGCTTGCGCCACGACGCACGCATCGCCGAAGTCAAAGGCGACGACGTGCGCCTGCAACCGGGCCAGGCCTTCACCCTCACCGGCCACCCGCGCGACAACCTCAATGTGCTGTGGCGAGTGATCAGCGCCCACCACGAGGGCACCCAGTTCACCAGCCTGCAGGAGGGTGCTGCCGAGGCCAAACAGGGCACCCATTACGAGCAGAGTGCCGTGCTGGTCCCCGGCATGGCCGAATGGCGACCGGCACCTCTGCCCCGGCCACGCGTGGACGGTCCGCACATGGCGACCGTGGTCGGTCCGCCCGGCGAGGAGATCTTTTGCGACGAGTGGGGTCGGGTCAAGGTCAGCTTCCCCTGGGACCGGGAGAGTGAGGACAACGAGTTCAGCTCCTGCTGGGTGCGCGTGTCGCAAGCCTGGGCCGGCGGCAGTTGGGGCTCGATGGCCATCCCGCGCATCGGCCAGGACGTGATCGTCCAGTACGTCAATGGCGACCCCGACCAGCCGATCATCACCGGGCGCACCTACTGCGGTAACCAGCTGCCGCCCTACGACCTGCCGAAACACAAGACGCGCATGACCATCAAGAGCCAGACCCACAAGGGCGATGGCTACAACGAGCTGCGTTTCGAGGATGAACTGGGGCGGCAGGAGGTGTTCATCCATGCCGAGCGAAACCAGAACAATGTGGTCAAGCATGACGAGACCACGCGCGTCGGGCGTAACCGCGTCGAACAGGTCGGCAATGACGAACAGCTGAAAGTGGGTAATGACCTGATACAGGAAACCGGGCGCGACCGCACTCACAGGGTCGGGCGCAGCTGCCAGGTGGACATCGGCAAGGATCTGGTCGAGCAAGTCGAAAATGACCATCGTGAGACCACAGGTGCCAATCACCATATCGCCATCGGCGGGCAGAGCGAGCTGCACATCAAAGGACGACAGCAGATCACCATCGGCGGGGGCGTGAACCAGCAAACCACCCTCTACCAACTGCAGGCCAGTGAACGCATCGAATTCAAAAGCCCCGGTGGCAGCATCGTCCTGGATCAGCAAGGCATCACCTTGAACGGCCTGACACTCACCTTGCTCGGCCCGACCAAAGCGGCCATCGAGGGATCGGGAAACACGCTGGACCTGGATCTGCTCGCCAATGCCAGCGACAGGTGCGAGGAAACAGGCCGATGAACCGTAAAGCCTTGGTCGAACTCCTCAGCGAACATCATCACACCGGGCAGTACAGCTATGTCCTGCTGGACCCGCTGGCAGTCTCGGAAGGTAGCGAGCACTCAGCTCTCGCTAGCCTGAAGTCGCTATTGGGCGACGGTGCGATGACACGCGTGACTCGGCCCGACCTGCCCCTTGCACCTGGTTTGCATCCCGTGCTCGTGTGCCTTGGCTCACCTGGCAGCGTGCCTGACGCCGCGCTGCTGGAGCTGACAGCACAGGCTGCCGAACGCGACATGCATCGACGCAAGCGCCAGGTCTGCGGTTGGCTGCTCAGCGAAGCGCCGCCCGCTGCCATTGCAGCACACCTGACCGCGCTGTGCCGTTTGCCAGAGGCATCCGGAGCGACGGCGATTCACCCTGTTTACGAACCGCTGCGCCTGGAGTTGCTGGCCGCGATGTTCGAGCGTGCGGAACAGGGACCGTGGTGGCCGATCGAGCGCTGGGTGTTCGTGACCAGTGGCGGCAGCCTGGCGAGCCTGAAAGGTCGGCCCCGCAACCAGCGTGGCCTGCCTGCGGGCGCCATCGGCGTGCAGCAGGACGCCGCGCTGATCGAGGCCGTGTTAGCCGCATGGAGGAAATTGCCTGCGCTTCCCGGTGCCCGCGAGATCCCTCCATTTGCTGCCGTACGGGCAGCCAACCATCTCGATGACGCGCGCGGGCTCGGCTTGAAGGCCGAGCGGGACATTCTGGTCATGGCCCTTCACCTGCTCCGGCTGCACCCGCGCCTGCACACACAGAAAGCCGTGCGCGACATGATCGACATGGCCATCCGTCAGCAACGGCCTCTCGCCGAGATGTTCGCGCACTTTACCGACTCGAGCTGGCAACGCCTGGTTGCAGCCACTCCCCAGCCAGAGGCTTACCCATGAGCATCACTCAAGACATTGCCAATGCAGTCGCCGAAGTCGACTTCCTTCTCACCCCCTGCAAGGCTTGCCAACGCCAGGGCCTGCCCATCCTCCCCCTGCGCCACGCTGTAGTCCCCGACACTCGCCCCGGCAGCGATCCCGCGACACAAACCCGGAGGGGCCTGCGCACGCTGCGCAGTGGTTACCTCTACGTGCTGCTCGACCAGCGCATCTGGCACGCCTACGAAGTCACTGCTCAAGGTCACCTGCGTCGCTTCGACCCCTACGAACCCAACCCGGGGCCACCACCGTCGCTGCCCGAGCGCTGCATGCATGAGGACCACGACATTCCCTCGTCCTTCCTCAACATCGACACCGACACTTACGGCACGGCCTGGCTGGCGTTCTCCAGTGATCCCTGGCCGGTCGCCGTGCTGCAGGCCTACAAGAGCGGCCAGTACCCTGCACATCGCTTCGAGGGCCTTGACCTGATCCAGGCGCGCAAGCACCCCGAACTGCTGGGCCTGGCCATGACCCCGGACAACCTCCAGGTCGACCGCGAGGTATTCGAGTATGCCCAGCAATTGAACGGGCCGTTCGACAGTGCTCATGGTTTCCACAGCCGCTTCCTGCGCAAGACTGCCTTGCGCGGTTACCTGACCAACGCCATCGCCAGGCACAAGCTGGAGAACGGCGTGCTGGCGGTGGTGCTCGACGACACCGTCGGCCTGATCCAGGAGTACAACCACCAGCGCCTGAACTGGGTGGTCAAGCGCCAGGCCTGGCGCGAGGATCCGCTGCGCGCCTACCAGCTGCAGACCTCGCAGATCCTGCAGATCATCCGTGCCACTCAGCGCGAATGGGCGGCGCAAGAGGTGCCGACGTTCGAGCCACAGACCGGCGACGGGCCGCCTGTATTCATCGATTCCGAAGTAGAGCGCCAGCGCGTGGTCGAAATGGCCCAGCTAGAAAGCGATAAGAAGCTCGAGGAACGCTATGACGAACCCCGGCGCGCGGCATTCCAAGCAGAGTATGAACAAGAGGAAGCCCGCTTCCAGGCCTACATCGACCGGCATGCCGGCACCTACGCGAAACTGTGCGAAAGCCCGGCATTCGCCCTCATTGAACGCCACGACTACGACGGCCGGGACCGCGAGTCGGGCATCGCCTACAGCAAGACCATGGCCGCCTGCCTGGCCGGCGGCATCACCGAAGCGCTTGCTGCCAGCGCCGAATCGTCCCCGCCAGCACCCGACACCAGTGAAGCGCTGTGGTTGAAGTGGCTGCAAGAGCCGAACAGCCCGCCCTATCGGGCGCTGCTGCTCCGCGACGGCCCACTGCTGACAGCATTGCTGCCAAGCTTTTCGCCGACCGAGCCGACCAACTGGAACGACAGCGAGAAGCTCTACAACGCCTTGAGCAAGTTCATTACCAGTGAAGATGCGGGCCTGAAGATGCGTGATTCGCTCAGACAGGCCATCACTGAACTACAGGGCGCAGTCAATGCCGCCAGCCAGCGCCTGCAGGCACACCTCGACCCTGGCATCCAGCAGGCTGTGCGGCACCTGAACAGCGTCAGTCAGCGGGTTTACAACGGTGTGCACCTCATCGAGTTGCAGGTGCAGATGAAGCTGGGCGAGTACTACGCCTTGCAAAGCGCTCATCTGCGGGAACTGCAGAACAGCGCCAGCCAAAAACTGGCCAAGGCGCGGGAAGGCATGATGTTGTCCCTCGACGAACTACAAGCTGGCGTGCAGAACGGAGCGCGCAAGGTCAAACCGATCATCCAGACCGGGCTGTTGAGCCTGGCCGTGCTCGACCCGAAGGTGGCACATCAGGTAATCCCGGTCAGCGTCTGGGTCGAAGGCACGGCGTATGACCTTCATGAGCGCTTGGCCCGGGAAGTGAAGCTGAACGTCAACCAACTGAATGACGCCGCAAAGATGGCGTTGGTGGAAATCAAGGTGGCAGCGGGGACGCTGGAACTGGATGCGCGCAGATCACTGAATGGCATGAAGATCAGTGCGGGCCAAGCATCGCAATTGGTACGAGACAGCTTCACCGGACTCCGAGGAACGGGAAAAGGCTGGGAGTTGCTGCTTTCTTTGGGCGGACTTTACTTGATGAGCGACAGCTTTGAGAAAAACCTTAAAGCGACGAAAGAGGAAATTAGCCCGAAGTCCAGAGAGGCCCTGATGGCATTATACGGTTCCAGCATTGGCACACTCGGTAGTGCTGTAGAGCTTGCCGGGCTGTCAATTCCTCGCAGGATAAACACAAGCAGTACCGCCGCTCTTGGCCGGACAGTTGCGAGAACCGGAGCAGTCATCAGCGCAGTTGCGGGAATTTTTGAGTCCGTCTATTTATTGACCGCAGCGAACCGCTCTTTTAAGGACGGTGACAGCAACGCTAGAACTTGGTACTCCTTTACTGCAGTTTTAGCCGCAGGCGGAGCTATTAGTGGCATTAGAGCCGTATTCAGCCCATTACTTGTTGGAGCTTTAGGCGTCACTATCATTCTGAACCTCCTTACTTTCTATTTCACTAAATGGGCTGAAAAGCAGAAATCAACACGACTAGAGTATTGGGCTAGACGCTGCTTTTTCGGGTTCGCTAACGAGTCTCCGCGCATTCATTGGAATTCGCCAAGTCATGCTGACATCGCATTTGCTGAACTAAATGCAGCCACGCTTTCCTTGACGGGCGGACTGACATTAGAAAGCACCAAGAAAGACCCGGCAAGCCCAAAAACAGGAGGGCGCGCAAATGTAGAGTTGCAACACAGCATAAAATTTCAAGTTACAATCCCACATTACAACGAGGCTATTTCCAGTTACCACTTGGCTCTGATCTTACATCGCCAAGGAGATGGCAATGCTCCGAACCATATCGGCGGAGAGGTCGTAATCAATGAACAACACCTACCGCCACGCATCCCGACAAGAACTTCATTCTATGCCTCAATGAGGCCAATTCATCCACCTAGATCTGCTGACTACATCGCCAACGCAACAATAGTCAACCCAATACATCAACAACCGGCCAAATCTGGCGAGCGCCCTAACATGTCATTTAGTGGCAGTATTGCATTGACCCCTGACATAGGCAGACACAACATATTGGCCGCCTCGCTTCTTATAACTTACTGGCCAGACCGGAGCATCCCAGAAGCCTATGCCGAAACAGCAATACAGGAAAAAATTTAATGAGCCACACTCAACGCCCAGCCGGCTGGAAATATGATTTAAATGCGATTGACCACCCCAGTCACGCACAACTTATCAGCAGTAACATAGAGGCACCACTGGAGAACATAGACGAGAACATGCTTGAAATACCAAGACGTTCTGTCAATTTCAGAGGCCCTACCCTAATAACAGGATCCCTATTACTTCTCGCCACTGCATACATAGAAGCCGAAGCAATTTATTACAGCTTATTCATAGCAAACAAAACAGATCTCGAATTTATCGCAGCAACATTGGGTGCCAGCATCATCTTATTCGCCATCCTGACACCCTCCATTCGCATGGATATCGGACGACCTTGCAACGAACCCATACGCTTCAACAGACATCGCCGAAAGGTCTATTTCTATCAATACCGATTTGACTTGCTTCACCCTTTCGGTCGTAAAAATTGGGGGGTGAAGCCGGTGGTCTATGACTGGGATGACCTCACCGCCGAGGCTTATCGGATCTACGGGGCCATGGGTTACGGCGGATTAAGAGAGGAGGTGATGCTTTCGGTCCGCAAACCCGGTACTGACGAAGTGATTGATCGAGTTTTCCTTGCCGACGATATTGAAAAAGGCGAGCAGTACTGGGCCATTGCCAGGCTATTCATGCAGCAAGGCCCCGAAGCACTTCCCGACTTTATTCACACCTCGAAAGAGCATGAAGAATCAACGAATCCTGACGCGTTGGAAAATGTTGCTCTTGGCAACCCGTTTGACCGCCTTGCTCCCAAAGTCCAGTGGCCCACCGAAATGGACCTGGAATCCCGCACCGCCCCCGCCCCAGGAGAACAACCATGAAACCTGTGGTGCTCGTCGGCCACTCCCAAGTCTGCCCGATCCACGGCAAAGGCGTCGTGGAAACCGGCAGCCCCCACTACACCTTCAACGGCAAGGCCGTGGCCAGGGTCGGTGACCGGACAAGTTGCGGGGCAGTGATCGTCAGCGGCTCGGCGGCCTACCAGATCGAAGGCAAGGCCGTGGCGCGCCAGGGCGATCGAACTGACCATGGTGGGTATCTGGAAGAAGGCGATGCTGGCTGGCAACTTGAATGATCTGCCTGGCCATGCATAAAGGGGCGCAAAGCGCCCCCAGCGATTGATCAGACCACTGCCAGCTCCACCGCCCCACCCTTCAACCGCACCGGCCACACCCGCAGCCGCTGCCCGGCATCTTCCAGGCACGCCCCGCTTACCAGGCTGAAGTGCTGCTTGTACAACGGCGCCGCCACCACCAGCTCCCCTTGCAAGCTACCGACCAGCCCCCGCCCGATGATATTGGCCCCCGAGCGCGGATCGCGGTTGTCCACTGCATACAGGCTCTGCTCCAGCCCAGGCAGATAGAACAGCGCAACCTGTGCGCCATCAAGCCACACCACCACGCCAGAGTCGGCCACCAGGTCATCGGCCTGGCACACCGCCTGCCAGTTCTCCTGGGTTTTCACAGCAGCATCGGACAGGTTCATCAGACAGCCTCCTCGACGGTTGGGATCAGGTGCAGCGGTGCAGCCGGCCGGCGTTGTTCGCGTTCGCGCACGAAGTGCACGTCCGGGTCGGCGCGCTTGTCGTTGACAAAGGTGCGGAAGCGCTTGAGCTTTTCGGGGTCGTTGAGGGCGTTGGCCCATTCGCATTCGTACTGGTCGACCACATGCTGCATCTGCGCCTCCAGCTCGGCGGCCAGGCCCAGGCTGTCGTCGAGGATCACCTGCTTGAGGTAGTCCAGGCCGCCTTCCAGGCTTTCGCGCCAGACCGAGGTGCGCTGCAGCTTGTCGGCGGTGCGGATGTAGAACATCAGCACGCGGTCGATCAGACGCACCAGGGTTTCGTCGTCCAGGTCGGTGGCGAACAGTTCGGCGTGGCGCGGGCGCATGCCGCCGTTGCCGCAGACGTAGAGGTTCCAGCCCTTGTCGGTGGCGATCACGCCGATGTCCTTGCTCTGTGCCTCGGCGCACTCACGGGTGCAGCCAGAGACCGCAAACTTGAGCTTGTGCGGGCTGCGCAGGCCCTTGTAGCGGTCTTCCAGGCGCAGGGCCATGCCGACGCTGTCCTGCACGCCGTAACGGCACCAGGTGCTGCCCACGCACGATTTCACCGTGCGCGTCGATTTGCCGTAGGCGTGGCCGGTCTCGAAGCCGGCTTCGATCAGTTCTCCCCAGATCAACGGCAGCTCGTGCAGCTGGGCGCCGAACAGGTCGATGCGCTGCCCCCCGGTGATCTTGGTGTAGAGGTCGTACTTTTTCGCCACCTGGCCGATCACGATCAGCTTGTCGGGGGTGATCTCGCCGCCCGGAATGCGCGGCACCACCGAATAGGTGCCGTTCTTCTGCATGTTGGCCATGAAGGTGTCGTTGGTGTCCTGCAGCGGCACCAGCGCCGGGTCCATGATCGGCTGGTTCCAGCAGGACGCGAGGATCGAGCCCACAGCTGGCTTGCAGATATCACAGCCGACAGGGCCCTTGCCGTGGCGCTGGAGCAGTTCGTTGAAGGTGCGGATGCCCTCGACCCGCACCAGCCCGTAGAGCTCCTGACGGGTGTAGGCGAAGTGTTCGCACAGGCTCTTGTCGACAGTCACGCCACGGGCAGTGAGCTCGTGTTCGAACACCTGCTTGAGCAACGCTGCGCAGCCGCCGCAGCCGGTGGCCGCCTTGGTGCAGCCCTTGACCGCAGCGAGGTCGCCGCAGCCGCTGTCGATGGCCGCACAGACCGCGCCCTTGCTGACGTTGTGGCACGAGCAGATGGTCGCACTGTCGGGCAGTGCGTCGGCGCCGAGCGCAGGCGCACCGCCACTCTGCGGCAGGATCAGCGCTGCCGGGTCGGCCGGCAGGGCGATGCCGTTCTGGGCGTACTGCAGCAGGGCGTCGTAGTAGCTGTTGTCCCCCACCAGCACTGCACCGAGCACGCGCTTGCCACTGGCATCCACCACCAGCCGGCGGTAGGCGTGGTTGGCCTCGTCGATGAAGCGGTAGCTGCGCGAGCCCGGCGTGGCACCCTGGGCATCGCCGATGGAACCGACATCCACGCCCAGCAGCTTGAGCTTGGTCGACAGGTCGGCGCCGGTGAATCCGCCAGCGGCTTCGCCCATTAGCAGCGCGGCCAGGTTGCGCGCCATGCTGTAGCCCGGGGCGACCAGGCCGAACACGCTGCCGTTCCACGAGGCGCATTCGCCGATGGCGAAGATGCACGGGTCGCTGCTGCGGCAGTGGTTGTCGATCATCACACCGCCGCGTGCGGCGATTTCCAGGCCGCTGGCACGGCCCAGGGCGTCCTGTGGGCGGATGCCGGCGGAAAATACGATCAGGTCGGTTTCCAGGTAGTCACCGCCTTCGAAGTTCATGCGGTAGCGGTAGGTTTCACCCGTGCTGATCGATTGGGTAGCGCGCGACAGATGCACAGCAACGCCCAATGCTTCGATCTGCGCCTTGAGTGCGGCGCCGCCCTCGCCGTCCAGCTGCACAGGCATCAGCCGTGGGGCGAATTCCACCACGTGCGCTTCCAGGCCAAGGGACTTCAGCGCATTGGCGGCTTCCAGGCCGAGCAGGCCGCCACCGACCACCACGCCACGACGCGCTTGGCCGGCAGCGGCGCGAATGGCATCGAGGTCGTCGAGGGTGCGGTAGACCAGGCGGGCACTGCCGCTTGAGCCTTCGATCGGCGGCACGAACGGGTAGGAGCCGGTGGCCAGGATCAGCTGGTCATAGCCGTAACGACCCTCGGCAGTCACCACCTCGCAGCGTTCGCGGTCGATTTCCAGCACCGCTTCGCCCAGGTGCAGGTGCACGCCGCTTTTGCCGTAATAATCCTGCCCGCACAGGGCCAAAGTCTCGGCACAGCTGCCGGCGAAATACTCCGACAGGTGCACGCGGTCGTAGGCACGTTGGCGTTCTTCGCCGAACACATGAAGCTCGAAGCGCGCGAGGGCGCCGCGTTCGACCAGTTGCTCGACGCAATGGTGGCCGACCATGCCGTTGCCGACGATGACCAGTCGCTCTCGTTGCCTGCTCGCTTTTGCCTTCATAAGCCGATCCTCGATCAAAAAAAAGGCGCCTGGAGCCGAAGCTCCAGGCGCCTTTGCCTGTATTCATCACGGTGGGTGGCCCGGGTTGATCGCCGTTGATCAGTGGGCTTTGTTGTATCAGGGATGAAGCAGGGACTGTGCCAACCCAGCTTGCTGTGCTGGCCTCTTCGCGGGTGAACCCGCACCCACAAGGGCCTCCAGTGCTCTCAAGCACTGTACGGTAGCTGTAGGCGCGGGTTCACCCACGACGGGGCCAGCGCTGCCAATGCACAGTTCAAGTGCAGCGCTCCCCATCCTGGCGCACCTCAATACACATCGCGCCGATACCGCTTGGCCCTGCCCAAGGCCTCGACATAGGCATTGGCATCCACCCCGCCATGCACGGCAATCACCTCACGCAACGCTGCATCGACATCCTTGGCCATGCGCTGGGCATCACCACAGACATAGAAGTACGCCCCCGCCTCCAGCCATTGCCACAGCTGCGCGCCCTGCTCGAGCATGCGCTGCTGCACATAGATCTTCTCGGCCTGGTCCCGCGAGAACGCCGTGTCCAGGCGCAGATGCCCGCTCGCCTGCCAGGCCTGCAGCTGTGCCTGATAGTAGAAATCCGTGGCCGCATGTTGCTCGCCGAAGAACAGCCAGTTACCACCTTTCGCACCCCGTGCCTCGCGCTCTTCCAGGAAGGCACGAAATGGTGCGATACCGGTGCCGGGGCCGACCATGATCACCGGCACGCTGTCGTCTTCAGGCAGGCGGAAGTGCTTCGATACCTGCGGGAAGATTTCCACCTTCAATGCCTGAGCCCGGTCCGCAAGGAACGTTGAACACACCCCTTTGCGCTTGCCATAGCGCACGGTGGATACCGTGAGGTGGACCTGGTCCGGATGCGCGAAGGGACTGGAGCTGATCGAATACAGGCGCGGCTGCAACGGCTTGAGCAGGTCAAGCCAGGTGGCCAACGGCAACTGCTGCGGGAATGCACGCAGCACATCGACCAGCTGCCTGCCCCACAGCCAATGCTGCAGTTCCGCCTTGCACTGGGGTTGCAGCAGGTGCTGCAGCTCGGCGTGATGCGCGCTGAACACCTGCAGTTGCTGCGGCGTGACCTTGGCAATCTCCAGACGGGTTTCCAGAGCCTCGACCAGTGGCATCAGCGGCTGCCCCTTCAATTTCACCAGCGCCTGGCCATCGAGCTGCGTCAGCGCCAGCAGTTCGTCGACCAGTGCCGGACAGTTGCGCGGCCACACGCCCAAGGCATCGCCGGCGGCGTAGGTGAAACCGCTGCCGGACAGGTCGAACACCAGCTGGCGGGTTTCCTTGTTGGCACCCGGGCCGTTGAGCAGCTGATTTTCCAGTAGCGGGGCCAACCATGGTTGCTGCTTGTTGTAGCTCGCGACTGGCGCCGATTGGCTGACCGGTGGTGGCGCGCTGGCGCAGCCGAGCTCCGCCAGCAGGGCTTCGAGCCAAGCGGCGAAGGCTTCATCGAAATCCGGTTCGCAATCGACCCGCTGCAGCACGCGGCGCCCGCCCAGCTCGGCCAGACGCTGGTCGAGCTTGCGACCAAAGCCACAGAACTGGTCGTAGCTGGAGTCACCCAAGGCCAGCACGGCATAGGGCAGCTCCGCGTAGCAGGCGCCCTCCTCGCCCTGCAGGGCCTGCCAGAACGCCGTGGCGCTATCGGGCGCGTCGCCGTCACCAAAGGTGCTGGTGATCAGCACCGCACTGGCGGCGCCTTGCAGCTGGCTGGGGTTGACCGCGTCCATGCAACTGAGCTCTACCTCCAGGCCTGCACCACGCAGGCGCTCGGCACAACGCTCGGCAAGCGCCTCGCCATTGCCCGTCTGCGAGGCCCACAGCACCTGATGACGCGGCGCGGCGCGGGCCGGCGTAGCGACTGGCTGCGCGAACTGCGCAACATCAGTGTTCAGCTCAAGCGCATCGATGCGCTCGCCGGCGACCCGCGCCAGGGCCACCGCGCAATGTTTGAACGCCGGCTGCAGCGACAGCGGGTCGACTGCATCGCAGGCCACGGCATTGATCGCCAGTTGCTCGCCGATCAGATCGTTCCAGTGGAATGGCGCAAAGCAGTTGCCGGGCATGACCCGGTCACTGATGCGCGCAGGCAACACGGCCTTGCCGCGACGCGAGCGGATGGCGACCAGGTCCTTCTCGGCGATGCCCAGGCGGGCAGCATCATCTGGGTAAATTTCAAGGAAGGGGCCGGGCTCCAGCTTGTTCAGCGCCGGTACCTTGCCGGTCTTGGTCAGGGTGTGCCACTGGTGCTGCACGCGGCCGGTGTTGAGCACCAGCGGGTAGTCGGCATCGGGCAGTTCGGGCGCCGGCAACCAAGGCCGGGCGAAGAAGCGTGCCTTGCCGCTGGCGGTGGGGAACGCCAGGGCAGGCGCATGGCCCCCGGCATCGCGCAACAGGTGCTGGCTGCTGCCGTCGTTCAGGTAACGCAGCGGGCTGCGGTCAGCTTCGCGACCCGGCGCGCAGGGCCATTGCCGCGGACCTTGGCGCAATTGCCGATAGCCGATGCCGCGCAGGTCGTAGCCGGTCGTCGGGTTCCAGAAACGCCGGATCTCGTCGTATACCGCCTCGGCGTCGGGGTAATCGAAAGCCTCTGCGTAGCCCATGGCGCAGGCCACCCGGGCGATGATCTGCCAGTCCGCCAGGCTTTGGCCGGGTGCCAGCACCGCCTGCGGCATCAGCGTCAGGTTACGTTCGCTGTTGATCATCACGCCCTCGCCTTCGGCCCACAGCGCGGCGGGCAGCAGGATATCGGCGTAGCGGTTGGTCTCGGTGTCGAGGAAGGCGTCCTGGGTGATCACCAGCTCGGCCTGGCGCAGGCCGTCGATCACCTGCTGGCGGTTGGCGACGCTGGCCACCGGGTTGCTGCAGATCACCCAGCAGGCTTTCACCGCACCGGTCTTCATCTGCTCGAACAGCGCGATCGTGCCCTCACCGCCTTCGCTGCGCAGGCTGCCCGGTTGCAGATGCCATTGCTGCTCGACGAAGGCGCGGTCCGCCGCCACCAGCGCCGAACGCTGGCCCGGCAGGCCCGGGCCCATGTAGCCCATTTCGCGGCCGCCCATGGCATTGGGTTGGCCGGTCAGCGAAAACGGCCCGCTGCCGGGGCGGCAGATGGCGCCGGTGGCCAGGTGCAGGTTACACAAGGCGTTGCTGTGCCAGGTGCCGTGGACGCTCTGGTTGAGGCCCATGGTCCAGCAGCTCATCCACTCACCGGCGGTGCCGATCCATTCTGCTGCCCGGCGGATGTCGGCTTCGCTCAGGCCAGTAATGGCCGCTACGCGCGCCGGGGTGTAATCGTCGAGGAAGGCCGGCAGTTCGTCCCAGCCTTCGGTGTGACGGGCGATGAACGCGGGGTCGGTGTGCCCGTTCTGGTGCAGCAGGTGCAGCAAGCCGTTGAGCAGCGCCATGTCACTGCCGGGGCGCAGTTGCAGGAAGAGGTCGGCCTTGTCGGCCGTGGCGGTGCGCCGTGGATCCACCACGATGAGTCTGGCCCCGGCCTTGAGCCGGTCCAGCAGGCGCAGGAACAGCACCGGATGGCAATCAGCCATGTTCGCGCCGATCACCAGGAACACCTCGGCACGTTCGAAATCCTGGTAGCTGCCGGGCGGGCCGTCGGCGCCGAGCGACAGCTTGTAGCCGCTGCCGGCACTGGCCATGCACAGCCGTGAGTTGGACTCGATATGGCGTGTGCGGATAAAGCCCTTGGCCAGCTTGTTGGCCAGGTACTGGGCTTCCAGCGACATCTGCCCGGACACATACAGCGCCACGGCGTCCGCTCCGTGTTGGTCGATGATGCCGCGCAGGCGCTCGCCGGCCTGGGCAATGGCCTGGTCCATGCTGCTGCGTGCCGGCTGCTGGCTGCGTTGCTGGCGGACGTAGGCATCCTCCATGCGCCCGGCGGCGGTCAGCGGCAGGTGTGCGGTGAGGCCCTTGGTACACAGGCGGCCGAAGTTGCTTGGGTGCTGCTTGTCGCCACGGATCTTGCTGACCTTGCCATCCTCGATGCTCATGACAATGCCACAGCCGACGCCACAGTAGGGGCAGACGCTGCGTACTTCACGGGTGGTCATGGCGCTCTTCCCCTGTCAGGAACGCAAAAAGGCGCCGGCTGCCCGGGCTTGCAGAGCAAGCGGGGCAACACGGCGCCTTTGTCGTGAGTTTTGCGGGCTGTCGACGTTGATAGCCCTGGATAAGGGTCAGTCAGCAATTAGTGGGCCAGACCTTGTGGGAGCGGCCTTGTGTCGCGAAAGGGCCGCAGAGCGGCCCCAGCAATTCAAGCGATACCATCAAAATCCTGGGGCCGCTTCGCGGCCCTTTCGCGACACAAGGCCGCTCCCACAAAAGCCCTGCGCACCATGCGGTGGCAGGTGCAAGGCTCATGGCGCTATGCTGGAGCACTTTCCCGCAAGAGCTACAGCCTGCATTCCATGTCCAAGGTGATCCTCAAGACCCCCGCCCAACTCGCATTGATGCGTAACGCCGGTCAGCTGTTGGCCCGGGTTTTCGCCGAACTCGACAGCTTCATCCGCCCCGGCATCACCACGATGCAGATCAACGACCGCGCCGAGGCATTCATCGTCGATACCCTCAAGGCACGCCCGGCGAGCAAGGGCCAGTACGGCTTCCCCTACTCGCTCAACACCTCGGTGGACCATGTGGTCTGCCATGGCATCCCCAAGGTCGATGAAGTGTTGAAGGAAGGCTCGATCATCAATGTCGACATCACCCTCGAACAGGGTGGTTACATTGCCGACTCGTCGAAGATGTACAGCATCGGGCCAATCAGCGAAGACGCACAGCGGTTGGTCGACATGACCTATGAGGCGCTATGGAAAGGCATCGAACAGGTACGCCCCGGGGCGACGCTGGGTGACATCGGCCATGCCATCCAGGCTCATGCCGAAGCGGCTGGCTACAGCGTGGTACGCGAGTACTGCGGCCATGGCATTGGCCAGCAGATGCATGAAGGGCCCGAGGTGCTGCATTTCGGCCTGCGTGGCATGGGCATGAAGTTGCAACCGGGCATGGTGTTCACCATCGAGCCGATGATCAACCAGGGTGGGCGCGGGACGCGGACGCTCAAAGATGGCTGGACGGTGATCACCCGCGACCACTGCCTGTCGGCACAGTGGGAACATACGGTGGCGGTGACTGAGGATGGGGTCGAGGTACTGACATTACGGGATGAAGAGCGTAGCCGGTAAGCGCACAAACAAAAAAAGCGACCCTAAGGTCGCTTTTTTGTGGCTTCCGGGTGTTCAGTGGGCCCTGGAAGCGGAATATGGCGCAGCGGACGGGACTCGAACCCGCGACCCCCGGCGTGACAGGCCGGTATTCTAACCGACTGAACTACCGCTGCGCTAATCAACGAGTGGTGGGTGATGACGGGATCGAACCGCCGACCCTCTGCTTGTAAGGCAGATGCTCTCCCGGCTGAGCTAATCACCCATTCGTCTCGGTGAGGCGCGCATTCTACGGATGAACCAGCAGCCTGGCAAGCCATTGAAGCAACTTTTTTGCAAAATCAACCATCGCAAATTTCAGGCACAAAAAAAGCGACCCTAAGGTCGCTATCTTTGTTACTTCCGGGTGTTCAGTGGGCCCAGGAAGTGGAATATGGCGCAGCGGACGGGACTCGAACCCGCGACCCCCGGCGTGACAGGCCGGTATTCTAACCGACTGAACTACCGCTGCGCTATACATCGAGTGGTGGGTGATGACGGGATCGAACCGCCGACCCTCTGCTTGTAAGGCAGATGCTCTCCCGGCTGAGCTAATCACCCTTCGTCTCGGTGTGGCGCGCATTCTACGGAGGGGCTGCTACCCTGGCAAGCATTTTTTTATTTTTTTTCAAAAAAAACTCCAAGCCTTTCAAAGACCTAGCGCAGCCGGGGCTTTTCCTTCCTTATCGGGTCCTGCTGGCCCTCTGACAGGGTTGGCCTCAGAGCGCTGCTCGGAGAATAATGCCCGCCTTATGCATTAAGGAGAGATTGCCCCCCATGTGGTTCAAGAACCTGCTGTCCTACCGCCTGACCCAGGAAGTACCGTTCGAGCCTGAAGCGCTGGAAGCCGCGCTGGCCACCAAGCCAGCCCGCGCCTGCGCCAGCCAGGAGCTGACCACCTACGGTTTCATCGCGCCGTTCGGCAAGGGTGAAGACGCTCCCCTGGTGCACGTCAGCGGCGAATTCCTGCTGGTTGCCGCGCGCAAGGAAGAACGCATCCTGCCGAGCAGCGTGGTCAACGATGCCGTGAAGGAGAAGGTCGAAGAGATCGAGACCGAGCAAATGCGCAAGGTCTACAAGAAAGAGCGCGACCAGATCAAGGACGAGATCATCCAGGCCTTCCTGCCGCGCGCGTTCATCCGCCGCTCGATGATCTTCGCCGCCATCGCCCCGCGCCTGGGGATGATCCTGGTCAACTCGGCCAGCGCCAAGCGCGCCGAAGACCTGCTGTCGACCCTGCGCGAAGTGATGGGCTCGCTGCCGGTGCGCCCGGTGACCGTGAAGATCGCACCCACTGCGACCATGACCGACTGGGTCAAGTCGCAACAGGCTGCCGAAGGCTTCTACGTGCTGGACGAGTGCGAACTGCGGGACACCGCCGAAGACGGCGGCATCGTGCGCTGCAAGCGCCAGGACCTGACCAGCGAGGAGATCCAGCTGCACCTGAGCACCGGCAAGGTGGTCACCCAGCTGGCCCTGGCCTGGCAGGACAAGCTGTCGTTCGTGCTCGACGACAAGATGGTGATCAAGCGCCTGAAGTTCGAAGAGCTGCTGCAGGAACAGGCCGAACAGGACGGTGGCGAAGAGGCCGCGCAGCAGTTCGATGCCAGCTTCCAGCTGATGATGATGACCTTTGCCGAATTCCTGCCGGCGCTGTTCGAAGTGCTCGGTGGCGAAGAGATTCCGCAAGGGGTCTGATGTGGTTTGATAGACCGGTGCTGGCCTGACATTCGGTTGTCGCCAGCACCGGCCTCTTCGCGGGCAAGCCCGCTCCCACAGGTACTCCACAGTTTTCAGATTCTGTGGAGTACCTGTGGGAGCGGGCTTGCCCGCGAAGAGGCCGGTGAAATTCACAAAGCTATAAATAGAAAAGGAATTGCCCCATGCGTGCCCTCGCCGCCCTCAGCCGCTTCGTCGGTAATACTTTCGCCCTGTGGGTGCTGGTGTTCGCCGTGCTGGCCTTCCTGGTGCCCCAGTGGTTCATCGCCCTCAAGGTCGCCATCGTGCCACTGCTGGGGCTGGTGATGTTCGGCATGGGCCTGACCCTCAAGCTCGATGACTTCGCCGCCCTCGCCCGCCAGCCCTGGCGTGTGGCCCTGGGCGTGGTCGCGCACTTCGTGATCATGCCGGGCATGGCCTGGCTGCTGTGCCAGCTGTTCCACCTGCCGGCGGAAATCGCCGTGGGCGTCATCCTGGTCGGCTGCTGCCCGAGCGGCACGGCGTCGAACGTGATGGTCTGGCTGTCCAAGGGCGACCTGGCGCTGGCGGTGGCGATCGCTGCGGTCACCACCCTGCTCGCCCCCCTGCTGACCCCGGCGCTGATCTGGTTCCTGGCCTCGGCCTGGCTGCCGGTGTCCTTCATGGACATGTTCTGGTCGATCCTGCAGTTGGTGATGCTGCCGATCGTGCTCGGTGTGTTGGCTCAGCGCTTGCTGGGTGCGCGGGTGCAGGCGGCGGTACAGGTGCTGCCACTGGTGTCGGTGGTGAGCATCGTGATGATTGTCTGCGCGGTGGTGGCGGCCAGCCAGGCTAAGATTGCCGAATCGGGGTTGCTGATCATGGCGGTGGTGGTGCTGCACAACACCTTCGGCTACCTGCTGGGCTACCTCACTGGCCGGCTCTGCAACCTGCCGCTGGCCCAGCGCAAGTCGCTGGCGCTGGAGGTGGGCATGCAGAACTCGGGGCTGGGGGCGGCGCTGGCGGCGGCGCACTTCTCGCCGCTGGCGGCGGTGCCGAGCGCGCTGTTCAGCGTCTGGCACAACATCTCCGGGGCGCTGCTTTCGACCTGGTTCCGCAGGGTGGAAGAGCCATCGGCCGCCATTGAACAGGTTGAGCCAGCCAGGCATTGATGTGTACCCTGATGGCCACGGTGAGGACGACCTCACGACGCACCGCGTGACCATTCCGGGGACGGCCCCATCATTCGCAACGATGGAGACGCATCATGTCCTGGATCATCCTGTTCTTCGCCGGCCTGTTCGAGGTCGGCTGGGCCGTCGGCCTGAAATACACCGACGGCTTCAGCAAACCGCTCCCGACCGTACTCACCGTCGCCGCCATGGCCATCAGCCTGGGCCTGCTGGGCCTTGCCATGAAGGAACTGCCGCTGGGCACCGCCTATGCCATCTGGACCGGCGTCGGCGCCGTCGGCACGGTGATCGCCGGGATCATCCTGTTCGGCGAGTCGATGGCCCTGGTACGGCTGGTCAGCGTGGCGCTGATCATTACCGGCCTGATCGGCCTGAAGGTCAGCGCCAGCTGATACCCCTGCTCAGCGCAGGCCACCGCGCAAGCGGCTGACCTGCTCACGCAAGGCCTCTGGCTGCGCCGCCTCCACCGGGATGGCGGCGCCTGCCACGATGGTCACCCGCGACCACAGGCGCTTGAAGAAGCCCTTGGCCGGGTCGCGGCTGAAGAAACTCCCCCACAGGCCCTGCAGCGCCAGCGGAATCACCGGCACCGGGGTTTCTTCGAGGATGCGGCTGACGCCTCCCTTGAACACGTCGATTTCACCATCACCGGTCAATTTGCCTTCCGGGAAGATACACACCAGCTCACCGTCTGCCAGGTACTCGGCGATACGCGCAAAGGCCCGATCATAGGTGGCCTGGTCTTCGTTGCGCCCGGCAATGGGAATGGCACCCGCCGTGCGGAACACGAAGTTGAGCACCGGCAGGTTGTAGATCTTGTAGTACATGACGAAGCGGATCGGCCGGCGGATCGCCCCGCCCAGCAGCAGTGCATCGACGAACGACACGTGGTTGCACACCAGCAGCGCAGCGCCTTCATCGGGGATGCGTTCGAGGTCGCGGTGCTGCACGCGGTACATCGAATGGCTGAGCATCCAGATCAGGAAGCGCATGGTGAACTCGGGCACGATCCTGAAGATGTAGGCATTGACCAGCACGTTCAGCAGTGACACCACCAGGAACAGCTGGGGGATGCTCAGCTTGAGCACGCTCAGCAGGACGATGGTGAAGATCGCCGAGACCACCATGAACAGCGCGTTGAGGATGTTGTTGGAGGCGATCACCCGCGCCCGCTGGTCTTCGGCAGTGCGCGCCTGGATCAGCGCGTACAGCGGCACGATGTAGAAGCCGCCGAACACGCCGAGGCCAACGATCGACACCAGGATCCACCAGGCCTGGTGCATGCCCAGCAGCGCCAGCCAGTCGTGCGGCTGGGCGCCGGCCGGTACGTCACCTGAGTGCCACCACCAGAGCAGGCCGAACAAGGTGAGGCCAAACGAGCCGAACGGCACCAGGCCGATTTCCACCTTGCGCCCACTGAGGCGTTCACACAGTAGCGACCCGACGGCGATACCGACCGAGAACAGGGTCAGCACCAAGGTCACTGCGGTCTCGTCGCCGTGCAGCCACTCTTGGGCGTAAGTCGGGATCTGCGTCAGGTAGATGGCGCCGACGAACCAGAACCACGAGTTGCCGACGATCGAGCGCGACACTGCCGGGGTCTGCCCCAGGCCCATGCGCAGGATCACCCACGACTGCTTGAAGATGTTCCAGTCCAGCGCCATCTGCGGCGACGCTGCCGCAGCCCGGGGAATCCAGCGGCTGGCCAGGTAGCCGAGCACGGCGGTACCGACCACGCCACCGGCCACCACCGTGGCATAGCTGTCATTGGCCATCATCACCCCGGCGCCAATGGTGCCTACCAGGATGGCGAGGAAGGTGCCCATCTCCACCAGGCCGTTGCCCCCCACCAGCTCCTCTTCACGCAGGGCCTGGGGCAGGATCGAGTATTTCACCGGGCCGAACAGCGCCGAGTGGGTGCCCATGCCGAACAGCGCCACCAGCATCAGCGTGAGGTGGTGGGTGACGAAGCCGATGGCGCCGATCGCCATGATGACGATCTCGGCCAGCTTGATCGCGCGGATCAGTGCGTCCTTGGCGAACTTCTCGCCGAACTGCCCACCCAGCGCCGAGAACAGAAAGAACGGCAGGATGAACAGCAGCGCGCAGAGGTTGACCCAGATCGATCGATCGCCGTCGCCCAGGCTGAGCTTGAACAGAATGGCCAGGATCAGCGACTGCTTGAACAGGTTGTCGTTGAAGGCACCCAGTAACTGGGTGACGAAGAACGGCAGGAAACGCCGTTTGCCGAGCAAGGTGAATTGCGAGGGGTGACTCATCGTCCTTGTTCCTGAGTGTCTTTTGTCATTGGAGGCACGCGAAGCGCTGCAAGCCACAAATCTGCATGGGAAAGCCACCGCCTGGCAAGAAACACCGGGCAACTCAGGAACCCGCTCACAATTTGATATCACAGTGACATTAATTTCCTGCCAACCACTGTTCAGATTTTGTTACATGTGCCGATAATTCATATAGATGACTATATCTGACAGAAGGAACAGACCTCAGGTCTCCTCCAACGCATAAGAAAAGGAGCTCGGCAGTAATGTTTACCTGGTTTGGCGACCTCAGGATCGCCCATAAACTCTTTCTCGGTTTCGGCCTGGTGCTGTGCCTGACACTCGTGCAGTCGCTGATCAGCTGGGACGGCCTCGGCAGCCTGGTACGGCGCAGTGAGGTTGTCAGCGATGTATCGCGCCTCAACGACGCCCTCGGCGACCTGCGCGAAGCGCGCTTGCGCCATGCCATGGCCAACGGCGCACCCGCCGAGAGCAAACAGCTGCAAGTTGCACTGGACGCGTTCAAGCCGACACTGGCAAAGCTGCGCGAGGTGATGGTCAGGGCGCAGGCCCATGCGCTGATCAATAGTGCCGACCAGGCACTGCAGAGCTACAGCGGCAACCAGGCCGCCAGCTTCCGCTCCTATGAAAAGATGCGCGCGGCACAAAAGGAAATGGGCGTCCTGGCCACCCAGTCGTTCGCCAGCATCGAGCAGATTCGCAATCAGGTACGCGCCTTGCCCGATGCCGAGCAGCGTTTCGTGCGCATCGAGGCCATCAACCAGATCCGCGAAAACCTGATCCTGCTGCGCTACCACGTTCGCGGTTATACCGGTAATACCAACGCCGAGACCGAGAAACTGATGAACACCCAGATCGCCACCACGGTGAACGATCTGCCGGGGCTGGTCGCCCGCTTCAATGGCAATTTCCCGCAGCAGTTCCAGCAGCTGGAGCTGCAGGTGCAGGCCTATGCGAAGGCCGTAGAGGCGTTCCGTGGCGAGGTCAGCCACTTGGTGGACTACCGCGCCGCCATGGCCAACGACATCGAGACCCTCAACGGTGTCATCGGCCAACTGCTGGACGACCAGGCGGTGCTGGTCGCCAAAGACAGCCACTTCGCCCGCACCCTGCAAATTGCCACCACCCTGCTCGCCTTGCTGCTCGGCGCCCTGGCTGCCGGGGTGATTGCCCGGCAGATCAGCCAGCCGCTGCGCCAGGCACTCAAGGCCATGGAGCAGGTCGCTGCCGGTGACCTCGGCGAACAACCGAGCAGCCGCCGCCGCGACGAAGTCGGCCAACTGCAGAACGCCCTGCAGGGCATGACTCGCAACCTGCGCGAGCTGATCGCCCAGGTGCGCGATGGCATTTCGCAGATTGCCAGCGCTACCGAAGAGCTGTCGGCAATCACCGAGCAGACCAGCGCCGGCGCCAGCAACCAGAAGGTCGAAACCGACCAGGTGGCCACGGCCATGCAGGAAATGGCTGCCACCGTGCACGAAGTCGCGCGCAATGCCGGCGAAGCCTCTACCGCCGCCAGTGCCACTGACGAAGAAGCCCGTGAAGGTGACAGCGTGGTCAGCCGCGCCGTGGCCCAGATCAGCCGCCTGGCCAGCCAGGTGGACGCCACTGGCGAAGCCATGGGAGCGCTGCGCACCGAGAGCCAGCGTATCGGCAAGGTCATGGACGTGATCAAGGCCGTGGCCGAACAGACCAACCTGCTGGCGCTCAATGCCGCCATCGAAGCGGCCCGGGCCGGTGAAGCGGGCCGTGGTTTCGCCGTGGTGGCAGATGAAGTGCGCAGCCTGGCACAGCGTACCCAGGCATCGACGCTGGAGATCGAATCGGCGATCGGCAGCCTTGAGCAAGGCACTCGTTCGGTGAGCGAGCTGATGGAGCAGAGCCAGAGCCTCACCGAAAGCAGCGTGGCGCTGGTGCGTGAGGCAGGGGTGGCGTTGGAAGGGATTACCCAGCGTGTGTCGGCGATCCAGCTGATGAACCAGCAGATTGCCGCGGCTTCCGAGCAGCAGAGTGCGGTGGCTGAAGAGATCAGCCGCAGCGTGGTGACAGTGCGGGATATTTCCGAACAGACCGCTGAGGCCAGTCAGCAAACCTCGGCGTCCAGTGTGGAGCTGGCGCGGTTGGGCGGGCAGTTGCAGCAGATGATCAGCCGATTCCGCTTCTGACCAATAGATGCCCCGCTGCCTGTGAAGGTGGCGGGGCATCTTTCAGATTGACCGTGCCACTACCCGCGATGAGGCCAGCACAGGCGCTACATCACGCGAACCCGAACAACGCCTGTGCAGTATCCACCAGCAGCGCGCGGCGCAATTCAGCCGAGCAGCCCAAGGCATCGAACTGCTCGACAACCTTGGTAAAGCTCACCGAAGACTCATGCTGGGTATGCGGCCAATCGCTCCCCCACATCAACCGCTCGGCACCGTAGTGAGCCTCCAGCGCACACAGCGCCTGGCGCGCAAATGCCAGGTTCTGCTCCGCGCTACCCTCCAACCGGTAGATCCCCGACACCTTGACCCACACCTTGCCCTTGCCGCCCAGCGTCAACAGCTCGGCAAAGCCCGGTTGCCCAAGCCCCAGGCGGGCATCGGGCCGACCGAAATGGTCGACCACGATGTTCAGCCCATAAGGCTCCAGGGCCTGCACCAGGGTCGGCATGTCCGCCACCTGGCGGTGCAGCTCCAGGTGCCAGCCCT
Source organism: Pseudomonas urethralis (assembly GCF_021602465.1). Lineage (NCBI taxonomy): Bacteria > Pseudomonadati > Pseudomonadota > Gammaproteobacteria > Pseudomonadales > Pseudomonadaceae > Pseudomonas > Pseudomonas urethralis. Next base: position 333,296 of record NZ_BQIJ01000007.1, read on the forward strand.
GTTCGCCGATGCGCTCCAGCAGGGGCCGCCATTCAGCCCCCGTCAGGTCTGGCAGGGCCTGGCCCATGAGGTTCAGGCGCACGCCCCGGACCCCGAGCTGATCCATCTCTTGCAAGGTCTCGCGCTCGACGTCCCGGTCAAGCATCACCACCCCGCGCAGTTGCCCCGGCACGGTCTTCAGGGCATCGAGCAGGTAGCGGTTGTCGGTACCCAGGAAGCTGGGCTGTACCAACACGCCATGGCTGAAACCATGGGCCAGCAGCTGGCCCAGGTAATCACCCAGCGGCGCATCGTAGCTGGGCGCGTAACGCCGCTCGCTGGCCAGGTTCAGCCCACGGCTGAACACGTGGGCATGGCTGTCGATGGCGGTCAGGTGTGAAACAGGAACGTCGGGCATGGTCATCACAGAACAGTCAGGTTACTTGGCGACAGCGCCAGCCATTGCCGGCGCGGGCGTGGCCTCGAGGTTGCGGCCACGGGTCTCCGGCAGGCACAGCGCGGCGAGCATCGCCACGCCGTAGGCGATGCCGGCATCGATACCGATTGCGCTACCCAGCGACATGGATTCGCTCATGTGGCCGACCAGGAACGGGAACACCGCCGACAGCACGCGGCCGAAGTTGTAGCAGAAGCCGACCCCGGCACCGCGCACATCGGCCGGGTACAGCTCGTTGAAGAACGCCCCCAGGCTGGCCGGGATGCCGGCGGCGAAGAAGCCCAGCGGGAAGCCGAGGAACAGCATCTGGGTATTGCTCAGCGGGAAGAACACATACGCCTGCACGGTCAGCACGCAGCACAGCGCGAACAGCAGGATGTTCTTGCGACGGCCGATGCGGTCGATCAGCAGGCCGCTGGCCACGCAACCACACCAGAAGGCAAAGATGATCACCGCCAGGTAACCACCGGAGTTCAGTACCGACAGGTTGCGTTCGGTCTTGAGGAAGGTCGGCAGCCAGGTCATGACGGCATGGTAGCCACCGTGCGCCCCGAGGCCGAGCAGGCCGCCGAGCAGGGTCACGCGCAGCAGCTCCGGGCGGAAGATGCCGGCCATCGACTTGAAGAAGCTGCCGGGGATGGCCTTGTCCTTTTGCAGGCGCTGGAAGCTGTCCGGCTCCGGCACGTTGCGGCGCACCCAGATGATCAGCAGCGATGGCAGCAGGCCGATGAAGAACATTACCCGCCAGGCGTACTCAGCCGGTACCAGCGAATAGATCAGGGTGAACAGCCCCACCGCCAGGCCCCAGCCCACGGCCCAGGCGCTCTGCACGGTGCCCATGACCTTGCCGCGGTATTTCGGGTTGATGGTCTCGGCCATCAGCACCGCACCGGCCGCCCACTCGCCACCGATGCCGAAGCCCTGCATGGCCTTGACGAACAGCAGCGGATAGAAGCCAGTGACGAACGCCGAGAGGAAGGTAAAGAAGGAGAACCAGAGGATCATCCACTGCAAGGTCCGCACGCGGCCATAACGGTCCGACAGGGTGCCACCAAGCCAACCACCGATCGCCGAGGTCACCAGGGTCAGGCCGCTGATCAGGCCGGCATCGCCCTTGGTCAGGGAGAACGCGGCGATCAGCGCGGGGATAGCCAGGCCGAACATCTGCACTTCCAGCGCATCGAGCGACCAGCCACCGAAACAGGCCCAGAACGTCTTGCGTTCCCGTGAAGTGATCTGGCGATACCAGCTGAACATGGTTGTTATCCTTCTTAGTCGTGTGTGTGACGGCCGGGCGTGCCAAAGCGCTGGCAGGCCGGCGACCGGACAGGCGAAGCCACTGCGCCGTGGCAGAACGGCGCAGACGGGTACGGGGGAAGCAGCCGGTTTAACGGCTCAGCGAATGTCGACGCGGTAGCGGAAGTGCTGCGCGTGGCCGCGCGAGCGGCGCCATTCCAGCGGTTTGCCGGCGTAATCGCGGGCCAGGCGCTCGATCACCACGACCGGGCTGTTGGCCGGCAGTTGCAACAAGCGGCCATGCACCGCATCGACCGCTTCGGCGGTCAGCGTCTCCTCGGCGTAGGCGACCACCTGGCCGCACAGCTCCTCGTAGATCGGGTAGAGCAGCGGACCTTTGCTGTCCAGGTCGACGTCGAGCAGGGGTTGGAAGGTCTGGCGCGGCAGCCAGATTTCCTCGGCAAGCACCGGCTGAGCGCCGAGCAGACGGGTACGGACAATGCGAATGACCTCAGCCTCGGCAACCAGGCCCAAGGCCTGGGCAACCGCCGAAGGGGCCGGCACCGGCTCGATGGAGAGGATGCGGCTTTCCGGCATCAGCCGCTCGCCGTTGGCGCTTTCGAAACGGAAGAAGCGGAACAGCGAAGACTGGAACTGCGGGCGGCGGATGAAGGTGCCGCGGCCCTGCTGACGCTCCAGCACGCCTTCGGCGACCAGCACGTCGACGGCCTTGCGCACGGTGCCGACAGACATGTCGAACTCGTTGGCCAGGGCGGCTTCGGTGGGAATGGCCTCGCCCGGACGCCAGCGGTTGTTGGCGATCTGCTCGATCAGATGATCGCGCAGCTGTTGATAGCGGGGTAGTCGAGCATCACCGGACAGTGGGTGCATGGGTCGGCTCTCGTCTCTTGTTATATAAACATATATATGAATTGGTCGAGAGTATTCCCCCGCGAGGTGCAGGCTGTCAATCCTCCGCTGGTCGCCGCCGCCCGTCTCAATTATCCTCCAGCATCGAATTACCCCACACCAAGGACGTGGCAATGCTCGCTGCCATGAAAGGCTATCCCGCCAGCGTCCGTCTGCTGCTGGCAACCACCTTCTCGCTGACTGTCGCCCGCGCTATCACCCTGCCCTACCTGGTGGTCTACCTGGCCGACAACTTCCAACTGTCGGTCGGCCAGATCGGCTTGCTGATCGGTGGCGCGCTGATCGTCGCCTCATTGCTGAGCCTGTATGGCGGGCACCTGGTCGACACCGTGCGCAACCACACCCTGGTCAGCGCCAGCACGCTGGTCTTCGCCCTCGCATTCGTAATCGCCATCGCCAGCCGTTCGGTGTGGCTGTTCTTCACCTGCCTGGTGCTGATCAACCTGGCCCTGGCGGTGGTCGACATCGCCGCCAAGGCCGGCTTCTGCGCGCTGCTGCCGGTGGAGCAACGGGCCGAGGTGTTCGCCATCAAGTACACCTTGAGCAACGTCGGTTATGCCGTCGGCCCGCTGCTTGGCGTGGCCATGCTGGAGCTGGACGACCATCTGCCTTTCATCGCCTCGGCGCTCACCGGCCTGGGCATGTGCCTGGCCTACTGGCGGCTTGGCGACCGTGGCCTGCAGGCCAGCACGCAGGTGCAGCCGGGCGCCGGGTTCAGCCAGGTTGCGCTAGGGCTGGCGCGCGACCGTCGACTGGTGTGCTTCACCCTGGGCGGCGTACTGAGCGCAGTGGTCTTCGGCCAGTTCACCGCCTATCTGTCGCAGTACCTGGTGGTGACCAGCAGCGCCAGCGAGGCGGCACGGTTGGTCGGTTATCTGGTCACGACCAACGCGGTGACGGTGATAGCCCTGCAGTACCTGATCGGTCGACGCATCGGCCGCCAGCAGCTGATGCCCTGGCTGCTGGCCGGCATGGCGCTGTTCATCGCCGGGCTGCTCGGCTTTGCCATGGCCGGATCGGTCGTGGCGTGGTGCCTGGCGATGCTGGTGTTCACCCTCGGTGAAATCATCGTCATACCCGCCGAGTACATGTTCATCGACCTGATTGCCCCGGAGCACCTGCGCGGGGTGTATTACGGGGCGCAGAACCTGTCCAACCTCGGGGCGGCGCTGGGGCCGGTA